>NZ_JBVHUE010000025.1:0-7283 GCF_055565515.1 Streptomyces sp. NPDC028419 | reverse complement strand
CATGGCCTCCAGCTCCTGCATGCCGAGCTCAAGGGCGGGGAAGGCGTCGATCGCGAGGTTCTCCTGCATGGGAAAGCTCCTGATTCCGTGTGGATCGTGCGAGGGGTGGTGCAGTGGGTCGTGCTCTTTCGACCGCGCCTCGCGGCAGTGCCGGCGGGTGCGGAAGTCATGGGGCCGGGCCGTGGGGCCGGGCCGTGGGTTCAGGCCGCGGCCTCGGCCAGCAGGCCGTACACCTCGCCGGTGCGCAGGCCGCCGAGCATCGGCAGACCGGCGCCCCAGGCGCGGACGGTGCGGCTCGCGATGGCGGCGAGCCGGTCGGGGCCCGCGGTGATGCCGCGGTCGATGCCCCAGGAGTCGACGAGGGCTTCGATGCCCTGCGCCGGGTCGGCGGGCAGGGCGCCGGGATCGGTCGCCCGCAGCCGGGACCACAGGCGCTCCAGTCGGACCGCCGAGCCGAGCCTCGACTCGCCCGCGGAGATGGCCCGCCACAGGTGCGGCAGGATCGCCGCGACCGCGGTCATCTTGCGCACGCCGAGCGCGGAGGACAGCTCGTTGGCGATGAGCCAGCCCTTGACCGCGTACAAGTCGCGTCCCAGGTGCGCCCATTCGGCGTGGCTGAGCGCACTGAGCTTGGCGATCTCCAGCCGCAGCCGGTCGTCGGTGGGCCGGCCGGCGCGGCGCGCGTCGCGCACCTCGTGGCCCAGGCGCACCAGCCGTTCGGCGATGGTCTCCACCAGCGCGTCCTCGGTCGGCAGGTCCCCGTGGTCGCCCACGTACGGGCTGACCGCGCGGAAGAGCGCTTCGAGGACCCCCTCGGCGATGAGTTCGTCGTCGAGGGTGGCGGTGGCGGCCGGGTCCAGGACGGCGGCCCGGGGCCGCAGCGCGGTCCCCATCACGAGCCGCTTGCCCTGGCCGGGATAGCCGAGGCAGGCGACCCCGCTCGATTCGGTGCCGGTGCCGACCGTGGTGGGTACGGCGACCAGCGGGAGCCCGTGCGCGGTGTGCGGGCCGAGGACCAGCAGCCCGCTGCGCTGCGGCACCGTGAGGCGGGCGTACGCGTCGGGGTTGGTCCGCAGCAGGGCGGCCAGCTTGGCCTGGTCGAGCAGGGAGCCGCCGCCGATCCCGACCACCAACTCGGAATCCGCCAGCCGCTGGGCGAGGTCGACCACCGATTCCAGGTCGCCGGGGCCGGACAGCTCCAGCACCCGCGTCCGGTACCGCTCCCCCGCGAGCAGGGCCCTGACCGTGGCCGTGACCGGGGCGGACGCGACCGCCTCGTCCACGAGGACGGTGATCCGCCGCTCGGGGCGCCCGGTGAACCACGCGCCCAGGCTGCCGCAGCCGATGAGCTGCTGCGCCGGGGCGTGCCAGCCCGCGCTCACGCCCGCGCCCCGACCGCCGGGGCGGCCGTCCGTGCCAGGTGGATCTCCAGTCCGGCGACGACGCGGGCCAGCAGTTCGGTGAGGTCGGCGTCGGTGTAGGTGAGGGCGGGGAAGAGCTGTACGCCGTTCACCCCGGGGTGCACGATGGCGCCGGCCTCCCGGATCGCCTGGACCAGGGTGTGCACCTGGTCCTGCGGGAAGGGGGTCCCGTCCGGGTCGCACAGCCGGACGGAGCGGAAGAGGCCCAGGCCGGTGGTGGCGGCCACCCGCGGGTGGTCGTCGACGAGCGCGCCCAGTTCGGTGTCGAGCCGGGCCGAGAGCCGCCGGCCGAGGGCGACCGCGTCGAGGCGGCGCATCTCGCTCAGGGTCGCGGTGATGGTGGCGCAGGTGACCGGGGTGCCGGCCTGGGTCTCGCCGTGGGTGAGGACGGCGCCGGCGTCCGTGAAGGCCGCCGCCACCTGGTGGGAGGCGATCACGACGGCCGCCGCGCTGGTGCCGTTGGTGAGTCCCTTGGAGGAGACCAGCAGGTCGGGCTGTTCGGCCCACTGCTGGGAGGCGAAGAGGCTGCCGGTGCGGCCGAAGCCGGTGGCGACCTCGTCGGCGACCAGCAGGAAGCCGTGTTCCCGGCGCAGCCGCAGCAGTTCGGCCAGGAACTCCTCGGTCAGGGGTACCGCGCCGCTGCCGAGCACCGGCTCGACGACGACGGCGGCGATCTGGCCGCCCTGGCGGGCCATGAGCGTGCCCAGTTCGGCCGGGTCGTTGGGGGTGACGTGCCGCACGAGGCGCTGGTCGACCCCGTAGAGCTGCTGCCCGAGGTCGTCGCCGGTGAGCGCGAAGCTGCCGTAGGTCAGGCCGTGGTAGCTGCCGCGCAGGCCGACGACCACCTTGCGCTGCGGCTGTTCGCGCAGTGCGTGGTACTGCCGGGCGACCTTCATGACGAGGTCGTTGGCGGCGCCGCCGGAGGTGGAGAACAGCACCCGTCCGTAGTGCTCGGGGCCGGCCGCCTCGACCAGGGCCTCGGCGGCCCGGCGGGCGTAGGCGTTCTCGTAGCGGAAGACCGAGAGGTACGAGGCTTCGCGCAGCGCCGCCGCCGCGGCCGCGGCGATCTCCTCGTTGCCGTAGCCGAGGTTGGTGTTCCACAGGCCGCTGGAGCCGTCGAGCAGTTCGCGGCCGTCGGCGAAGCGGACCCGTACCCCGTGCGCGGACACCGCGCAGAGGTCGTCGCGGCCCTGGTCGTGCGGTGCGGTCAGGGACGGCCACAGCGGGTGGTGGCCGGGGGTCGTGGTGTCGTTCACGGGGTCACCTCCGTCTCCAGGAGTACGTCGTGGTGGCGCTCGCCGACGGCGGGCAGCGGGTGGCGGGAGCTGATCGTGAAGCCGGCGGCGGCCAGTTCGGCCTCCAGCAGCGCGACGGGCAGGACGCCGATGGTGGTCGTGCAGACCTCCACGGGACCGGTGTCGGCGATCACCGCGGGGAAGAGCGTGACGGTGCGGCTGCCGGAGTCCGGCGTCCAGTGCTCGAAGAGCCGGTAGGCGCGGCCGCTGTCGGTCACGATCTCCATGTCGACCTCGGCGGCCGCGGTCGGGTCGGTCCCGGTGGTGGTCATGTCGACCGTCGAGAGCAGGAACCGGCCGCCGGGCTCCAGGTGTTCGCGCACCGCCCGGTACAGCCCGACGCGGCCTTCGGGGCCGAGCAGGGAGATGGTGGTGGTGCCCAGCACGATCGCGCCGAAGCGGCGGCCGAGCGCGAAGTCGCTCATGTCGGCCCGTACGGGCAGGCAGCGCTCGCGCAGCGCGGCGGGCGCCGCGGCCAGCCGCTGGTCGAGCAACTCCAGCATGTAGGAGGAGAGTTCCAGCGCGGTGACCTCGCGGCCCAGGGCCAGGAGGGGCAGCGTCAGGCGTCCGGAGCCGGCCGCCAGGTCGAGCACGGGGCCCGGGATGCGGCGGACCAGCGTGAGCAGTTCGCGCACTTCGTGGGTGCCGGTGCCCGCGAGGTCGTGGTAGACGGAGGCGCCCACGGCGTCGTACAGGTCGCAGAGCACGGCCCGTCCGCCGAGGGAGGCCAGCAGCTCGCCGGCGCGTCCGGGGACGTCGGCGGGGGTGGGGAGGCGGTGCCCCTCCTCGGTCATGGACGCGGTCGTGGTCGTGGTCGCATTCGTATGCGTCGTCGTCGCCGTCGTCGCCATCGTCATCGTCATCGTCATGGCTTTCAGCGCCCCGCCGTCACGAGTTCGCCGAGGCGTTCGTCGCGGGGCGCCGCCGGGTCGCCGGCGGCCGTGCCCAGGCCGATCCCGGCCTCCGCGAAGTACGCGGCGACCCGCTCCAGGCCCGAGCGGTCGGCGTGGGCGGAGCCCGCCGCCACCGAACCGGACACCAGCAGCACCTCGGCGAGGACGGCGGCGGCCGGGTCGAGGCCGAAGGTGCGCCCGCTCGCCGGGTCGTGGACGAAGGCGTGCTCGCCCGACCACAGCAGCAGCGGCAGCAGCGCGTCGGCGGTGTCGGCCGGGCCGGTCGCCGCCGCGGCGGCGGTCGCGGCGGCGCCGAGGCGGCCGCCGAATCCGGAGACCCGTACGTCGACCACGCCGCGGGCCCGCAGGTCACGGACCGCGCCGACCGCGGCGAGGTAGCGCCCCAACCAGGGCCGCTGAGCGATCTGTTCCGGTGCTCCGGCGCCGTCCGGCAGCAGCCAGCGGGCCTCCACGCGGTCCAGGTCGTCCTCGCCGAGGACACCCAGTCGAACGCCGCCCGGGGCGGTGGACAGGGCGCCGTCCGGGCCGACGTACAGCCTGCGGCGCGGGCCGTCACCGGCCGTACCGGCGCCGAGTGCGGGCAGGTCGGCGAGCTGGATGACGGGGTTGGTCAGGAAGTCGGGGAAGACCCCCGCCCGCCGGGCCTCGTCGGCGTCGGCGAGGTAGGCGTCGAGGTCCATGTCGTCGGCGACGCGGATCAGCGTCGGGCCGACCACCGACATGTAGGCGCTGATCCCGTAGTTCTGGATCTGGAGGTAGAAGTCGGTGCCGAGGGAGCATTCGGCGCCGGGCTCGCCGAGCGAGCCCTCGTAACCGGTCACGGCGGGTCCGTCAGCCGGCGCGTCCGTGCCCCCGGTGTGACCGGGTACGAACACCACGGAGTCCGGGCCGACGAGATCCGAGCCGAGCAGCGTGGAGAGGTGGTCCGGATTCTCCAGGACGACCGTCGCGGCGCCCGTCGCGGAATGCTCCGCACCCGGCTTTCCGGTACCCCAGAGCATCAGATGCCGTTTGATTCCCGCCATGACTCCCCCTTCAAGGAATGCGAAGCACTACCGAGCGATACGAGTGGTGTGAAGCGATGCGATGCGATGTGATGCGAGGCGAAGCGGGGCCGGCGGGTCAGGCCAGGGCGGTCAGGAGGGTCTTGAGTTCCTCGGTCGCAGCCTGCGGGCCGTAGAGGTTGGCCACGCCGGTGACGTTGAGGACGACCTCGTCCACGCCCGCGTCCTCGTACTCCTTCAGCTGCGCGAGGATCTCCCCGGTGTCGCCGCTGAGGAATCCGCGCCCCTCGACCAGGGCCCGTGCGTCCAGTGCCGGGTCCGTACCGGTGATGCCGATCCCGGACTTGCGCAGCATGTCGACGTAGTGCGGCAGTCCCAGGTGCGCGGAGTTGCTGGCCAGCGCGATCTCACCCGGTGCCCGGTCGGTCCGGGCGAGCGCCAGCGGCACGATCGCCGTCAGCCGCGGCACCGGCCGACCGGCCTTCGCCGCGCCTTCGCGCAGCGCCGGCAGCACGGTGTCCCGCAGGTAGGCGGCCGGAGTCAGCCAGGTGATCGCCACGTCGGCGACCTCTCCGGCGAGCCGGGCCATGGCGGGCCGCAGCACGCCGAGTCCGAGCTCCACCGGAGCGGAGGGGAAGGGCGCGAGCTGCGCCTCGCAGGTCACGTACTCGCCCGCCATCCGCACCACCTCCCCCGCCAGCAGGCCGCGCACGGCCGTCAGGTACTCGCGGGCCGCGGTCAGTGGCTTGCGGTACGGGGCCCCGCGCAGGGCCTGCTGGAGGGAGGGGGCCCCGGGTCCGAAGCCCGCGATCACCGGCTGCCCGGTGGCCAGGGCCAGCGAGCGGGCCTGGAGCGCGGCCTCGTAGGGGTGGCGCAGCGGCATGAGCGTCACGCCCAGCCCGGTCGGGACCCGGAAGCCCGCTCCGGCCGCGTGGACGAACCCGTGGTGGGGTTCGACCATCACGGACTGTCCCTGCCAGAGCCGCTGGGCGTGGGTCCACTGGACGAGGCCGGCGTAGGGGAGGATCTGTTCCGGCCTGCGCGGCAGGAACGGTATGAGTACCGAATAGGCGGTCATGGTGTCGCCCCTCTTCCTTCCTCGTCGGTGCGTCGTGGGCGGTCGGATCAGATCCAGTCGAAGGTTTCCAGCCGGTCGACCGGCGGCTTGACCGCGGCGACGGCGGCGGTGGACCCGTCGTGGGTGGGCGGGTGGATGAAGGGCCCCGAGAGTGCGATTCCGGCCGCCACCGCGAATCCCGCGATGATCGAGGTGATGCGGGTACGTCCGGTGCGCGTGGTCTTCTTCATCGTTTCCCCCTGTGTGGTTCGCCGTTGTTCCGACAAGGAGAAGACTGCCGAGTGGAAGGCCCTCGGTGGCGGTGTTCCCGACGCAGCTTCCTGCGCCCGCCGGTGCAGCAAGTTGCACCGAAGTCGGGGGCGCAGAGCGGTGCGAATCATTCCGTTACCCATGGTCAGGCCGGTGTCCGCGTTCCTATGATCAGGCCACCGTGTTGACCGCGCGGGAACAGCACCACAAGGGGGAACCATTGCGCGCCGGAAGCCTCACGCATCTGGGGATGTCACCAGAGGACGAAGACCTGTACAGATGCCTGCTCCGCCTCACGGAAGGCACGCCCGCGGTCCTCGCCGACCACCTCGGCGTTCCGGCGCCCGAGGTGGAGCGATGGCTGGGGCGCCTGGAGTCGATGGAGCTGACCTCCCTCGCCGACAACGGCAACGTCCGGCCGGCGCCGCCCGCGATCGCCGTGCAGCGGCTGATCGACCTGCGGCTGCGGGAACGACAGGAGGAACTGCGGCGGGTGGCCGCCGAGCAGCGGGTGGTGGAATCGCTGCTGGCGGAGCGGGACGCGGTACGACCGGCCCCGCGCGGGGCGTCGGAGCGGCCCGCGATCGAGCGGGTCGAGGGGACGCCCAACGTCCGGGCGGTGATCGACGAGCTGACGTTCTTCACCCGTGAGGAAGGGCTGACCACCCAACCGCACGGGGCGCTGAGCCCGGCCAGCATCGCCGCGTCCCGGCCGCTGGACGCCCGGATCCTGCGGCGGGGCATACGGATGCGCACGATCATGCGGCCGGTGGCCGTGGAGGACGCGCCGACGCTGGCCTACCTCCAGGAGATCTCGGCGATGGGGGCGGACATCCGGATCTCGGACAAGCCCCTGGAGCGGATGCTGGTCTTCGACCGGGCGGCCGCGCTCACCCCGATCGACCCGCAGAACCCGCGCCTGGGCGCCCTGGTGATCCGGGAGTCGGGGCTGGTCGCCAACCTGGTCTCGCTCTTCGAGCGGATGTGGTCGGACTCCGTGCCGCTGGCCGACGCCGTCGCGGCCCGGCAGGGGCCGGGGGGCGGGCTGAGCGAGATCGAGCGGAAGGTGCTGGCCACCATGTACGAGGCGGAGAAGGACGAGAGCGGGGCGCGCGAGGTGGGCGTCTCGGTCCGTACGTACCGCAAGTACGTGGCGGACCTGATGCAGCGACTGGGGGCGACGAACCGCTTCCAGGCGGCGCTGTTGGCCCGCGACCACGGCTGGATCTAGGGCGTGTTTCGAAAGTAGCGCCGGGCGCCCGGAGGGCGCGGCTCGCGGCGTCTGGTGCCGTGCATCGCAAGGCGGAGGATCGCCCGCCTAC
>NZ_JBVHUE010000024.1:135324-146832 GCF_055565515.1 Streptomyces sp. NPDC028419 | reverse complement strand
GGTGTTTTTCCCCCCCCCCCCCCCACCCCCCCCCCCATCCCCCCCCCCCCCCCCCCCCCCCCTCCCCCCCCCCCCCCCCCCGGCGGGGGGGGCGGGCCGCGCCGGGCGTCTCGGGGCTCCGCCCCGAACCCCGCTCCTCGAACGCCGGAGGGGCTTTGACCGGCCCCGCCGGGCGGGGCCGTGTCCGCCGCGCCGGCCCGGGGGGCCCTCGGCGGCTGGGACTGGATCGTCCCGCTCGCCGTCGCCACCTCGGCGCTCGCCTCGGCCCGGACGACGATCATCCCGGCCGGGTGTCGCTCGACCCGGCTGAAGGATCGCTCGACGGCCCGGGGGCCGGTGGGCGGCGGAGGGTAGCCATGAGCACGGCGACGGCCCCGAGCAGCGCGCCCAGGCCCGCGCCCACCGCACCGAGCGTTCTGACGATCTCCCACGCCGTGTTCTCCGCCGGGCGGCAGCCCGGGTCGCACACCCACGGACGGGCGCCGTCCGTCCGCGCGGCCGCGAGAGCGGACAGGCCCAGCAGCAACAGGGCGATGCCGGACCAGAACATGCTTCGGGCGGCTGCCTCGTACCGTCGCGAGCGGGTGTCGACCATGCCGGCCACGGTCCCACCCCGGAGAACGGGTCAGCAATGGTGCGGATCGAAGAAGACGGGCGCCGCGGCGACCGTCTGGGCCCCCGCTGGTCATCGCGCTGGGCCCCGGCCTCGCGGGAGGACGGCCGGGCCGGTGGTCCCGGACGACCGGTGACCTTCGGCCCTGCTGCGCGGGGCAGCCCTTCTACACGATGGAACGCGTCCGGCGGCGGCAGCCGTCCCTGCCGCCGCGCGCGGATCGTCCTGCACCGTGATCGAGGGAGAACGCCCATGCGCAAGCCGTCCCGTGTCCTAGCCGGGGCGGCCGCCGCCGTCACGGTCGTCCTGACCGCCACGGGAGCCACGGCATCCGCCGGGGCGCCCGGCGCGGGGCCCGCTCCCGTGGTGAAGGAGATCGCGCAGGGCCGGCAGGACACCCCCGTCAACGTGTCCGTGAAGGATCCGGTGCAGGTCAACTTCCGCGAGATCACCCTGCCGCCGGGCGGCAGTACCGGCCGGCACTGCCACTACGGGCAGTTGATCGGCGTCGTGAAGTCCGGAACGCTGACCCACTACGCGCCCGTCCATCCCGGTAGGGTGCACGTCTACCGCGCCGGCGACTCCGTCGTCGAGGACAGCGGGTACGTCCACGAAGGCCGCAACGAGGGGAGCGAGGACATGGTCCTGTGGGTCACCTACGTCACCCCCGAGGGCAAGCCCCTGGCCGAGAGCGACCTCGCGCACTGCGGCACCGGCAGCTGATCCCGGAGCGGAAGCCTTCTTTCGGCGACGCGGAGTGTCCCTTGGGCGAGTTCGCCGGACCCGCGGGCCGCGGACGATGGGAACACCAGGCGGTCCGGGCCGTCGGGGCGGGATCGCCCGGGCCCCGGCCCCGGCCGCGGCCCCGATGAGAAAGCGATACCGCCACCGTGCACAGCACCCCCCTGCCCACCGAGGAGTTCGACGTCGTCGTGGTCGGCGGTGGATCGGCGGGCGTGGCCGCGGCGTTGGGCGCCGCCCGGGCCGGTGCCCGCACCCGGCTGATCGAGGCGTACGGCTTCCTCGGCGGCGCCGCCACCGCTTCCGGCGTGGCCATCTACTGCGGGTTCACCGACCAGCGCCGCGAGCGCGTGGTGGCGGGCGTCGGCGCCGGCATCCTGCGCCGCCTGCACGCGGCGGGCGGCTCCCGGGACTCCGGCTTCCCCTGGTCCGGGAACAGCTTCGTGCTGCTCGACGTGGAGCTCACCAAGGCGGTCCTGGACGAGGAACTCGCCGCCTCCGCCGTCGACGTACGGCTGCACAGCCGGGTGGTCGCCGCCCGCAGCGCGGGCGGGCGGGTGCGCGAGGTGGAGGTCGCCGATCCGGCCGGCCGCCACCGGGTCCGGGCCCGGTCCTTCGTCGACGCGAGCGGCTGCGGCTCCTTCTCGGCCCTGGCCGGGGCCGCAGTCGTGGTGGCTCCCGTCCCGGCCCGCCAGACCAGCACCCTGGTCAGCCGGATCGGCGGGGTCCACCCGGACGCGGACCTCTCCCGGGAGGGCACCGCGGCCGCGATCGCGGCGCACAACGCGGTGACCGGCCGCACGTTGCCCCGGGACCGGGGCGTGCTCGCCCGGTTGCCGGTGACGGGAGAGGTGCTCTCCCTGCTGGTCGACGAGCACGTCGACACCCTCGACCCGGTGGCGCTGACCCGGGCCGAGACCGGGGCCCGCCGGCAGGCCCGGGACTACCTCGACGCCCTGCGGGCGGGTCTGGCGGGTTGGTCGGGGGCGTACCTGGTGGCGACCGGCCCCCACCTGGGCATCCGCGAGGGCCGCCGGATCGCCGCCCGCGAGGTGGTCACGGGGGACGACGTGCGCTCGGCCCGCAAGCGCCCGCATCAGTCCATCGCGCGCTGCGGCTGGCCGATCGAGGACCACGAGGGGCCGGGGGTGACCCGCTACGAGCCCATCGAGGGCCGCGGCTGGTACGACATCCCCTACGGGGCGATCTGTTCGGTGGACCGGGAGAACCTCTGGGCCGCCGGGCGGCTGACCGGGTCCGACGACGACGCCTTCACCTCCTTGCGGGTCATGGGCACCGCCTTCGCCACGGGCCACGCGGCGGGCGTCGCCGCGGCCCTCGCCGCCCGGGGCGGCCGGGCCCACGACCTCCCCGCGATCCGCGCGGAACTCCTGCGCCAGGACGCCCTGGTCTGATCCGTACCGCCCGCGGCCCCGGCCCCGACGTGCTCAGCCGGTCGTCTTCGCGACGAGCCGCTCCGGGGGGAGGGGGGCGGAGTCGAGCAGGCCCGCGGTGTCGTAGGCGCGCTGTTGGGCGGTGAGCTGGTCGGCGTCGGGGGCCAGGTCGGGGGTCCACTGGTAGGGCGGGGTGGCGCGCAGGACCTCGATGCTCTGGCCGGTGGCCCGGGACAGGGCGGCCAGGACCTCCTCGCTCTTCGCGCCGTCGCCCTGGAGGTCGGCCGCCGCCCGGCGCAGGGCGGCCAGGAACTTCGCGGCCCCGGGGGTCCCGTCGAATGCGGAACCCAGGACCAGTCCGCTCGCGGTGGTGCCGCGCGGCGGGACGGCGAGGGCCTTGGCGGTGCCGTCCGCCTCCATGGCGGTGGTGAAGGGGGCCGGTGCCATGGCCGCGTCGACCCCGCCGTTCGCCAGGGCGTTCTTCATGTCCGGGATGGCGACGTTGACGACGGTGACGTCCTTGACCGTCAGCCCGGCCGAGCGCAGGGTCGCGTCGAGCTGGTAGCCGCCGGCCGCTCCCCCGCCGCCCGCCACGGCCACCTTGCGTCCGCGCAGGTCCTCGGGCCGGGCCAGTTCCCCGGAGTCCGCCAGCCGCCGGGACACTTCGAGGGTGGTGGGCGAGGGGTGCGCGCCGGTGGAGCCGCCCATGGAGGCGGCCACCTTCACCCCGACCCCCTTGGCCATGGCGTTGAACAGCCCGGCCGAGAAGCCCGCGGCGACCGCGTCGACCTTCCCGGTGCCCGCCAGCGGCACGGCGTCCTGGCCCGTCTTGACCTTGTTCAGCTCGACGGCGAGGCCGGCGTCCTTGAAGTACCCCTTGGCCTCGGCCACGTAGAGCGGGGCGAAGAGGGTGGAGGGGACGTGGGCCACCTTGACGGGTACGGGGCCCGCGGCGGCGGGGCTGGCGCGCTGGCAGGCGGCGGTGGCCGCGAGGAGGGCGGTGACGGTGGTGAGGGCGAGGAGGGGCAGACCGCGGCGCATGGTGAATCGTTCCTTCTCAAGGTGAGGTCGAGCGTGAGGGTCACGTCGGGGGTCGAGGTCGGGGCCGGGGTCGCGGCCAGGGCCGGGGCGGGTCACGCGGCGCCGCGCTCCTGCCCGCGGCGCCAGGGCATCGCCACCCGCTCGGCCAGGGCGAGCAGGGCCGACAACGCCGTACCGAGCACCGCGACCGCGATGATCCCGGCGTACATCCGCTCGGGCTGGAAGAGGGTCCAGGAGTTCCAGATCAGGAACCCCAGCCCGCTCTCGGAGGCGACGAACTCGACGGCCACCACCACGACCACCCCGAGCCCGGCCGCGGTCCGCAGCCCGGTCAGCACCGCCGGGCAGGCTCCCGGCAGCAGCACCAGGCGCAGCAGCCGCGGCCCCCGGGCCCCGTAGGCGCGGGCGGTCTCCAGGGCGCGCGGGTCGATCTGGCGCACCCCGGCGGTGGTGTTGATCTGGAGGACGAAGAAGACGGTGATCGCGACGGACAGCACCTTGGGCGTCTCGGTCAGCCCGAAGACGAGCAGCAGCAGCGGCAGCGTGGCGATCTTCGGTACGGAGTACAGCGCGGCGAACAACGGCCCGAGCGCGGCCCTGGTGTGCCGGGAGGCCCCCATCGCGAGGCCCACCAGTACGCCCGCCAGCGCGCCCAGCGCGTAACCGGGCAGCAGCCGGGCGAGGGTGGCCCCCAGGTGCGCGCCGAGTTCGCCGCTGCCGAGCAGGTCCGCCAGCCGGAGCGCGATCTTCGAGGGTGCGGGGAAGAGCAGGGGGTCCACCGCGCCGAGCCGGGCCGCGGACTCCCAGCCCAGCAGCAGGGCGGCCGGTACACCGGCCCCCAGGGCCAGGGCCACGGCGGACTCGCGACGGCTGCGGCGCACCGCGGCCCGGGCGGCGGCGGCCGCGGCGGCGGGCGGGGCGGCGGGCGGGGCGGCGGGCGGGGCGGCGGGCGGGGCGGCGGGCGGGGCGGCGGGCGGGGCGGGGCGGGGCTCTGGCGGGTTCACCGGTGGCCGCCTTCCCGCGCCGGGGTGGCCCGCAGGGCCTCCCAGATCCGGGCCCGCAGCCGGGCGAAGGCGGCGGAGTCCTCCACGTCGGGGGTGCGCGGCCGGGGGAAGGGCACCGTGAGGGAGTCGATCAGGGTGCCGGGCCGCGGGGACATCACCAGCACCCGGTCGCCGAGGAGCAGCGCCTCGTCGAGGGAATGGGTGACCAGGACGACGGTCTTGCGCTCCTCCTGCCACAGCTCCAGCAGGTGCTCGCGCATCAGCCGCCGGGTCTGCGGGTCGAGGGAGCCGAAGGGTTCGTCCATCAGCAGGACGGGGCTGCCGGTGGCGAAGGCCCGGACCATCGCGAGGCGCTGGCGCATGCCGCCGGAGAGCTGGTGCGGGTAGGCGTCGGCGAAGTCGGCGAGCCCGGCCCGGGCCAGCCAGGGGTCCGCGGCCCGTTCGGCGGGGCGCCTGCGCATGCCGGACATGCGCAGGCCGAAGGCCGCGTTGGACCGTACGGTCAGCCAGGGCAGTACGCCGAAGTCCTGGAAGACGAAGGCGACGTCCGGACGATCGCCCGGACTCCGACTCCGACTCCGACTCGGCCCCGGACCCGGACCCGGACCCGGGCCCGGGCCCGTCCCGCCCCGCGCGACCGTCGTGACGCTGCCGGCGGAGGGCGCGAGCAGACCGCCGAGCAGGCGCAACAGGGTCGACTTCCCGCAGCCCGAGGGCCCGACGACGCAGACGAACTCGCCGTCGCGCACGCTCAGGCTGACCCCGTCGAGGGCGTGCAGGACGCCGCCGCCGGGGGCGGCGAAGTACTGGTCCACGCGGTCCGCCGCGAGAACGGCCGGGGGTGGCGGGGACGGTGGACGCGGCGGGGTCGGGGTGGCGGGAGAGGTGGTCACCGGAACAAGCCAACCGGGAACGGACCCGTGGTTTCGTCCGCCCTTCGGCCCCTCCTGGGGTCCGAAAGAGGACAAGGCCGGGTGGGGTGCGCGCGCCCCACCCGGCCCGGTCCGCTCAGCGGGTGGCGGTCTCGCCCAGGGGGTGCAGGCCCCGCGTGCGGACGACCGGGGGCAGGGCGGTGGCCGGGGCGTGGCGGGGTCGGGGCGCCAGCAGGGCGCCGATGCGGGCGGCGAATCCGGGGCCCGGCATGGGGAGGTCCATGTCGGGCTCGCGGAGGTAGCCGGTGGCCACCGCCGTGGGCATGAAGTCCATCAGCTCGATCACCGCGGCCGAGCGGTGCCGGGCCATCTGCTGGGCGAGGCGGTGGAGCACGCGCAGGATCGTGGCCGTGGAGGGGCTGGTGATCCGCTCGTCGGGCTCGGCCGCGCCCGCGCCCGCGGCCCCGTCGAGCGGGGTCGCTTGGACGTCGTCGGTCTGCCGGAGCCACCACTGGGCCGCATCGGCCTCGCCGAGGGACAGGTGGTGCAGGTAGAGGCAGTAGGCGGCGGTCGCCTGCCCGGCGCCCGCGGCGTACTGCCACCAGAACCGGGCCCCGTCGTCGGCTTCCGTCAGCTGGAGCACGCAGGCCAGCACCAGGGCGCTGCGCGGCTCGGGCACCTGGTCGGTGACGAACTTGGTGACGGTGACGGCCGGGGTGTGGCTGACCAGCGTCTCGCACAGGGCCCGCAGGTTCTCGGCGGCCACGGCGGGGGTGGTGTCGGTCGGCGGGAGGGCGTGCGCGCGCGGGCGGAGGTGGGGTTGGAGGTGGGCTTGGACTTGGACTTGGACTTGGGCTTGGACTTGGACTTGGGCTTGGGCTTGGGAGCAGGGGTGGGTGCGGACGACGTCCCGGGGTACGGTGCGCTCGCGCACCAGCAGCGCCCGGGCCAGGATCGCTTCGACGGCTGTCATTCGATGGGGCCTTCACTCTCGGGCGGCGGGAAGAGGATGCGGCGGGCGTGACGTTCGTCTGAGCGCACCATCGGCGGCGGGACGCCGAGCAGGGCGGAGGTCTCCTCGGCGGTGTTGCCGCACAGGTGGCGCAGCACCATGACGTCCTGGAGGTTGGCGGGCAGTCGGCCGATGGCCCGGAACAGCTCCAGGCTCTCGGCCAGTTGCTCGGCGGGGTCGGTCGAGCGGGTCAGGCGGCGCACGGCGACGGTGTCGAAGGCGGCGGGGACCAGCTCGGGCCAGCCGTCCAGGTGCGGGGTCTTGGCCATCACGGTGGCCCGCAGGATCTTCCAGGCGTAGCGGCGGATGTCGGGGCTGGCCAGGGCGCTGTTCCAGGACAGCCAGAGGATGTCGAAGGTGTCGTCGACGGCCGCGTCGCGGGGGCCGTCGGGGAGGAACGCCTGGGCGTAGCGGCGGTAGCCGCCCTCCACGGTCTGGCGGAAGGGTTCGTGTTCCACGGGCGGGTTGGGTTGCGGGGCGGTCAGGGCCGACTTGTCGCTGCACCGCTGGACCCACTCGTAGGTCTTCTGCGCGTCCAGGGCCGCCTGGCGCCAGAGCCGGTACAAGGGGATGAGCGGCATGTCGAGCTCGGCGGAGAGGCGGCCGATGACCTCCCACCGCGGGTACAGGCCCAGGCCCCGCAGGAGTTCGGAGAGTTTCGACTTGGCCAGCGGGACGCGCAGGCCGAGCTCGCTGAGGGTCAGGCCGCTGGCGAGGTACTGGTCGCGTGCGTGCTCCAGCCATGCGCGGTGGGAGCTGCCGACGGTGTCGGCTATCGGGCCGAGCTTGCGGCCGGGGCGCGCGGGGACCGGCTGGGGAGCCGGGAGCTTCGATTCGGAGGGCGTGGTCACGGGGTGTCGCCCTCCCCGTCGGGGACCGCCGCCACCCGGTGGCCGGACGCCGCGGCGCTCCGCGATCGGGCCGCCTGGAAGACCTGCTGCACCGTGAGGCCCAGGGCCGGTGCGAGGGTGGCGATCGCGGCGCTCTGGCCCATGGCGGTCATCGCCACGCTCCAACCGAGCACCATCAACAGCGCGACGATGAAAACGATGTACTTCTTCGGCATTGGTCGTCCTCGACTTCGTTGGGAGTCGGCCTCATGACCCGTCCGGCCATCCGGGGCCGGGCGACGGGTGTCCTCAACGACCGGGTGCCGGCCGGCCGTTGGGGAGGCTCAGCATGGACCGCCGACCCTCCGTAACGCCACGTGATCATGGATTTACGGAACAATGCCGATCACGGAGTGACGCGGGGCTGAACGCGGATGACCGTTCCGGTGCTGGTCGAGGGCACAAGCGCGTGCCTCCGGGAGAAGTTCCCGGATTGCCTTGCAATCCCGGCGCCGACCCCCGTCAATGGGTGCAGGGCACCGTTGGTGTCGGCCTTCCATCCGGAAGCAGCCCGCTCCCGTGCCGAGAACAACAGGGGGCGCGCTGAACCGTTCCCGCCCGGCCGCTGTTGGAGGCCGGGCGGGAACGGAGCGCGTCGGAGCCGGAGCACGTCGAAGCGCTGGACGAACATATAGCTCACCCGACCGACAGCGTTGCCCGCCGCCGACGGTTCGTCAGGCCTCCGGCCGTCAGGCGACGGACGGTTTCATCGAGATCCTGATGTCGTGCAGCCTCCAGGGGATCTCGCCGAAGACGCGCACACCCCGGTAGTACAGCTCGGCCATGTCGTCGCACGCCGCATTGGACTTCATCGCGGTGCAGGAGGCGTGCATGTCGTTGCGGAACCATTGGTCGCAGGTGGCCCGGTCCGCCCAGCGGAACTTGTAGCAGCCGTCGTGGTGCTTGCAGGCGTGGTGGAAGTCGAAGCGCCCGGTGAGGGAGCCGTACGCCGCGAAGGGCGGCTTGCCGTACAAGACCCTGATGGTGTGGAGTCCCGCGTCGGGGACGTCCGTGCAGCCGTCGGTGTCCCAGTACTCGCCGCCCTCGTTGTACGGGGTGGCGTTGACGCCGGGGCGGGTGGTCGCCGAGGCCGTGGACGCGGGGACCAGGAGCAGGACCCCGCCGCCGAGCACCGCGGTGGCGGCGGCGACCAGCCGCCGGCGGACGGCGCCGCCCCGGGGCCGGCGGTGCGCGGGGGGCCGTCGGTGCGGCTGCGGCTGCGGATTCGAGTGCACGTGCGGGTGCGGAGTGGACATGGTGCCTTCCTCGTCGCAGGGGCGAGCGGGGACCGGCCGGGCGGCCCGTCCCCGGACCCAACGCTAGGGAAGTGGAAGCCGGTTGGGAGTCGTGCGACCGACCGACAGCACGCGGCCCGACCGACCGGCACAATCGAATCCGCGGCCCGGCACCCGGGCCGGACGGGCGAGGGAGGGCTCATGCCGGTAGCCGACAGCGCGGTCTCCCACCTCTACCTGCTCGGCCACCGCTACGTGGCGGTGATCCGGATCGCGACGGGCGTCCCGACGCTCCTCGTCGCCTCCTGGGCGGCGCCCGCCGCCCCCTCCGCCCGGGTGGCCTACGCGGCCTTGGCGCTGGCGACGGCGTGGAGCGCCGTGTACGTGCGGGCCCTGCTACGGGGGCCGGGGCCGGCGGCGACCCTGGCCGACGCCGTCGTACTGGCCGCGCTGGCCGCGAGCGCGCCGTGGACGGTGGCGCTGGACTGGCTGGAGCACGGCAGGTCCTGGCTGTTGCCGTTCCTGTCCTTCGCCTGCGTCGGCTACCAGTACTACGCCAGCCGGCTGCTCGGCGGGGCCGCGGCGCTGCTGGTGCTGTCCGGCGCCATCGTCGGCACGGCCGCGGCCCCGCCCGCGCGCGGCTCGCTCGACAGCCTGGTGACCGCGCTGTGGTCGCTCGTCGTCGCCCTGCTCGCGCGCATGCTGTGGGAACTGATGCTGCGCGGCGGCCGGTTGGCCGACGCGGCCGCCGCGGACGCCGAGGCGGCGCGCGCGGAGCAGAGCGCGAAGGCGCGGATCCGGGCCGCCCGGCGGGCCTACGACCGGACCCTGCACGACACCGCGGCCACGACCCTGCTGTGGGTCGGCTCGGGCGCCGGGGGCACCTCCCCGGCCTCGCTGGCGGCGCAAGCGGAACGCGATCTGGAACGACTGTCCTGGGCGACGGAACCCGCCCTGGAGGCGGACCTGATGCAGCGGCTGCGGGCGGCCATCGGCCTCACGCCGGTCCGGGTCGAGCTGCGGGGGCCGCGGTCGCTGCGGCTGCCCCCGCAGGTGACGGTCGCGCTGGCCGACGCCACCGGGGAGGCGCTCGTGAACGTGGCCCGGCACGCCGAGGTGGGCCACTGCTCGGTCACCGTCACGAGCGACGGATCGGGCGGGGGCGCGCGCGTCGAGGTGGCCGACGAGGGGATCGGCTTCGACCCGGCCGCCGTCGGTCCCACCCGGCGCGGGGTGCGCGCCTCCATCGTCGAACGCGTCGAGGAGGTCGGCGGCCGGGCCGACGTCCGGTCCCGGCAGGGCAGGGGAACCACCGTCAGTCTGGAGTGGCCACGATGAAGAGCTTCCACCGGGCGGGCGGGCCGGCCGGCGCCGCTCCCGCCGCCGAAGAGTTCCTGTACCACCTGCGCCTCGCCGTGCTCGGCATCTCCGCCGTCGTGCTGCTGTCGATGAGCTGGCTGCGCAACATCGACGCGTACCGGCCGCTGTGGATGCAACTCCTCGCGTACGGGCTGCTGTTGGGCATAGCCGTGGTCGAGGGGGCCTTCACGCTGCGCCGCCGGCCGTGGGGCGCCGAGCGCTGGGTCGGCGTGGTCCTGGCCCTCGGCGCGTCGGTCCTGTCCTGCGCCTCGCTGCCCGCCGGGACGCCGACGACCGCCGCGGACTGGGCCTTCGGCACCGTCGGCTGGATCGGGGTCGTGCTCCTCCTGGACCGGCCGATGGTCGAGCTGGTCCTCTTCCTGGGCGCGCACGAGGCGATCACCGCGGTGAACCTCGCCCTGTCCGGGCCCGTCGCCGAGGGCGCCGTACTGAACTTCGTCACCGGCTCCCTCGGCACGATCGGCTTCCCGCTGGCCTGCGGGGTGGCCGCCACCGCCCTGCGCCGCACCGCGCACGAGGCGGAGGCGGCCCGCCGGCGGACCGAACACATCCGGCACAGCGAACGGATCGCCGCCCGAACCGCCCAGGCGCTCCAGGACAGTTACGCCGGCCTGCTGGGCAGCGCGGGCCCCCTGCTCCGCGGGCTCGCCGACGGGACCCTCGACAGCAACGACCCGGAGGTCCAGCGGGAGTGCTGGACCGAGGCCGCCCGGATGCGCCGGCTCTTCGCGGAGACGGACGACGTACCGAACCAACTGGTGCACGAGCTGCACGAGTACGCGGACGCGGCGAAGCGGCGCCGGGTGCGGGCCGAGGTGATCAGCCACGGCACCCCGGTCGACCCGCCGCCGGAGGTCCGCCTCGCGCTCGGCAGCTTCCCGCTGCCGGCCCTGGCGAAGGCCCGGAGCTGGGCCAATGTGACCGTGGTCTTCGCCCCCGAGTTCGTCTCGGTGCAGGTGGTCGGCGACTGCGGGGAGATCGAGCTGTCGCCCCTCGGGTCCCCCGCGTGGGAGATCGCGACCGACGGCTTCCTGGACACGGACGACGACACTTTCTGGATGGAGGCACAATGGCGGACCGGCCGATCAGCGTCGTGATCGTCGACGACCACGAGGTGGTCATCGACGGGGTGCGCGGATGGTGCGAGCGGGCGGAGCCCCCGATCCACCTCGTCTCGGCGGGCAAGCAGCTCGGCCGGGTGTGGACCGGGGGGGGGGGGGGGGGGGGGGGGGGGGGGGGGGGGCGGGGGGGGGGAGGGGGGGGGGGGGGGGGGAGCCGGTCGAGGGGCTCGGGTGTTGGCCCGGAGCCCTCGGCGCGGTAAGGGTA
>NZ_JBVHUE010000024.1:0-135314 GCF_055565515.1 Streptomyces sp. NPDC028419 | reverse complement strand
AAAAGGGTCCCCCACCCCCTCTCCCCCCCACAACCTCTCGTCCGCCCCCCCCCAACCCCCCTCATCGGGGGGGGAAAAAGGTTGGCCGGGGGGGGGACCGCCCCCCCCCCCCCCCCCGACGTGGTCGTCTTCGACCTCTCCCTCGTGACGAAGAACGTCTTCGAGTTCCACGAGCTGCGCCAACTGGTCAGCAGCGGGCGCAAGGTCGTCGTGTTCTCCGGCGAGGTGTCCGCGGAGGTGATCCGGGAGTGCGGGCGGCTGGGGGCGAAGTCGTTCGTGACCAAGGAGGAGGGCGAGAAGCACCTGATCGACGCCGTCCGGGCGGCCGCGCAGGGGCTCACGTACACCGCTCCCCGGCACGCGGGCACGATCGTCGGCGATTCCTCGCCCGACCGGCCCGAACTCTCCGAGAAGCAGACCGAGGTGCTCCTCGCCTGGTGCAGCGGCCTGTCGAAACCGGCGGTCGCCCGCAAGCTCCACATCGCCCCCCGCACGGTGGCCACCCACATCGAGCGGGCCCGCAAACACTACGACGAGGTCGGCCGCCCCGCCCCGAACAAGGTCAGCATGACCAACCGCCTCATCCAGGACGGCCACCTGAGCCCCAGCCAGGCCGATCCGCTGGCCACCGACCCGTGGGACGAGACGTAACAAAGGAGCAAGAACGCCCTATTCACCCTAACCGCCCTCATACGTCTCCTATCGGACTATGATCATGAAACGAGCAATCCACACGGGTCGCAGAGATCATTCCGAGTGAGGAGCAGATCGAAGATGACGAAGAGGATTCTGGTGGCGGCCGACGCCAGCGGGCCGGGCTACGGGGGCGTGCCGGTCTACAACCAACGTTTGATCCAAGCCCTGGTGACGGCAGGTCACGAGGTGACCCTGTTGACCGTCGAGGGCGAGTACAACCCCAAGGGGCACGAGGGGTGCGAGATAGCCACCGTCCCGGCGCGGGCCGCGGCCGGGGGCGCGAAGGCCGAGCCCCGGGAGACGCTGCTGAACGCCGTGCGGCGGGGCGAGCCCACCGACTTCGGCCTGCCCGCCGCCGGTTCGGGCCGCTACGACATGATCATCGGGCACTCGCGGTTCTCCGGTCCGGCGGCCGTACTGGCCAAGCGGTGGTATCCCGACGCGAAGGCCGTGTGGGTGCTGCACACCAACGTGGAGCGGCTCGGCAAGCTGAAGGGGGACCCGTTCGCGAAGGTCGCCATGAACGCGGCCGTCGAGCGGCTGTGGATGCCCCGGGCCGACCTGGTCGTCGGCCCCGGCCCGCTGCTGACCTCCACCGCGAGCGCCCTGGCCGCGGACGGCGCGGCGGCTTCGCAGCGGCTGGCCCCGCTGGACATCGAGGGGCTGTCCCGGCACGACGTGCCCCACCTGCACGAAATGGTGACGGGAACCGACCAGTTCCCCGCGGTGGACCTGCCCGTCGACCAGGCTCCCGCGCCCTTCCAGCTCCTGCTGCTGGGGCGCGCGACCGACCCGATCAAGGGCATGGACACCGCGCTGCGGGCCGTGCACCGGCTGCGGCAGGAGTTCATCGACGTACGCCTCAACGTCCGGGGCGTCGGCGAGAAGGAGCTCGCCGCCGTCCAGCGGAGCGCCGACGCGATCACCGGGGACGGGCAGGGCGCCCGGATCCTGCCCTTCACCCAGGACGAGCGGAAGCTCGTCGAGGACGTCAAGGCCGCGCACCTGGTGATCGTGCCCTCCCTCAACGAGGGCTTCCCCCTGACGGCCCTGGAGGCCCTGGGCCGCGCGGTTCCCGTGCTGGTCAACGAGGACAACGGGGTGGCCGACTTCTTCTTCGACGGCCGGCGCGTGGACGTGGACCTCGGACCCGGCTTCGTCGTCAAGGACAAGAACGCCTCCCCCGAGGCACGGGTGGACGCCTGGGAGGCCGCCCTGCGCCGGGTCCTGGCGGACTACCCGAGCTACGTCGGCAACGCGTCCCGCATGCGGGAGCTGCTGGGCGGCTACGACTGGTCCCACGCCGCGCAGGGGCTCGTCCGCGCGGCCGACGTCGCGCACGGCTGCGGAGCGCGCACCACCCAGGCCGCGGCGGGAGCGGTCACCTCCCGCCCGCCGGCGGCGCGGTCGGGCGCGGCCCCGCGCCGCCGCAAACTGAGCATCTGAGCCCTCTGCCCCCGAGCGGTCTCCCGACGGCTCAGCCGAGCTCGTAGTCGAACCACATGCGGTGCGTGCCGTCGGCGTCGACGGCCAGCCCGCCGGCGCCGGTGATGCCGGCCAGCTCGCCGGTGCCGCTGGAGGGCACGATGGTGAAGAACTCCGCGGTGCGGTCGGCACCGGACGTGGTCGCCGAGTGCGCGAAGTTGAAGGAACCTTCGCGACCGCCCAGGGAGCCCTCGAAGGACTCCATGGCCACGTAGGTGCCGACCCCGGTGGACTGGTCGAAGGCGGCGGTGAACAGGGTCGCCGAGCGCCCCCGGGCCTCCCCCTCGAAGTGCTTCTCCATCGTCGCGACGCCCACCGGCGTCCCGGTGGACACGGCCGGTTCCGGCTGTAGCGGGGCGGGAGTGAATCCGGTGACGGTGAAGGTTGCCGTAGCTCTCATGCGCCGACGGTACCGAGGGGGTACGACAACGGCGGCCGGCGCGCGGGTCAGAGCCGGGGCAGCAGGGAGCGGCAGAAACCGTGCGGGAGCCAGGGCGCGGCGGGCGAGGCGAAGGCCGTCGTGGCGGCGGCGAGCGCGCCCGGGGTGTGCTCGCGCACCCGGCCCGCGGCGGCCAGTTCGGTCAGGGTGGTGCCGCCGAGGTAGGCCGAGCCGAGGGCGCTGGCGTCCAGGGAGAGGTCGGGGGCGTCGTACGTACGGGCGCACACCGCCCCGGAGGCGTCGCCGGTGAGCCGCCAGCGGCCCCGGTTCCAGGGCGCGAGGGCGTCTTCGAGGTCCATGACGAGGTCGAGCGGGGCCGCGTAGGAACGGGCCGTCAGCGCGATCGGGGCATCGACGACGCGCACGTAGAGGCTGTCGAGCACGGTCGGGGCGCAGCGCCGCACGTCGGAGACGAGGTGGAGCAGGGCGTCGTCCACGGGCCGGTTGGGGGCCACGACGCGCGAGGTGAGGTCGGTGTCGAGGAGGAAGCGCCACAGGGCGGCGTAGGCGCGCGGGTCGGTGGCCTCGACGTCGCGGACGCGGACGGTCCCCTCGGCGGTGTTCGCGGCCGACCACGCGACGCTCACGGCGTAGCGGGCGTAGCCGACGGGCCGGCCGTCGATCCGCGCGACGACGCACTCCAGGGGGCGGGCCCCGGCGCGGGTGGCGGGCGGGTCGAGCAGCGGGAGGTGTTCCCAGCCGGGGGCGCGGGCCAGCATTCCGGGGCGGGTGGGGACCTGACGCGCGTAGATCTCCTCGGTGATCTCCAGGGCCTCGTACGGGTCTTCGAGGGCGAGGGTCAGCGGCGGGACCCCGGCAGGCTCGGCGGGCGTGCGGAGCGAGATCCGGCGCGACTGGATGTCGAGGGAGAGTTGGCGGGCGGCCGCTCCGTAGCCGAACCGTTCGTAGATGGGCGCCTCGGAGGCGGTCAGGACGGCGAGCGGTTCGCCCTGGCGCTGGAGGGACTCCAGTTGATGGCGCATCAGGTCGGAGAGGATCCCGCGGCGCCGGTGGGTGGACCGGACGCCGACCATGGTGACGCCCGCGGTCGGGACGAGGTGCCCGCCGGGGACGCTCATCCGGAAGGAGAAGATCCCGGCGGTGCCGACGAGGTCGGCGGCGTCGCGCACGGCCACGCAGCGCTCGGGCTCGGCCAGGCGCCGCCACAGGGCGGTCGCCGCGGCCGGTTCGCTCTCGTGGAAGGCGTCGAGCACGGCGGTGTAGAAGGCGTCCCACTGGCCCGGCAACAGGGCGCGCACGTCCCAGGTCGGGGAGGTCATGGAGGTGGTGCGGGCGTGCGCGGTGGACGTGGTGGACGTGAGGGACGAGGACATCGGGGCGCCCTTCCGAGGAGCTGTGGTGATCGGTCAGCGACCATCTCTAGCAATCGGAGTCGAATGTTCACAGAGGGTGAGGCCTGTTCACGCCACGGGCCCCTGTCCTTCGATTCGAGCAGGTGGAGGCCTTGTACGCCTTGCCATCGACGGGCTCGACAACGATGTACCAGCTAGTCCCGCACCCGGGGCGCTCGGTTTTCTTTGGCCTGTTCGGGGCCTGTTCGGGGCCGTCACGCGGGGGCGGCGCCGAGGCAGAACCAGAGCCACTTGCCGTGCCCGAAGGTGCTGAATCCCCAGGACCGGCTCAGCTCCGCGATGATCCCGAGGCCGCGACCGCCCTCCTGGTCGGCGCACCCCGGGCGGGTACGGTCGGCCGGCGCCAGGTCGGCGTGCCCGTCGCGGACCGCGCACATCAGACTGCCCGTCTCCTCGTCGTGGCTGATCACCAGGCGCAGCCGATCGCTGACGGTGTGCTCCACCGCGTTGGCGACCGCCTCGGAGAGCGCGAGCCGCCCGTCATCGGCCAGCTCCCCGGCACCCACGCACACCCCCAGGGCCCGCCGGGCGGCGGAGGCGGCGGCGGGGGTGGCGGGCAGCGTGATGTCGATCAGGTGAGCAGACACGGCAGGCTCCTCGGCGGTGCGGCAGGCGACGTCCCCTCCCCCTCCTTCCACGGTAGGCACCACCGGCGGGGTGCATACCGGTCGAACGGTCGGGCGGATCCGACCGTTCGGGGGATGGCCACGGCGGGCGGCGCAGCCCGGGGCGCGACCGGTCTCGCGACGCCTACGTGGGCGTCCCGAGGCGTCCGGTACCCGGCGGGGCGCCCTCGGGACCGCCGCCTCGGCGGCGGGTGCCCGCCAGGCCGGCGCCGATGAGGACCAGGCCGGTCAGGGCGGCGAGGGCGAGGGGCAGGACCGGGGCCGGGCCACCCTGGTCACCCCGGTCGGCCGCGGGGGCATCGCCGCCGGCCAAGCCCGAGGCGTCGTAAGGGGAGCCGGGGAGCCGGTCCGCGTAGCGGGCGGCGACCTGCCGCTGGTAGGCGGCGGTGGACAGGGCCGGCGCGCCGAGGATCGCGACGGCCTCGGGGTGGAGCGGTTCGACGCGCTCGCCGTCCCAGGCGTACCAGGTGTTGGTCTGCGGCTCCCGGAAGGCGGTGCGGTCCGGGCCCGCGGCGCGGGCGTGGCGTTCCTCCTCGTCGCCGGAGCCGATGGAGACCACCTGCCAGCCGTCCCCGGCGGGGGTCGGGGCCGTGCGGATGGTGGCCGTCCGGCCCGTCGGGTCGGTGGCCGTGGTCGCGGCGCCCTCGGCGCGGGCGGGCTCGGCTCCGGGCAGGCCCCGGACGAAGTCGGGGTCGAGGGTGTGGACGGCGACGGTGGCGCCGAGCCGGGCCGGTTCCGCGCCGCCGGCACCGGCACCCCGCTGGTCGGCCGCGCGGGGGCCGGACGGCCCGCCGGGACCGTTGGGGGTCGGTGCGGAGCGTTGCCGGTCGGCCGCGAGGAACGCCTCGACCGTGCTGACGGACTGCGGCGCACCGGCCGCTTCCCGGGCCCGGCCGAGGTCGACGGGCGCCGGCGGTGCCGTGGCCGAGGCGGGCGCGGCGGGCGCGGCGAGCGCGAGCAGGGCTGCGGCGCAGACCGTGAGGGCGGTGGTCCGGAGCATGGTCATCCCTTCCCGATCTCGTAGAGCGAGTGGGTCCACCGGAAGGAGCCGTTGTCCCTGTAGTGGTCGTGCGAGCCCCAGTTGTAGCGGGTGTAGGAGGGCCAGGGGTCGCCCCAGTACACCCACTGCTTCGCCTCGTCGTAGCCGTAGATGACGTGCATGTGCCCGCCGCCGGAGGTCCACAGGACCCTGGTCTCGACGGGGCGGCCCGCGTCGATCTCCGTCTTGACGGTGCTGTAGCGCAGCCAGCCGGTGACGTACTTCCCCGGCGCGATCCCGGCCCAGCGCAGGGCCCGTTGGACGTTGCCCAGGTCCGCCTGGTCGTTGGGGCATTCGCTGCCCTGGCGCCGGTCGAAGGCGGCGTTGCAGAACGCGTTCTGGGCGCGGTCCGCGCCCAGTTGCCGCGCGATCGTCGAACCGGCGGCCGCCCAACACCAGTTGGTCTTCTCCTGCGCACGCATCGCGATGTCGATCCGCGCCGGCGCGGCCTGCGCCGCGCCGGTGGCGGCGACGGTGGCCGCGCCCACGAGCGCGGCGACGAGGACGGGGGCGAGTCGGTGGCGGCCGCGGACGGCCCGGGGGCCGGTGTGTTCCTTCCGCATGTGACGTCCTTCCCCGGGGGGCGCCCGCGGCGGTCTCCCGGCGCCCGGTACTCAGGTACTCGGTGGCCCGGCGCGCGGTCCGCGGACGCCCCCCGTGCCGTGGGCCCGCGGTGCGGGCCCGTTTCTGACGGGGAGTGAGCGAAAGCCACGCTAGCGGGCGGTACGGGAGGAGCACACGTGCCAAAGGGAAAGTTGTCCGGCATATGACCTGATGTGCTCGTACCGGTGCGCGGGAGCCGGTACGCCCCCCGCACCCGACCCCGGCACGGCCGTACACGCTGGTGGGGAGGGTCCGATCCGGCGCGCCCGGGCCCGAGTCGGCCCGGACGCGCCGCCTGCGCGGGGAGGGTGGCGGGACTACATCCAGATGGTGGAGGTGGCCACCACGCGTGCCCGGTCGGGCTGGGCGGGGTCGCCGTAGCGGACCTCGACGCGCGGGTGCGAGCGGATGAACTGGGCGTCGGTGACGACGACTTGGCGCGGGTCCTTGACCGTGGCCGATATGACGTCGAGGTTGCGGAAGAGGCCCCGGTCACCGGTCGCGGGCGCGTAGAGGAAGAACACCCCACCCGCGTAGGCACGGGCGGCCGTCGCTTCGTCGAGGGTGAGGGCCCAGTGGCTCAGCGGCTGACCGCCGTGCCAGGTGGTGAGCTGTCGCGCGCGCAGGCCGTCGAGTTCGGTCCAGGCGAAGGGGTTGGGGCTGTCGGTCGGGGCCGCGGTGGTGGTTGCGGTGGCCGGGGTGGTGGCGGCCGCGGGCTGCGGTGCAGCCTGCGCGGCGACCGGTGCGAGGCCCAGGGTCAGCGCCGCGGCGGCGGTCACGGCCGCCGCGGCGACGAGGCGGCGGGACGGAAGGGGGAGGGGTCGGGTCGACAACGTCGTCTCCTTGTCCGAGGGGTACGGGCGCCACATGTCGGGGTTCCGTCAGGGCCGACCGCACCGGACGTGATCATTCGGCGGATCCCTCGACCTTGGCAATCAGATGGGCACGGATCAGGACAACTCGGGACCGTCCGGATATCACCGCCCCACCCACCGCCTTCCGCCGCCGCGGTCCCGCGCACGGGGCCCCGCCCGGCCGACATGTGACGGGTGCGCGGGCACGTACGAGCCGTCGACTCTGTCCGGATCGGGGCGCCGGGCGCGGGCCCCGCGCACCGCCGAGTTGATCATGACGGGGATCCCCCGCCCCCTCTGGAACGGAGCCCCCCGTGAGCCGGACCCGCACGCCCGGACGCACCCTCTCCTCCCTGCTCCTCTCCCTCCTCCTGCTCGCGCTGGCAACCCCGCCCGCGACCGCGACGACCCCTTCCCCGTCTCCCACGGCCGACGTCTGCACGGGCCGCTTCGGCGACGACGCCCGCCTCGGTCCCGAGGTGCTGCCCACCCGCGACGGGCACCCCGTGGGCCGGCTGCTCGACGGCTGGCGCCGGACCGGCGCGTTGGAGCCGGCCGCGTTCCTCCGCCAGTACTGGGAGGGACCGCCGGAGACGGGCCGCTGGAAGTACCCGCCGCACGACGGCTTCGCCGAGCTGAACGGCGTACCGGAGCGGACCGACGACGCGCTGCCGCCAGGCAGCCTGCTGGACCGTTTCGGCCCGGACAGCGGCAGCTTCCTCGCACCGGCGGGCGACCCCTACCCGGCCCGCTCCCTCCCGCCCCAGAGCCTGCGGACCCGCCCGGGCGGCGCCGCCTGCGACTACCACGTGTACGAGGTGCTGCGCACGCTGCCGGTGCGGCGCGGCCCCGCGGCGCCCTGGTTCGAACAGCCCGGCGGCGGAACGCAGTTCAAGCTGGACGCCGCCCTGCTGGACCCGGGCCCGGGGCAACGCCTGAACGTGAAGTGGCTCCTCGACCACGGCTACCTCACCGCGCGCACCGGCACCCCGGCGCCGTGAACCTCGTCCGCCGGATCCGCCGGAAGGGGACAGGTCCTGTACTCCTGGCGCTACCGCCCCGGGACGGGCCCTCATAGCGTCGGGAGGCCGAACCGACCGCACCTGTGAGGCAGCCCCATGACCGAGACCAGTCCCGAGGTGGAGCGGCGACGGACCGCCGCCCCGCACCGCACGTCCTCCACCCCGCTTCCGAGCCCGGCGTCGAGCGGCCCCCCGGGGCTGATGGCGCCAGGACCGCTTGAGGGGACCCCCTTCGAGCGGGCCCGGCTCCTCTTGAAGGACGCCGACAACGACTGGGCGACGGCGAAGGAGATGTACGGCGGCTCGGGCGGCTCCGCCGACCTGATGCGCGAGGTGTTCTTCTACCGCAAGGTGCTCATCGACTCCCTGCTCCTGTGGCTGCGCGGCCTCTACCCGCACCTGCGCATCCGCTCGGTGGGCAGCAACAACCCCACCTCGGACTACGACATCACGGTCAGCGGGGCCGGCGCGGCCGAGGCCGTCGCCCTGTTCAACGCGCGGTTCCGGGCCGAGTGGGGCAAGGAGTCGGCGACCGTCTTCGACGTGAACCTCTACGTCAAGGACTTCATGCCGGAGCGCGGCAACTTCGCCTTCCCGTACGTCCCCGGGACCGAGGGACTGCGCTGGCAGGAGACGGAGCTGCTGGTGGGCGGCGGCCGGGAGGCGCTGCGGCCCCGGCGCTGGACCCCGCGGGCGGACGGCGGCTGGGAGGGCGTCGGGGCCCGCGCCCTCAGTGCGGAGGCACCCGACCCGCAGGGCATCGTCGAGCCGGCCGGTGCGGCGGCGCGCGAGGTGGCCGAGGCCGACCAGGACGTGGCCGCGCTCAGCAAGCTGCGCAAGTACCTGACAGACAATCAATGGCGGTCGTACGTAGAGCGGTTGACCGAACTGCTGCCGGCCCCGGCGGCGGAGGAGGCCCGGGCCCGCCACGACGCGGCGGACGCCGTCCACCGCCGGGCCGTGCGCGAGCTGGCCGGACGGTTGCGCACACAGACGGGTCAGGTGCGGCCCGCCACGCACGACGAGGCGTACATCGAAGAGCTCGAACACAGCAGCCCCGACGCCGTCGTCCGGGCCCGCAACCTCATCTACGCCGAACACGCGGCCCGACTGGGCGAGGCCCAGCAGCAGTTCGCGGACCACCCGTCCGACGACCTCGCGCTGCGGATCCGGCGGGACACGAGCTACGCGCTCTGGCACGCGATGGAGGCCTACCACTCCCAGGGCGCGGTCCTCGACGTCGTCGGCAAGCAGGCCGGGAGCGCGGTCAGCGTGACCGGCGCCCACTACCTCCAGTCCTTCAACGAGCAGCTCGGCGACCTGCTCAAGGACCTGCGCCACTACACCGACGCGGGCGAGGCGTTCTACCGCAGCGCGAAGTACCTCCAGCGGATGACGGCCGCCGCCCGCCGCGTCCTGGAGACCTCGGGCGCCGGCCTGGCCGAAGCCGACCTGACCCTGCTGGCCACGTTGGAGGAGATCGGCTCGGCGGACGGCACCCTGCTGGCCCTGCGCGGCGGCAAGGGCACGTACGAAACGGCCTCCGCGGCCGAGCGCTCCGACATCGCCTCCGGCATCTACGGAAGCACCCTCGCGATCCACGACCACGAGGGCCTGCGCCGCTGCGTCCTGGAACTGTCCGCCCGGGTCAACGCCGCCCTGCGCGGGGCTCAGTAGGGCCGGGTCGTCAGCAGGGGCTCACCCAGCCGACCCAGTCCCACGACGCGTTCGGGTCATCGGAGTAGCCGCCGGGAGAGGTCCAACCGAGCTTCCCGTCGTGGCCGTAGAACTTCACGTGGTAGCCGGAGGGCTGGTTGTTGATCCACGAGCCGGTTCCGGTGTAGCCGATGCCGACCTTCCCGCACTCGAACAGCTCCCACTGCCTGCCCTGGAAATTCCGCTCCGGGTACAGGCACACGTAGTCCCTCCGGCAGCCGGCGAAGGTGGCGCCCTCGGAGCCCCGGGCGTTCAGGTCGCGGACACGCTCCTCGCCGGGCAGGGGAAGCGTCAGCGTGCCCTTGCCGTCGAGGGCAATTTTGTTCGCGGCCACCTGCCGGCCGCCGGTGGCGGCCAGTTCGGTGTCGATCAGGCGCTGGAGTTCCGCCGCCCGGCCGTCGTCCAGGCCCGCGGCCCGGGCCTGTGCCGAGAAGTCGGCGTGCGCGCGGTCGCTCGTGGTGGAGGCGGGGGCGAAGGCGGAGGCAGGGGCGGGGGCTGCGGAGCGGATGCTCGCGTCTGCCGGGCCCACGAGGGCCATTGCGCCGAGGAGCGCCGCTCCCACCGCCGTCAGGCGTGTGCGAAACGAGGACACGAAGTCTCCCATCGTCGTCGAGGCGGGCCGGTCCGGGCCGCGCGGTGGCTTCCGCACGGACCGGGCCGGCTCGGGAGGCGGCGCCCCGTCGGCACCGCCCGCCACGAAGACTTTGCCGGGGGCGGGTTGGCCGCCCGGACCCGATGACGTTCGCGCTGTTCGCGGGGGTGCGGTCGGCGGACAACGCGGTTGTCCGCCGGACAACGCGCCGCGCCAGGGGGTGTCCGACGGATGTACGACGCCGCGGACATCCGTCGGACACCCCCTAACCCGAGGCGGCGATGGAGCTGGCCGAGATGCCGAGCGGTGTCCACCCCGCACCGCTGCCCGTCCAACGGGACACCCGCAGGCCGCTGTCGACCCGGTAGACGGCGTCGGAGCCCACCGCGAGGCTGATGCCGGCGGCGCCCACGGGAGTCCACGCACCCGGCGCCCCGCCGTACTTGAGGATCTGCCCGGTGGCGGCGTCGACGGCGAAGAGCCCCGCGCCGCCCGCGTAGAGGTTGCGGGCCGGGCCACCGATCCGGCGCCAGTCGCTGCCCTTGGCGTTGGCCTGCCAGATCTCCTTGCCGTCCGGGGAGATCCGGGCGACGTAGTCGGGGCCGACGGCGAAGTCGGCGCCCGGGCCGCCCGCCTCCAGCCACGTGTAGCCGTAACCGGCGTAGCGGAAGAGGCCACCCGTCTCCGGGTTGGTGGCGAAGAGTCCGGCGCCACCCGCGTACAGCCGGGTGGCCGCGGCGCCGACGGGGATCCACTCCGCCCCCACGCCGGTCCACCGCATCACCGCGTTCCGCTGCTCGGTGATCGCGTAGAGGCCCTCGCCCGCCAGCACGAACTGCTCGCCCGGGGAGCCGATCTGGGTCCAGGAGCGGGAGGCTTCGTCGTACTTGAAGATGCGGCCGTCACCGGGGCTGGTGGTGAAGACCCCGGCGGGCCCGGCGTAGACCTGGTCGGCCGCGGGGCCGATCACCTTCCAGGCGCCGTCCCCGGCCGTCCAGCGCAGGACGCTGCGGTGGTCCGGCGAGACGGCGTAGGCACTGCCGGGAGACGGGCGCCCGGGTGTGGCCGCGGGGGTGGTGGGACCCGTGACGGGAAGCACCGTGGAGGGCGAAGGCAGCGCCGGGAACGACGGACCCGGCAGTACGGGCAGCACGGGCGGGGCGGTGCCGGCCGGCGTCGGGGAGGGGGACGCGGACGGCGTCGGGTCGGTGCGCGGGTCCACGGGGTGGGCGTGGGGCCGTGTCCGCATGGCGTCGTTCGCGGGCACGGTGCGCTGCCGTCCGAGGAGGACCCCGGCGAGGGTCGCCGCCGCGACGACGGCCAGGACGGCGAGGACGGCGCAGACCGCCAGCGCCGCGCGCGGGGGCCGGCCGGCCCCTGGGCCCGGCCGCGGCACGCGGACAGGGACGGGGGCCCGGGCCGGGACCGCGGGAAGCCGGTCGAGCCGGTCCAGCCGGTCCAGCTGGTCGAGGCGTTCGATTACGACCCCCCGAACGGTGTCGGCGGGACCCGCGGGGCCCTGGCGCTCCCGGCCGGCGGCCCGCGTGCGCTCCCAGAGCCAGTGCGCGTCCTCTCGTTGCTGCTCCACGAGGCTGTGCAGCCGGGCCAGTTCGACGGACACGGACCGGTCCGCCGTGGCCGCGGGCAGGGACGGAGCCCGGTCGCCGGAGCGGGCCTCGGCGACCACCCGCCGTACGGCTTCCCCGGCCTCCCGGGCAGCGATCAGCTGGTCGAACGCCTGGTCCGGCCGGAGCCTCAGGGGCCCGGAGCTCGCGGCGGCGGAGTCCGTACGCACGGGCTCCGCGCCGTCGTCCCCCGAGCCGTCCTCCTGCGGCCGGGGCGGCGGGGTGCTTTTGGCTTGTTCCTGGAGCATCGCCATCAACACCAGGAGTCCCTCGACGAGTTGCCCCGATGCGGCGAGGTCGTCCCGCGCCCGGCCGAGCGCATCCTCCAGCCCGGGCGGCGCCTTGTCTCCCGCCCCCGCTTCCGCTCCCGCTCCCGCCCCCGCTTCCGCCTCGGCCTCGGCCTGCGCCTCGGCCTGCGCGGTGAGCGCCCGGCCGTGCAGCTTCCGGGCCCGGTCCAGCAGCTCCCGCCTGCCGCGAGGATCGCGGACGCGGTCCTCGACCACGATGCCGAGGCGCCCCAGCGGGATCACCCGGGCCCCGGACCGGTACTCGCTCCAGGCCGTCTTGCCGCCCCCGAAGCGCCGGGCGAGCTCCCTCACCGTCATGCCCCGCGTCACGTCCCGCAGCAGCCCGGCCAACTCGTTGGCCGCCTGCGAGCGACCCCGCGGAGCCCCCTGTGGACGTCCCGTCCTCGCCATGTCCGTTCGCCCCCCATGCTCTCGGCGGGCACAGGCAACAGGACGGGATTAGGCATGTCCATCACAAAACAACGCCCCTGTCCGATTTCCCTCCCGGCCGACCGGGAGGGCACCGGCCCCGCGCGTCGGCCTCGCGTCAGGGCGCCCCGGACCCGGACCCGACCCCGGCCCCGCTGCGGGCCGGGGCGGGTACGAGCGCGATCGCGGCCGGGTCGGCGTCGGTCGGGTGCCACACCTGGCCGCTCTCCGACCGGCGGGCCAGGCCGAAGCCGGCGAGCGCCCGAAGGTGGCGGACCACGGTCGGCGCCGTGAACCCGGCGGTGGCGCACAGCTCCGCGACGCTCGCCCCCGCCGGCCCGGAGCCCCGCAGGCCCTGCCAGGTGCGCGCGGCGGGCAGCCCGAGGCCACCACCGCTCACCGGGACCGTGAACACGGGGGCCGGCCCCGTGTCCCCGGGCGGTTGCGCCGCGGGCACCGGCGCGGCCGCGATGGCGACCTCCTCGACCTTCGCGGCCTTCGCGGCCGGCGGCCGCCGCTTGCGCGGCGAGCTTCCCGGCAGCCGCAGTGGGGCCCGGCCCACCGGCCGGGGTGTCCGGTTCACCTCACGGTGCTTGCGGCCCTTCTGACGACGGCTCATCCGCGTCCCGTCCCTTCCTCGGCGGTGATGACACGGATAGAACGAGTGAGCGGCTGACAGGTGACTGCCCGCCGGGATCAGGCCGGCTCCCCGTCGCCTTCGGCGGGGCGGGGCACGGCGGTCCCGGGGAGGTGGGCATCGAGCGCGGCGAGCCGGGCCTCGGCATCGATGCCGTCGACCGCGGGATCGCCCAGCAGGCCGGAGACGACGAGCGCGGACCACAGACGGGTGCCGCACTTCTTCAGGTTCTCGAACACGAAAGGGTCCCACGGAGCGCGAAGGGGCGGGGCGGTGGTCCGAGTATGGGGCCGCCGGGCTCCGTCCGCCTCCCCCGAACGGCCCGTCCTCCACCGGTCGACCCCGAGATCCTGCTAGACGTACGGCCCGCGCCGGAATTGCGCAATACCCAAAGGTCGACTCTTCGGCAGCTTTTGACTGGACCCATTTCTGAGAGAATCAGGGAATCAGATCAAGATCGACCCCGAGATCACGAACGAATACGCCCCGACTCCCTTCCCCCGTCGCATGTTTGCGAACTCGGCGAATTTTCGAATTGATTCCCTCATGCCTTCACCTCACCTTCCCGATGACGTTCCTGTATTTGTTCCTGCCGGCCCCGCCGGTCCCGCCATTCCTGATGACCCGTCCATTTGCCTGCGGGATGTCGGTTTCACCTATCCGGACCGGCACGGCGGTGGTACCGGCCGGCCGGTGCTCGAAGGCGTCGATCTGGCGGTGGGGCGCGGCCGCTTCGTCTCCGTCGTCGGCCCGTCCGGCTGCGGGAAGTCCTCCCTGCTCAACCTCGTCGCGGGGCTGACCCTCCCCACGGCGGGACGTGCGGAGGTCTTTGGCCGTCCCGTCCACGGCCCGCGACCGGGCGTCGGGTACGTGTTCCAGCAGGACGTGCTCCTGCCCTGGAAGACGCTCCTGCAGAACGTGGCGCTCGGCCCGCTCCTGGCCGGGATGGAGCGGGCCGCGCGCACCGGTCTGGCCCGGGACTGGCTGCGCCGGGTCGGTCTGGCCGGGTTCGAGGAGTCGTACCCGCACCAGGTGTCCGGCGGGATGCGCAGGCGTGCGGCCATCGCGCAGACCTGGATCACCGACCCCGACATCCTGCTCATGGACGAGCCCTTCGCCTCCGTCGACGTGCAGACGCGGCAGTTGCTCGGGGACGAGCTGCTCGCCCTGTGGGCGGGCTCCGCGAAGACGGTCCTGTTCGTGACGCACGACCTGGAGGAGGCGGTCTCGCTCTCCGACGAGGTGGTGGTGCTCTCCTCCGGCCCGGGCAGCACCATCGTCGACCGCTTCGACGTACCCCTGGAACGCCCCCGGGCCCTCATGGACATCCGGACCGCACCCGAGTTCCGCGAGGTCTACTCCCTCATCTGGAACTCGCTGCGCGGGGAGGTCGCCCGGGCCCAGGGCCGTACCCGGCCGCGGTCCGGGACGGACACGGAGCCGGTTCGATGAAGCCCACCGAGCCCACCGAGCAGACCGAGCAGACCGAGCAGACCCGGCCGGTGACGGCAGCGGGACCGATCAGGCTCCGGAGCCGGGTGGCCCTGCACACCGGCATCGTCGTCCTCGTCCTCGGCGGCTGGGAGTTCGCCACCGCGCGGGGCTGGAGCGACCCGTTCTACCTCAGCCGTCCCTCGGCGATCGCCGACCGCCTCGCCGACTGGTTCGGCTCCGGCAGCATCTGGCCGCACCTGGGCACCACCGCCGTCGAAGCGCTGCTCGCGCTCGTCGCCGGTACCGTGCTGGGCCTGGCGGCGGGGCTGGCGTTCGCCCGCTCGCGGGTGCTGTCGACGGTGCTCGGGCCGTACGTCACGATGTTGAACTCGCTGCCCCGGGTGGTGCTGGCGCCGCTCTTCCTCATCTGGTTCGGGCTGGGCATCTGGTCGAAGGTGGCCTTCGGCATCACGCTGGTCTTCTTCGTGGTCTTCTTCAACGTCCACCAGGGCGTCCGGGACGTCGATCCGGTGCTGGTCCGGCACGTCCGGATGCTGGGCGCCAGCGACGCGCAGCTGCTGCGCCAAGTCCACCTGCCCGCGGCGCTGACCTGGCTGTTCTCCAGCCTGCACACCGGTGTGGGGTTCGCGCTCGTGGGTGCGGTCGTCGGGGAGTACCTGGGCGCCTCGCAGGGTGTCGGCTATCTCATCTCGCAGTCCGAAGGCGTGCTGGACACCACCGGCGTCTTCGCCGGGATGGCGGTCCTGGCCGTCCTCGTCCTCGCCGTCGACGCGGGCGTCCGGCGTGTCGAGCGGCGCCTGCTGCGCTGGAAGCCGTAACGCACGCGCCCCTCCCCGCTCCCGTTTTTCCTCTCCCGCTCCGTCCCCTCCTGGAAGGACGCCCATGCGTTCCGCACGCCTTGCCGCCCCCACCCGTCCGTCTCCGCGTCGTCCCGGGCGTCGTCGCGGCGCCGTACCCCTCCTCGCCCTCGCCCTCGCCGGCCTCCTGACGCTCGTGCTCGGCGGCTGCGGGTCGGCCGCCGACGCGGGCCGCGCCCGCACCAAGGTGACGATCGGCATCGGCGGCCAGCCCCTGCTGCCGTACCTGCCGACGACCCTGGCCCAGCAGCTCGGCTACTACAAGGACGAGGGCCTCGACGTCGAGCTGCAGGACCTCAAGAGCGGCTCCAAGGCGCTCCAGGCGATGCAGGGCGGCAGCGTGGACGTGGCCTCCGGGTACTACGACCACACCGTGCAGATGCAGGCCAAGGGCAAGGACGTACGGGCCTTCGTCAACATGCTCCGCACCCCCTCCATCGTGCTCGTGGTCTCCCCGAAGGCGTCGCGGGAGATCACGAGCCCGGCGGATCTGAAGGGCGCCAAGGTCGGGATCACCGCGCCGGGTTCGTCCACGGACTTCTTCCTGAAGTACCTGCTGGGCAAGAGCGGGCTGGCGCCGGACGCAGCCTCGGTGCAGGCCGTCGGCGGTGAGGCCGCCGCCATCGCCGCGATGGAGTCGGACCGCGTGGACGCGGCGGTGATGGTCGACCCGGCGGTCTCGCTGCTCCAGAAGCGCATGGGCGGTAAGGAACTGCGGATACTCGCCGACACCCGTACTCCGCAGGGCTCCCAGGAGGTGTTCGGGGTCGCCAGCTACCCCGCGGCCGTCTTCTACGCCGGTCACTCCTGGCTGGAGAAGAACGAGGCCACGGCGACGAAGCTGACCCGCGCGATGCTCCGCACGCTGCGGTGGATCCAGGACCATTCGGCGCAGGAGATCGCCGACGCGATGCCGAAGGAGTACGCGGCGGGCGACCCCGAGGTCTACCGCGCGGCCATCGAACACGCCAAGCCGGGCTACTCCGCCGACGGCGCCATCGACGCGGACGGCGCCCGCGCGGCGGCGGCGCTGCAGAAGTCCTTCTCGCCCGAGGTCGCGGCCAAGGAGATCGACCTCGGCCGCACCTACACCAACGACCTGGTCGGGGCCGCGTCCCGCTGAAGGCTGCCCAGGACGGCCCGATCGTCACCCTTCGATGACAAACAGTCTCCTCCCGCCCGTCCGCCTTCCGCCTGACGCGCCGTACGGTCGCGATGGACGACCCCTTTTCAGAAGGAGGTGCCCCATGCCCCCCGCAGCCCGGGTGACCGACATGCACACCTGCCCCATGCAGACCCCCGCGGTCCCCCCCATCCCCCATGTCGGCGGCCCCATCCTGCCGCCGGGCAAGCCCACCGTCCTCATCGGGAATCTGCCCGCGGCCACCTTCGGCAACCAGTGCGTCTGCGCCGCCCCGGCGCCGGACATGATCCTCGCCGGCAGCTCCTCGGTGATGATCGGCGGTCTGCCGGCGGCGCGCATGGGGGATGCCACCGCCCATGGCGGAACCATCGCCGCGGGCCTGCCGACGGTGATGATCGGCGGCTGACCCCGGACCACGCCCGCACACCGAAGGAAACCGCCCCCGCATGACAGCGACGCCCAGCGGCACCACGTCCGTCCCCCTGTTCCGGGAGCGTGTCGAGGCCGTGGAGGAACGGCTTCGGCGCCTCTACATCCGCCACGAGACCGGCCTCCCGGCCGACGAGCCGCCTGAAGCAGACGAGGCGGACGACGAGGCGAATCTGACGTACGCGGCCGACAACGCCGACGAAGCGGACCACGCGGACCACGCGGACGGTGAGGACCGTCCGTACCGCCCGCGCCCGCCCGGCACCGGGGCCCGGTGGCCCGATGCCGGGCAGCTGGCCGAGCTCGACGCGCAGGGCGACCGGCTGGCCCGGCTGGTCCGCCGGTTCGGCCTGACCGAACGGGAGACGGACCTCCTGCTCACGTGCCTGCTCCCGGAACTCGACCCGGTCTGCGGTACCGCCTTCCGGTTCCTGAGCGGACGTCCCTCCTCCCGCCCCACCGTCTCGGTGGCCCTCTCCACCCACGGCATGACCGTGCACGATGCCATTGCCGCCGGTCTGCTGCGGCCCGGTTCGCCCCTGCTCGAAGCGGGCCTGCTGGTCTACGAGGACCCCGCCGAGGCCTTTCCGCACCGGCTGCTCCAGGTCCCGGGCCGGCTGGTCGACTTCCTCGTCGGCCGCGACGGCGGCCCCGAAGCGGGCGGCGCGTCCTGGCTGCGGGTACTACCCGCCCACCCCGAGACCGCCCACGGAGCCGACCCCGAGCACACCGCCGCCCTCTGCGACGCGCTGGCTACGGAACCCGACCGCACCCGATATCTGCGCCAGGGCATTCGGGGCGAGGCCCTCCCCGCCGCCCGGGAAGCCCTCGCCGCCCACGGTCTGGTGCCGCTGCTCCTCGACCCGGAAGCGTTCGCCGCCGCCGCCGTCGACACCGCGCCCTCGCGACTCGCCGAGCAGACCGCCCTGGAGGCCCGGCTGCTGGGGGCCGCCGTCCTGCTGCCCGTGCCCCCTCCCGGTACGGCCACCACCGAACGCACCGACATGCTGCGCCAGATCGCCTCGCACCCCGACGCGGCCCCGCTGCCCGTCGAGAGCGACCTGGCGGGCGGCAGCATCCGCGCCTGTGTGGAGAGCGCCGCCTTCGAAGCGGCGGCGGCGGGCCGCCCGGTGAACGACGAAGACCTCCTCGCGGGCATCGAGACGGAATACACGAAACTCGGCAGTCTCTTCGGCCGGGTGGGCTGAGCGTGAACCCCTCGGGCGGGGGCGCGAGGGGGCCGCCGGGTCCACGCATTCTTCGGGCAGCACCACCACGCCACCCCCACTGAACCTGAAGGAGCCGGGCCGTGCCCGACTCCCCCGGGAAGGAGAAGAATGCCTGGCAACGGAAGTTACGCCATCGTCGATCCCAAGCGGTTGAAAGGCGATCTGCAGAGCGGTAGGACACCGAAACCGACCTATCGCGCGGTCGAGTTCGACGCGTCCACCCCATCTGCCGGTCCTTCACCGTCTCCACAGGGTTCCCCCCAGGGGGCGTCTGCGCAGGGCATCGACGACCAGGCGGCCGTCAGGCTCCAGCAATGGGGCATCGGCATGAACGTGGCGTCCGTGCCCAGGGCCGTGCTCGATCAGTACGGTACGGCTCCTCCCCAGGTGGACCCGCACGTCGCCCTCGCGCACGGAGCCCTGCCCCATCAGGTGAGCGGCATGGTGAGCGGGATCATCGGCCTCCCGGCGGGGCCCGTCGCCATGGCCGGTGACATCGTCGAACTGCGCAAACGGTGGCGTGCGCGCCGTGAGGCGATCCGTACGCACGAGGAGACGACGGGCCTGGAATTCTCTCCGCAGAACCTGCCGATGACCTATGCGCAGACGTCACTGGGAGCGAAGTCGGCGTCTTTGGCCGAGCAGACGATCGGTACCGCCGCTTCGGGTGTCTCGGTGGCCAAGGGCGGCCTCACCCTGGCGGAGAACGCCGTGAACGGTTTCCACGTCCAGGCGTCGGCGCTCTCGGGGATGTCGTACTTCACCGGTCCGGTGGGTGTGGCCTTCGGCGCGTATCACGTGGGCAAGGGCGTGACCAGCCTGGTCCGCACGAGCGACGTGAAGTCGCGGCTACGGGCATGGCCCGGAATGCCCCCCTACGCGCATACGGCGGAGGGGAAGGAACTCGTCGAGCGGGTCGAGGAACTGAGCGCGCAGCGGAACACGCTCCTCAAGGAGGTGCTGGGGGCTCGTGACGCGAAGGAACTGGCCTGCGAACTGCACACGGTGTCCGCCCAACTCACGCAATCCCAAAGGGATCTGAAGGCGCATGTGGAGCCCTACCAAGAGCTCCGTGACCAGCTTGCGGGCATCCACGAGTACGCCATGGAGCAGCGCTCTCGGCGACAGGTCAAACGAGCCGCCCAGCTGGGCACCGATGGGCTGGGGACAGCCGGTGGCGCGATCGGCATCGCGGCCGTGGCCGGAGCCGCCGTCCCCGTCGCCGGATGGGCGGTCGCCGGAACCGTCGCGGCGGCATCGATCGGGACGGGGGCGTACAAGGTCTCCCGGTCCGTGTACAAGCGATACCAACGGGCCGGACGGGAGCCGGGCGATCTCAGCGCGAGCGCGAGGTTCTGGTGGGCCCTCGCCCTCTGGCGCCCGGTGGGTACGTCGACCCGGCAGGTGTTGGCCGCGCGGCTGTACGAACTGGCGATGGGACCTGAAGGTCCGGCCTCCCGAGCGGCTCAAGAACTCCTTCTAGCGCTCCAGTTGGGTCCCGAGGACTTCGCCGAGCACCGGCGTCTGGACGGAAGGGTCCGGCTGACGGAAGCAGAGTGGCGCGACTCCCTTCATGCCCCCGCGGAGAAGGAGGCATGGACCGGGGCCATCGAGAAGAAGCTGTCGACCTGATGACCCCGGGCCGGGGCGTCCCTGACGGCGCGACGGAACCCCGTGGCGTTCAAGGACGCCCCGGGCCGGCCAGGTCGTGCAGGGCCTGGGCCAGGAGGAGGCGGACGTAGGTTTCCTGCTGGACCCCGATGCCGACGCGATTGGCGAACTGCTGCGCGGCCCGGACCAGTACGTGGTGCGCCGCGACGGCCGCGTCCGGCGGGCGCCGGATGCCCGCCCACGCCGCGTCGGGGCAGTACGGGCTCGGGCCGGCGGGCGGGTACGTCCGCTCGGGGGCCAGCGCGGTGAGCCGGGCCGCCAGCGTCCGTACCGAATGGGACCAGGCGGCGGCCGGTCCGGTGCCGCGTGCGCAGTGCGCCCCTGGATGGGCGTCGTCGAGGACGGTCACCGCCCGGCCCCGTTCGCCCGCGGCCCACAGCCGGCTGGTCTGATCGCGCAGGCTCGCGCCCAACTCCCGGTAGGTGGCCTGGGCTTCGCCGGCTATCCGGCGCCGTTCCGAGGGCCGCGGCCGGGCCAGGATCACCTGCGGGTCCGTCAGCCGGGCGCACTCGGTGATGCTCAGACCCGACGCGGCGAGGGCCATCGTCAGGTGTCCCAGCGCCACGTTCATCCGGGCCTGCGGGGTGGGGGCCCCGGCGAGCAGGGCCAGCGCCAGGTTGCTCGACTGGGCGAAGTGCCGCTCTACGGCGGTCACCGCCTCGCCGGACCCGGACCAGTCGGGTTCCCGGACGTACGGCACCTCCTCGATGGTGTCCGGCGTCCGCACCGACCGGTCGCCGGCCCGCATGCCGTGCGTACGGGGGTACGCGGCGACGCGTGCGGCCGCGGGGTGCGCCGCCAGGTGCGCGGCGAGGCGCCCCTCGGCGGCGCGTCGCACCGCGCCGATCTGCACGGGCTGGGCGGGCAACAGCCGCAGCCGCAGGTGGGGTCCGCCCTCCCCGGAGCGCAGGAAGAACCAGCCGCGCAACAGCCCGGCGTCCTCCAGCCCGCGCACCAGCGGGGTCACGGCCCGGGCCAGCAGCAGGTCCTGGTCGCCCCGGTGGTGGACGTGCAGGCTCACCCAGTCGTCGGCGGAAGCCCAACCACGGCTCGGCAACCGCCCCTTGTGGGGGGAGTGTCCCCTGCTAGTCACATCGCACCTCCGGTCCGTTGATCTCCAGGGCGTACTCGGTCACCCCGGTCTTCCGCTCCGGGCCGGGCAGTGCCTCCTGGAGCACGAGGACCGCGTCCGCGGCCCCGGGCCCGCGCGGCAGGGAGCGGGTGAACGCGGCCAGCAACGGGTGCACGGCCACGTCGACGTACAGCGGGAGCGGGCCCGGCCGCTCCGCGGCGCCCGGGCCCGACTCCACCCGGGCGAAGAACTCCCGCGGCAGCCCGTGCCCGTCCAACCAGGCGGCGAGCCGCACCAGGTAGGCGTGCTCCGGCTCGGCCGGCCGGGGCACCGGGAACAGTCGGACGGGCAGTCGCCAGGCGGCCCGGCGCAGGGTCAGCAGGCCCAGCTCCAGGCGCGGCCGCAGCCGCACCGCACCGTCCGGGGGGACCGGGCCCGGTACGTCCCAGGGCAGCCGGTCCGGCGCCGCGTGCACCCCGAAGCCGCGGACCAGGAAGCGCAGCGCGGGGGGCAGCAGCGGCAGCGCCATGCTGCCCAGGTGCAGCGGGACCACGACCGCGTCCAGCCGCGCCGAACGCAGCTCCGGCAGCCCGGTGGTCGGGTCGAGGGCCACCCGCAGGTCGGCGAGCTGGACCCGCTGCTCCGGCGTGCGGTCGGGGTCGGTGGTGGTGAAGGGGTAGTCGATGCGGTGGTCCACGCCGGCGGCGCGCAGGTTGAGGTTCGAGCCGAAGGCCCCGTCGGTCTCCGCGTAGATCCGGCCCGGCGCGGTGGCGGCGTACCGGGGCCGGGGCGCGCCGGCCGGGTCGGCGCCCCGGCGGCTCGCGTCCTGGTCGCGCAGCCGGTCGTACCGGGCCCGGCCCGCGCCGAATCCGGTGCCGAGGCCCGCGAGGACGGCCCGCTGCGGACCGTCGTCCGGACCGTCCGCCGGCCCGGCGCCGTCGTCCAGCGGCTGTACGAAGCAGGTCAGCGACTCCGGCGCGCGGACGTGGGCGGGCAGCGCGTCCAGCAGTGCGTGGAGCTGGTCCGCCTCGACCCGGACGGCGCCGTACGGCCCGCCCTCCTCCCGTGGTCCGTCGCCCAGCAGGTCCAGGGCGCGGGCGCGCAGCGCGGCGAGCGCGCGCAGCGGGCCGAGCGCGCTGGCCGCGAGCGCGCCGTCGTCCGCCGCGCCCGGCCCCGCGAGCAGGGCGTGCAGCTCGGCGGCGCCGATCCGGCCGGGCGCCGGGGCGTGCATGGCCTGCGCGGACTGTTGGACGTAGCGGTAGAACGACAGCAGCGGGAGCCCGTCGGGGAAGCGGTCGCGCAGCACCGAGGCCAGCGCCAGCTTGAGCGGCAGGTCGGCGTCGAAGAGCCCGGCGAGGCGGCGCACGGTCTGGAGGTCCGCGCAGACCGGTGCCCACCGCTCCCAGGACTGTCCCACGGCGGCGTCCGACAGGAGGTTCTCGTGGAAGGGGGTGCGCGCGGCCGCCCGCGTCCGGGTCCGGGCCCGCACCCGGGCGGGGACCCGGGCGCGGGCACCGGGGGCGGGCGTCAGCGCGGGCGCGCGCAGCGCGGTCCGTGCGTCGGCCCGGGCCACGGCCCGCTCGCCGGGGCCGTCACTCTCCTCGTACGCCCGCAGCAGCCGCCGCAGTTCGCGCAGCGGAGCCGCGACGCTCCGGGTGCCGGGGGCGGGGGCGGTGCCGGGCGGGAGGGCCGGGGCAATGGACTGCGACGGCTCGACCCAGGCCAGGAGTTCGCCCAGCGGGTCCCGGGCCTGGTCGGCGAAGGGCAGGCACAGCTCCAGCAGGCCGACGCCGGCCAGGGCGTCGACGAGCGCGTCGGCCTGTCGCGGGGTGCGCCCGCCCAGGGCGAGGAGATCGGCGCGCAGCCCGCCCAAGGTGGCCCCGCCGGGGGCCTCGCGGACCAGCCGCAGACAGGTCCGTACGGCATCGTCCGCGGGGGTGCGGGCGACGGGCTCACCGGACTGCGCGCCGAGGAACCACAGGTGCCCCTCCTCCTCGACGGCGCTCGGGTTGACCCGTACGGCGAGGCGTCGGGCCAGCTCGGGGCGGGTGGCGAGCTGCCAGGCGAGCTGCTGGAGCATCCAGGCACTGGGTTCCACGACACCGCGGGGTACGTCCTCGGGCGCGCGGTCGGCTCCGGCGTGATCCCCGCGGTCATCCGGGCCGACGGGTACGGGGTCACCGACGGGCAGGGGGCTGATGGCGAGGGGGCCGACCGCTCGCACGGCCCGGTCGACGGCTCGTTCGTCGGCCCGGTCGACGGCCCCGTCGTCGGCCCCGTCGTCGGCCGGGTGCGGGCCGTGCCGGAAGGAGCCGTCGGCGGTCACGGTGAAGGTCGCGTACCGACTGGGCCGGGTGGCGGCCCGGGCCACCTGCCGGGCCAGCAGCCGCAGTACGGAGTCCGAGGGCTGCGCGGCCGGGTCCTGGAGCCAGCGCTCCAGCTGGGCGAAGACCTCGGGGCTGCCCTGCACCAGGCCGCGCCGGAAGGTGCAGCCGCCGACGGCGGCGCGCAGCGCGGCCGTGGTGGCGGGGGTCTCGGCGGCGTGGATCCCGGCGAGTTCGGCGGCGCAGAGCCGGTAGCGCTCCAGCTCGCCGAGCCAACGCTCGACGCGTTCGCACACCTCGTCGGGGAACGCGTCCCACACCTGCTGCGCCCACACCCAGTCGGCGGGCGGCACCAGAGCGGCGAGGGCCGAGCGGACGGCCGCGACGGCGGGCCGCAGCCCGACGATCGCGGTCGCGGTCGCGGTCGCAGCGGTCGGGCCGACGGTCGAACCCGCACGGGCGGACGGGCCCGTGCGGGCGCGGCTCGTCGGCCGGGCCAGCAGCGCGGAGAGTCGCTGCCCCTCCTCGGTCAGCCAGCGGTGCGCCGGCACGAGGGAGTCGACGGCCGCCCAGGTACGGGTCGCGCGCAGCGCGGCCAGTTCCTCGGCCGGCACCCCGGCGGTCCGCACCACGAACGTCGGCGCGACCCAGAGTCCCGGATCTCCTCCCGGCCCGTTGCCCGGCGTCGCCGCCGGTCCGGTGAACCGTCGCGCCGCCCCGCCGAACTGCCGCACTGTCCTGCCCGCCTCGCCTGTGGTCCGAGAATCCCGAAGGTGCCGGGATTCAATCTAGGCGCCGGATTCCTCCTGGTGCGGGGCAGAAGATGACGGTGTGTATCCGCTGGAGGACTTCACGCCGAGCTCCTCCACGTTGCGCCGCGGCCGGGCCGTCCCGCGGGGCCGGGGCGCGCGGGGACGCGGCTGCGGCGGCACGATCGGCGGGTCGAGCGTGGCGGCCCGCAGGCCGAACTCCCGGATCGGTTCGGTGGTCACCTTCGTGCCCGGCGGGCTGACGGGCACGGTCACCAGCAGGTCCAGGACCGGCCGGGCCGGGGTGCCCAGACCCGACCAGAGCTTCGACGCGGGGGATTCGGCCCCCTCGGGGACTTCGCGCAGGTGGAGCGTCGGCCGGTCCACCAGGGAGGTGCCGCCGTACGGGGACGGGGCGGGGGTCAGCTGCTCGGTGGCGACGCACCACTCCAGCAGGGTGCCCAGGAGCCGGTGCTCGTCGCGCGGGCTGTGGCCCCACACGGTCATGGCGTACCCGAGCCGGAAGGACCGGGGCGGCTTGCTGCGGCCGATGACGACGCCGTTCTCGTCGATGACGTTGGTGTCGCCCGCCTGCCGCCTGGCCATGTCCTCCTCGATGGTGTGGAGGAAGAGGTTCAGGCACAGCCCAGAGCGCCGGGCCGCCCAGTCGGAGTTGGGCGTCTCGAAGGCGATCTCCGCGTTCACCCCGCGCAGCGGGCCCGCGCGCAGCTCGCGCTCCAGGGTGTCGTCTACGTGCTGCACGATGCTCATGGGACGGTCGGCTCCTCGATGGGTGGGGTGGGGGTGGGGCGCAGGGGGCGACCGGTCACGACGGCGGCTTGATCTCTACGGCGTCGGGGCCCTTCAGCGGGATCAGCTCGCCGTCGATCACCGCGGTGGCGTCGCAGGTGGTCGGGCCGACGGAGGGCGACGGTCCGGGGCTGGGGGACGGGCTGCCGGCCTGGGGGACGTCACAGACCAACCGAAGGGTGACCTTCTCCTTCTCCTTCGGCGACAGCGTCTCCGGAATGGGGACGTCCTTGGGATTGGTCACGGGCCCGCTGCTCAGCTGGGAGCCCTTGACCAGCACGAAGAGGGTGCCCGTCCCGCTGCCGGTCAGCTGCACGGCCTTGAAGGAGAGGCGGTAGCCGTCGGGCACGACGTAGCTGTCCTCCAGCTTGCCGCCGGGCCGACTGCTGACCACGAGCGAGGCGTTGGCCGGCTTCTTCTTCAGGGCCCCCGCGCCCTCCTTGTCCTTCTTGTCCTGCTCGGCCTTCTGCTCCGCCTTCTCCTCCTCCTGCTTCTTCGCGTCCTCCTCCTTCTTCTGCTCCTGTTGGACCGCCTCCATCTGGGTGGGGCCCTTGGCGGACTCGGTCGCGACCTTCGGCTTCTTGCCGCCCACCGGCGAGAGCCACAGCACCGCGAAGGCGACCAGCGCGGTCACCACCGCGATCAGCGCCTTGAGCACCGGCTTGGGCAGCAGCGGGCGCTGCCGGTGGGTGAAGGAGGCGGAGCCGTCCTCGGCGTGTTCCTGCTCGATGTGGATCACGATCGGCCAGTTGGCGGCCGTCCCGGTGAACATCGGGTTCCGCACCCGCGTCATCAGGGCCACCCGGGCCTGCTCCCCCGGCTTCAGCACCAGCCGGGAGCGGCGCAGCGACACGGCCAGCGGAGCTTCCTTGGACTCCGGCGCGACGCGCAGCCGCACCGTCGCCGTCGCGTTGCCGGTGTTCTCCACCAGGACCAGGTTGCTGCTCCACAACGCCCCGGCGACCCGCGGCCGGTCCGCCTCGACCTCGGCGTCGTGGAACTCGCCGACCTGGATGTCCGCTTCGGGGACCGCCACCGCGTCCGGGTCCTCCACCGAGGCCACGCGGACGGCGAAGGTGAGCGGGCCGGGGGCCAGCTCGCTGTCCCGGGGCAGCGAGATCGGGATGTTGATCTTCTCGTGGTTGCCGGGGTACACCGGCAGCTGCCCGAGATCGGGCTCGGCGTCCGGCCACCACGCGGGCGGTCCGACCAGCCGCAGCTGGTACGCGTCCACGATCCGGCTCTCGTTCCACACCCGCAGGTGCGCGGTGAGGGCCTCCCCCGGGATGATGACGGCGTCGGGGACGGTGAGTTCGGCGCGCAGGCTCATGTCGCCTGCCTGCTGAAGAACTGGATCTCGGCCATGGCGACCGGCATGTTCGGCTTCAGCCCCGGGTTCACGGCCTCGATCTTCACCTGGACCGCCACCACGTTGTCGATGCCCAGGTCGAAGCGCTGGGGACCGGGCTGGCCGCCGAGCGTGATCTCCTTCTCCACCAGACCCTGGTCCGTGGTGGTCGCCGTCACCGTGATCTTGGTGGGGCGCCCGGTCTGCCAGAACTGTCCCGGGCTCTTGGACGCGCCGTTGATGATGAGCAGGGACGTCAGCCGGAAGGGTGCGTTGAAGTCGGCGGTCCAGTACTGCCCCACCGCCTTCTGGCCGGTGCCCTTCGGCGCCCACGCCTTGTTGTCCACGCCGTCAGCGGCCAGGTTCGCCTCGAAGCCCTTGGCGGCGCTCGACGCGGACACCTTGTCCGGCGGCACCTGGTACTGCGACAGGAAGCGGTCCTTGACCAGCGGCACGGCCCGCTGCGCGGAGGCCGCCGCACTGCCCACCGACATGCCCGCCGCCATGCACACCGGCAGGGCCACGGCCACCACGCCCCAACGCCGGTCCCAGTGCCACACGTCCGGGCGCTCCAGGTAGTCCTGCTTGATCCGCTGCCAGCGGGTGGGCTCCGGCGGCTCGGGCTCGGGCCGCAGCAGCGCCCCGCAGGGGTGGCAGTACGAACGGTTCTCCGCGTTGGGCTGCCGGCACTCGGGGCAGAGCAGCAGGTGCGGGATGCCGGCGGCGGGGGTCGCGGCGTCGCCGGGGGCGGTCGGGGGCGGGTCGGGCAGGGCGGTGCGCAGCACCACCTGGCCGCTGATCACCTGGGTCCGCTCGGCGGCGGACTCGGCCGCGGGGGTGACGTACCCGACCGGGGCCGCCGCGTACCCGACCGGCGCGGCCGCGTACCCGACGGGCGCGGCGCCCGAAGCGGCCGCCGCGGTGAACTCCGACGGGTTGCGGGCGGCTTGGGGCCGGGCCGGCTGCGGGCGGGCGGTCGGCGGCGCGGGCGCGGTGGGCGCCTGCGCGAACAGCGGGTCGGGGCGGAACAGCTCCCCGGTGAGGTCGGTGGCCCGGCCGGCGCGGTTCTCGCGCAGCCCTTGCGGCCAGCCGCCCTGCCCGGTCGGCGCGGGCTGGTACGGGGCCTGGGGTCCGGTCCCCGCCCCGGGCCCGGTCCCGTAAGCGTTCGCGTTCGTGTCCCAGGGCGTGGCCGCGGGCGCGGGCATGGGCCCGGGCGCGGGCATCTGGGTCGGCACCGGTATCGGCACCGACGCGGGTATGGGCGCGGCGGTCGGTACGGCGGACGCCTGTCCGGCTCCCCCGGCGAGGTATCCGGGGCCGGCTCCGGGCGCGGCCGCGTGGGACGGGCCGGTCCGGGGCGGGACCGGGCCGGCCTTCGGGCCGGTCTCCGTCTGCGGACCCCGGTGCGAGCCCCGCCCGGGACCGGCACCCGCACCGGCGGCCGGCGGCTCCGGAGCGGGGCTCGGGTCCACCACCCGGTTGCTCCCGGTGACGTCCCACCCCATGTACGCCCCGCAGGACACGCAGAACATCTCGCCCGGGTAGGCGACGACCCCGCAGCCGGGGCAGACGTCCTGTTCGGTCTGCACGTGCCACCCGCGCCGACCCGACTGGGCCGCCCCCATCAGTACGAGCCCCCTGCCGCGCCCCGCACCAGCAGCGGGTCCTCGTCGTCCTCGACCACGACGTCGGCCGTGACGTGCGCCGGGATCCACTCCCGGACCAGCTCCGCCACGTCCTCGGCGACCCCGGGCCGGTCCAGCGAGGTCCCGTACGGCAGCAGCACGCGCAGTCGCGCACGGGCCGTGCCCGGTACCGGGATCGACGGGTCGTCGGGCCCGGCGGCGCAGTGCGTGCCGCCCGATTCCGTCAGCTCCAGCCGCCCGCCCAGCACGTAGCGCACCAGCAGGTCGAGGCCGGCCCCGGTGCCGCGCAGCCCGTGCAACCGGTGGCCCAGCAGCAGCGCGTTGCGCCGCCCCTGCGAGCCCACGCAGGCGGGCAGGGCGGTCAGGCTCCAGTCCAGCATCCAGGTCACGAAGGTGTCGGGTGCGGTGCGCGGGTCGAAGTACGCGTCCAGGCAGTCCAGCGCGGTGATCAGCGGTGCGAGCGCGTCGTCGAACCCGGCCAGGTACCGGTCGGCGAAGTCGCCCTGCCGGTAGCTCTCCGGCAGGATCGCCCGCAGCGACCTGCTGCCGTGCACCAGCGGCGGCACCTCGGCGACGGCCTGTGTGACCGCCGGGTGCAGTGGTGCCCCTGAGGGCAGTCTCTCCATGGGTTCAGTCCCCTCCCTTGCTTCGGCTAGCGGGCGTTCTTCACGGCGACCTGGTGGCGGAAGGAGAGGAAGAGCGTCGCGGGGCCGATCTCGATCCGGTCGGACGCGGGCATCCGCTCGCCCGTGCCGATGTCGGCGGGGTACATCTCCAGCTTCACCACCGACTCGACGTCCTCGCAGCGCGCGGCCACCGCGTACAGGTCGCTCAGCCGCAGCGCGCGGCCCAGCGGCCAGCCCGACCGGCTGCCCGCGCCGGCGGCGTTGCCGTCGGAGTCCGCGGCGGCGGGCAGGGGGCTCAGGCACTCGTAGAGCGAGCGCAGTACCCGCTCCTTGACCTCGGCCCGGTCCGCGCCCTTGGCCGCCTCCACCTCGGCGACGACCGTCACGCCCTGGTAGGCGGGCCCGCTGACGGACACGAGCACGCCCAGCGGCCGGGCCGCCTCCACGGCGCGCGCGGCGGCGGCCAACATCTGCTCGGAGGGCACCAGCTCGCGCCAGCTGTCCTCCTCGCGCACGTCCCGTACCCGGGGAACGAGCAACACCCGTACGAGGCCCGCGCGTTCGGAGCCCTCCGGCTCGGCCACGCACTCGACGCGGCCCGCGTCCCGACAGGCCGCCTTCGCGATCGCCTCGTAGTCCTTCGCGGTCACGGCCCGGTCCTGGGTGCGCAGCCAGTGTCCGGCGCGCTGCTTGAGGCCCTCCACCGATTCCACGTCCACCCCGCCGGTCGCGGGGATCCGGTTCTCCACCCGGGACACCAGCGAGACCGGCGTGCGCAGCACGGTCAGCGTGGACGCCGCCACGTTGCCGCTGCGGCCGCCGCCGCGCCGGTAGCCGCCCGCGGTGATCCGGGCGCCGATCTCGGGCACGGCGCCGTACTGGCGGACCGTGCCGTCCGGCTGGCGCACGGCCGGACCGAAGCGGACGGTGCCGCTCACCTCGTCGACGGTGACGTGCCGGTCGCGCGGCCCGGACTCGGCGAACGAGGGCACCGCCTTCCACACCCGTCGGCCCGCGGCGGTCTCCACCGCCACCGCGCGCAGCGAACCGGCGACCACCGGAGTGCGGTGCACGGTGAAGGACTGCCCGGGGGTGCCGTCGGAGACGCCCAGTTCGTCGCGCGGGACGCCCTCGCCCTCCACCGCACCGGTCGTCCCGCCCACGGTGTAGGCCTCCAGGGCCGACACCTTCGGGGAGGAGGAGTACGGCGGTTGGCCCGGGGCCGCGTCGACGATCCGGCAGCGCAGCCAGCCGGCCTTGCGGCGCCCGAGGAGCGAGGCGGTGTGTCCGTCGGGCAGGTGCAGCACGATGTCACCCGGCCGGTTGAGACCGCCGGTGCCGTCGCTCTCCACCTCACAGGGCACCCAGCCCTCCCCGCACCACGCCTCCCACACCCGCGGGGGGCGCCGCGGGTCCACGCCGACGCCGTCCATCCGGCAGTCCACGCGCAGCGTCACGGTGCAGCGCGGGGCCGCGTTGTCCAGGCCCACGAGCAGGGCGTCGCCCGGGACGGGCGGGGTGGAGAAGCAGGTGACGGGCTCCCCCGACAGGAACCGCTCGGTCACCAGCTCGGGCGGCTGCCCGGCCCCCGCGGACCCGATGTGGGTCAGGGCGGTGGGGACGATCGTGAGCTCCCGGTCCGCGGTGAACACCCGCGCGGGGGTGCTGCCGGTCCGTACGCTCGCCACCTCCGTCCCGGCCTCGATGACGACCGCCGCCGGCTGCGGTGCGGAAAGGGTGAACGTCACCTCTGTCGTGGCTGCTTGAGGGGCCGTCAGTTGCATGCCGAGCAGGTCGAGGAAGCCGAGTTGGACCTTGTCGGGTATCCGGTTGACCCGGTACGAGAGCTGGTCGACCATCTGCGCGAAGGCCTCGACCAGCGCCACACCGGGGTCGGACACGTTGTGGTCGGTCCACTCGGGGCAGCGGCGCTGGATGAAGCGCATCGCGTCGTCGACGAGGTCCTCGAAGCGGCGGTCGTCGAGATGGGGGCTAGGCAGAGACATCGCTGTCCCTCCTCTGTGGCTCGGTCTACTGACCCGCGGTGTCGCGAGTGGGAATCAGATAGAAGGGGTGGACCAGGTTGTGGGGGTTGTTCGTCCCGGAGAGGTGGTAGGTGATGTGGATCTCGACCACTTCCTGCTGGTGCGCGATCCGCACCACGGACACGTCGTCCACGACGATCCGCGGCTCCCACCGCTCCAGTGCCCTGCTCACCTCTTGCGCGAGCGCGGCGCAAGTGGAGGAGTTGAACGAGGCGAAGACGTAGTCGCGGACCGCACAGCCGAACTCCGGTCGCATGGGCCGCTCGCCCGGCTCGGTGTTCAGGATCAGCCGGATGGACTGCTCGACGTCCGTGGGGCCGGCCGCCACGGCGATCCCGCCGGAGGGGCTCACGCCCAGGGGGAAGGACCAGCCGCGGCCGAGGAAGAGATTGGTCACGGCTCAGCCACCGGCCTTCGGGCCGGAGACGGGCGACGACTCGGGGTCGCCCGTGCGGACTTCTGCGGACACGGAGTCTTCTCCCTTCGGAAAACGGAACAGGGACGGGTGCCGGGGCCGGCGGCGCCCGGACGCGCGGGCGGGCGGGGACGCGGGCCCGGCGGGGTGCGGAGTCGCGCCGGACATCAGTTGATCTTGACCATCGGGGCCTTGAGCTCCGCCATGAGGGAACCCTTGAGCTCGACGTTGGTGCCTTGCACCTTGAGCAGCGATTTCGAGCTCATGTCGACGTTCGCCGCCTGGATCGAAAGCTTTCCCTTGGCGTCGATGTCCACCGCGTTGCCAGACAGCTTGAGCGGCCCCGTACCGGCGTCCACGGACACCCCCTTGGCCCCCTTGATCTCGACCTTCCCCTTGCTGTCGACCGAGATGACGGTCTTGCTCGCGTCGAGCTGGATCTTCAGGTCGCCCCCGTCGCCGGTGATCAGGGTGGCTCCCATGCCGCGGCCGTTCTTGTCGATGAGCTCCAGCCGGTGGCCGTCCTTCGACGCGAAGGTCCGGATGTTCGTCTGTCCCTTGCCGCCCCGACCGCCGTCGACGAGCGGCACCGTGTGGTCGACCTCGTCGATCGGGTCGTCAACGGCGCCGACCACGAGAGGGCTGTCCAGGCAGCCCTGCTCGAAGACGACCGCGACCACGTCGCCCACTTCCGGCAGGACCACGCCGTGGCCGAGGCTGCCGCTCAACTGCACGGTCTCGGCCCAGGTGGTCTCGTACGTCTCGTCCAGGCAATCCAGCTTCACGCGCACCCGGCCGCGCTTCTTCGGATCGTTGATGTCGACGACCTTGCCCCGCACGAACCCCGGGATGCGACGCAGCCCCTCCTCCGCGTTGCCGGGCTGTCCGACCACCAAACGGTCGGTGTCCTCGTCAACGGTCAACTCGGTCCGGTAGCCCTGGACCGGGTGGAAGTGGTGGCGCACCTTGGTCACGGTGAACTGCCCCTCGAACTGCTTGCCGAGGCCCTTCAACTTCACTGCGGAGCGCAGCCGCAGCTTGGGCTCCCCCCGGGTCACGGCGTGCAGCCGCATCAGACCCGCCCCCACCTCTTCGGCCATGCTCTCGGCCACGGCGGCGGCCTCTCCGCGCGTCGCGCGGGGCAGGCCCGTCAGCACCATGGGCGCGTAGTGGGCGGCGGAATCCTTGGCCTGCCGCCCCCACGCCCCGGGCCCGGAGGGCTTCTGCTCGGACGTGACCGGCTCCTTCTTCTCCCGGTCCCAGCCGCGCACCTCCACCTTCGGGACCTGGTGGGCCAGCGACGCGGCCGTCTGCACGCTGATCAGGTTGTCCCCGAACTGGAGGACCGCAGCCGCACCACCTCCGGCCGGCACCCGCTTCTTGAAGTGCAGCTTCCCCGCGCGGACGTACAGATCGCGTCCGTTCTCCCGGGCCAGGTGGCCGAGGAAGTCCCAGTCGCACATGCCGGGCTGGCTGAGGTACTCGTACGGGAACGAGGTGTCCTCGACCTCCAGCGCGTTCACCCCGGCCCGCCTGGCGACCGCTTTGACGATCTCGCCCGCCGTCCTGCCCTCGTAGGCGGCCGTCCGTCGGCCCAGCCGCAGCCGGTGGGAGAGGTCCCGCGCCCGGATCACGGTCAGCAGGCCCCCGGTGTGCCCGGCCGGGCCCGAGGTGTCGGCGGAGGCCCTGGCCTCGCACTCGGTGACCTCGCCGTCGAAGAGGGGCACGGGACCCGAAGCCGCGATCGCGACCACTTCGATCCGGCTGCCCAGCTCGATGCCGGACTCCTTGAACAGCGACGCGTTGCGCGGGTCGCGGAAGCCGATCTCGGCCTTCGCCGAGGTGCGCCCGTCCTCCTCCACGGAGACCCATGCCAGGGTGTTGGCGATCTCGGGCAGGATGGACGCGTTGTCCACCATGATGTCCAGCCCGGCGGTGTGACGCCCGGTCATGTGCCTGTCCTTACGTGTGGGGAGTGACGGATACGGGAGTGGCGGATGCGCGGGGCGCGCACTGCGCTCGGGACGCGCCGCGGCCTCAGTACTCGGCGGGGCCCGGCAGCAGGAGAGTGCGCCCCGGCCGCAGCTTGGACGGATCGTCGATCCCGTTCAGTTCGGCGATGCGCCGCCAGTCGGCGGCGCGGCCGCTGTGCCGCGCGGCGATCGACTGCAAGGAGTCGCCGCGCACCACCACACAGACTCGCCGAGCCGAGGGCGATCCCGGCGCCCTCGTGAACTGTGGATCCGTCAGATGTCCCGTCATACGCCGACCTCCTCCATGACGAGCTCGCACTGCGCCCGCAGGACACGGCCGTCCTCGGAAAATCGGGTGTACTGCACCGAAACCTTCTTCAGGACCATCCAGAACGTGACCGACGAGACCTCTCCCCAGCCGAGCTCGAGCCAGGGCGGTGAGGACTCGTTGGCATCCAACGCAGCCCGGTTGGGCTCGCACCATGCGAGGAGGGTCTTGATCTCCTGGTCGACGACGGCGGAGTTCGTGGGGCCCTCTTCTTTGGCCCGCCTGTTGGCAGGCTCCTCCAACACCACCGGCATCGTCAGGACCTTCGGCTGGCTGCCGAGGAACTCCGGCACGGAGGCGTGCGGCGCCAGCCGGGCGGAGTGCCGCGCCCACTGGGTCTCCTTGACCAGAGTCAGGTGCGTGGGGTTGTAACGGAACGTCAGACGGTCCAGCTCATCCTTCTTGCCGGGCTTCTCCAGCTTCCCGATGGGCGGTTTGTACGCGGTCAGAACGGCCTTCTCCATCGTGTCCTCCTCAGTCGGTCTTCGGCTTCTTCGGCACGAACTTGAAGCCGCGGTGGACGAATTCGATCTCTTCGCTGGCTATGAGGATGCTGTCCGTGCTCAGCGTCGGTCCCCGCCAGGCGACCGGTACGAGGTCGTAGAACTCGATCACGAACATCGGAGAATTCGGGTCTTTGGAGTAGACGGAGACCTGACCCGTGCGAGGTGTGGGGTTCTTCATGTTGTCGATGACCCACTGGCACATGGCCGGTGTGTCCTCACCGCTCGGGCGGGAGAGCACGAGGGGCTTGTACTTCATGCGAGTGGGCAGATAGTGCGAGGACTCGTTGTCGCCACCCGCATGGAGTTCATCGCCCTCCATCCACAAGGAGAGGCCATCGAGCCCGGTGAACCGCCAGACGGGGTCCTCGGTCTTCGCGTCCGGGAACGTCAGGGCGAAACTTCCGGACGACGCGACCTCTAGAGTGCCTGCCACTACTTTGCCTCCTCGTTGAAATCGGTGATGCCTGGCGGAATGCCCCATACGACGGACGACGCAGCCTGCACGGGCGCCGGGGTCTCTCCCGCCGATCCGCCGCCGGCCCCGTACGAGGGTTCCTGCGCCACCGGTGGTGCGATCGGTCGGAAGACGGCCTGCCCGCCGGTCGATCGCGGCCGCCACGACGAGCACGGTCCGGAGATCGGCTCGAACACGGCCCGCCCGTCGGCGGATCGGGACGGCGGTCGTGGCGGTGGGGCGCCCCGCGTGCCGGTGACCGGCCGGACCGGGGTCCTGTCAGGGGCCTCCGTGAGCGGATCTCGGGCCGAGCCCCGGTGCATGGCCGGCCTCGTGACAGGGGCCGATCTCGTCGCTGCTTCGGGGGCCGCCATCGCTCCCGGAAGCAGCCGGGGAGGCTCGGGAAGCCCCGCAGGGTCGAAGGGCGCGAGGGCCCACGAGTGAGGCAGGGCTTCGCCTGTCGCCGGCGGGAACCGGAGGCGGGCGGAGGGGGCCGGGGCCACCCGGAACGCTGCGGGTGCGGCGCCCGTCACCGGAACGGGCGTCCCGGTGGGGTGCCCCGGAAGGTCCTGCCGGAGCACATACGCGGGCACAGTGGTCGTACCGGTGGGCCGGTGGGCACGGAAGCCGTGGGTGGCGGTGCGGGTCGAGGTCGGGGCGCTCGTCGCGGCGAAGCGGAGCGGGACCGCCTCGGACGTGCCCGTGGCCGTGCTTGTGCCTGTACTCGGGGCGGCGGATGCCCGGCTGCGCTGGCCGGACGGCCGCGAAGGGGCCGACGGCCCGGTCCCGGCACCGGTCCCGGCCTCGGACCGCTCGCGCGGGGCCGTGTCCGGCTTGGCCTTGGCCTTGGCCTTCTCCTGCGGTGCCGGATGCGACGCCCGGTGCGGGTGCTCCGGCTGGGCGGACGGGTCGGACGGGGCGGTGGACCGACCGCCCGCGTCACCCTCGACCGAAGCTCGGTCACGGGTCTCGTGTCCGGCCGGGGCCGAACCCTCCGGAACTCCGGCGGCTCCGTGCCCGCCGGGCGGGGCCGGGGCGCCGGCGTCGGGCGCGGTGTCGGGGCGCGCGGGACGGTCGCTCGTCGCGGCGGACCGGGAACGCGGTGCGTCGTCGCTCTGGGCACGGGCCCGGGCATGCTCGGTGCGGCTCGTGGCACCGCCCTCCCGGCTGCGCGACGCGTTCCCCTCCGCGGACACCGGACGGTGCGGTGCGGCCGGCGCGGCCTCGGCGTCTCCCCGGGCCGCCAGGACGGCTGCGTCCCGCACCGGTGCGGCGGATGACGCGTGCCTGCTCCCGCCCTCTGCGGGGAGGGACGCGGTGGCTCCGCGGCGGCGTGGCGCGGGCAGAGCGGACCGCTCGGCGGGCTCGGCCGCGCCGAGTACGACCGGGTTGCCGTCAGGCGTGGTGGCGGCGAGCGGTGCCGGGGACGCTGCGGCAGCGGTGAGCGGTGTACGGGCGTCGCGGGAGTCGAAGTGGTCGCGAGCGAGCGGCTCCTCCTCGGCCGCTGCCCGGGCGGGCCCACTCGTTCCGTGCTCCGGCGCCTGGCCGTCGTACGCGCCGGTGCGGGACGGGAGGTCCTGCGCGGCCCGCGTTGCCGTGACGCCGGTGACGGCCGCAGCGGTTGCCGGAGCGTCACCGGATCGGTGCGGGGTCGGCTTCGTCACGGCCCGGGAGGCGGAGGGGTCGTCCGTTGTGGCGGGCCGGCGGGTCGGGCCGGGGGTGACGGGTCGTTCTGCGGCCAGGGGGTCAAGGGCCGTGGCGGTACGGGGCTCGGGCGTACGGTCCGGCGTGGATCCGGTCCCTGCGCTAACGGCTCGCTGCGCGAACGTGGGGCTGTGGGCCGTCTCGGTGTCAGCCGTGGCGGTCCGGAATCCGGGTGTACGGTCCGGCGCGGATCCGGTCCCGGCGGTGGCGGGGGCATCCGCTGCGACGGGCCGCGCAGCCGGGCCGGCGGTGGTGGGTCGTTCGGCGGCCAGGGGGCCACGGGCCGTGGCGGTACGAGGCTCGGGCGTACGGTCCGGCCTGGGACCGGTCCCGGGGGTGGAGGGGGCGTCCGCTGCAACGGGTCGGAGGGGCGATCCGGCGGTGGTGGGTCGTTCGGCGGCCAGGGGGCCACGGGCCGTGGCGGTACGGGGCTCGGGCGTACGGTCCGGCGCGGATCCGGTCCCGGCGGTGGAGGGGGCGTCCGCTGCAACGGGTCGGAGGGTGGGTCCGGGGGTGACGGGTCGCTCCGCAGCCGTGGCGGTACGGGGCTCGGGTGTGCGGTCCGGCCTGGGACCGGCCTCAAGAGTGGAGGGGGCGTCCGCTGCGACGGGTCGTTCCGCGGCCGTGGGGCCGTCAGGCGCGGAAGTACGGATCCCGGGCTCGGGCTGACGGTCCGGCTGGAGCCCTGCTTCCGCGCGCGCTCGGAGGGGCGCCGGAGCAGGTGTCGGGGCTGTCGCGCGCGGGGCGTCGCCGGGGGCTCCGGCATGCAGCGGCGTCTCGTCATGCCGTTCGGCGCGCGGCGCCGGACGGGGCGAGGGAGCCGGGGCGCCCGCGGTACGGAGCTCGGCCCGGCGGGGAACCACCGGACCCGGCACCGGGGAACGGGGGTCCGCCTCGACACCGGTCCGCACTCGGAGCGCGGCCTGCGGTGCGGGGGCGGCGGATATCCGGTCGGGTGTCCGTGCCGGGGTGGTGTCGTCGACCGGAGTCCTGAGGTCGGCGCCCGCCCCGGAGAGCCGCTCGGGCTCCGCACTCGCGGCCGACACGGGGGCGCTGGTGCTGGCGAGGGGGGTGACGTCCGCGCGGACAGCCGCGGCGACCCCGCCGTCCGGGGTCGGTTCCGGAACGGAGGAGTGGGTGGTCGAAGCCGTCACGGGTGCCACGGCGTTGCCCGGCCGCGCGGCTGCGGTGCTGTCCGTCGCCGTCCGGGGCGGCCGGCTCTGCGAAGCAACCGTGCCGGGTCGGGGAGCCTGGTCGTCGACGGGCGTCGGGTCGGACACTCCGCCCGGGGCCGCGCCCGTACCCGTACCCGTATCCGCGCCGGTGTCCCGCTGTGCCCCCACGACGGTGGACGGCCCGGTGGTCGCCGGGGTCGGAGCGTGGAGGGGCGCGGTGTCCTCGGGCGCGCGGTGCGCCGTACCGCGAAGGCGTCGCCGCACGGCCGTCCCGGTCCGCGAGAGCCACCGGAAGGAGCGGAGCCCGTGCGGGTGGCCACGGTCGGCCGTCTCGGTCGACACCTCCTCGGCCCCGGTGTACGTGGCCGACTGGCCGACGGGCGCCGACGCGGGCGCGAGTACGCCCTCGGGCACGGAAGGGGTGAGCGGACCCTGTGACGGGGCGTCCGGGACCTCGGGGACGGGCAGGGCCACGGGGTCGGCCGCGACGGTGTCCGCTGTCCGCGCCTCCGGGGCCTGGGGCTCCGAAGTCGCGGATTCCCGCCCGTCCGGGGTCGTACGGCGGGTCTCCCCGATGGGCACGGCCGCGGGTACGACCGCGGGTACGACCCGGGCCGCGGCGGGCTCGGCGGCCTCCGGCTCCGACGGCTCCGGCTGCGCGGACACCCGGGCGGCGGACCGCTCGGGACCGGGGGGCGGCGTGCCCGGGACGCCTGTGGCGGGCACGGGGACGGCACCGGCGGGTCGGATATCGGGGCTGGCGGGCGTCGGGCGGGTCGTGCCCGTGCCGTACCGCCCTGTGGTGGCTCCGCGTTCGGCCGGTACGCGTTCGGTGGGTGCGCCGGTAGCGGGGGTGGTCTGTCCGGCGGTCGTGGCAGCGGAGTTGACGGGAGGGGACGCGGCGACGGGCGGTGCCGTGCGCGGATCCTCCGCCACACCGCGAGCGGTGCCGTCCTGCGCACCGGCCGCTGTCCGGGAGGGCCGCGCCGTGTGTGCCGCTTCCCCGTGGGCGGAGCCCGGTGCGGGGTCCGTGCCGGCGCCGGGCCCCGGCGCGGGAGCCGGACGGCGTACGGGAGCGGGCCGTGCCTCCGTCGTGGCACGCGCGTGCGCCGCGGTCGGCTCCGAGGGCGGGGTGGCCGGCGCGCCGCTGGCCCGGTCCGGACGCGGTGCCGTCGGTGACGGGGACGGTGCCGGCGCCGGCTGCGGGCGGTGCGGGTCGGGCCCGTCACCTGGCTCCTGCCGGCCCGCCGTACGAGCCGCGTCCCGAGCGACCCGCCGGACGCGCAGGGCGGCACGGGACGCGGCCCACGCCTGCCCGAGACGACCGGACAACGGGAGCGACGGGAGGCGCGGCGCCGCACCTTGACCGGAGGCCGCGGTGGCCGCGGTGGCCGCAGCAGATGACTCCTGATCAGGCGTCACATGGGGTGCCGCCGGGCCGGCTTCCACGCGGGGGACGGTCACGTTCCCCAACAGGTCGGTGACGACCGGGTCGCCGTCGACGGCGACCGGCGACCGCCAGTGGAACGGCGCCACGGCACGCTGGGTCGGGGCGCCCACCGCGAACTGCCACGCGGGCCCGTCCAGATCGAACCGGAAGACCAGCGGGGCTTCGACGTCGACCTGTGTGACCAGCGCGCCCATGATCCTGTGGTCCCGGAACGACACCGGCACGTGCCCCGCTCGCCACCCGTCGGTGACGAGCTGGACGTGCGTGCCGATCGGGCGGACGGGCTGCGGCAGGACCACCGGCACCCGGCGAGCCGACTCCACGTCCCCGGCCGCGGAAGACGGCGTGGCGCCACTGTCTCCGGTGGTCGGGTGCATGGGCTATTTCCTGTCGTCGAGAAGCTGATTGATGTCCGCGATGCTCTGGATGTACGCACGCCGCTGGACGTGGTCCATGTCGAGGATTTCGCTGTGGGACCAATGGAAGTGGTAAGCGATGTACGCGATCTCGGAACGCAGGTCCGCCGCCGCGTACACCTTCATCCCCCCAGGCGGCTCCCCATGTCCACATCGAATTCGTGCTGACAGTTCGGACATGTGGTCGACGCGACCGGAGTGCCGTCCACGTTGATCTTTTCGTAGAACTTCTGCAGAAAAGCCAAGTCGACCGCGTAGAGCCCCCCCACCACTTCGGGGTCGATCTCCTCGACCGTGCCCAGGCGGGTGATTATCTTGCTGAGGAGGACCACCGAGATGTAGGCGGGGTTCTGCCTGACCCGGACGTCGGACAGCGAAGTGAGCTCGTCGCGCGCGGTGGCGAGCCGCATGACGCCCGCCTTGTGCGTCTTCCCGCGCTGGTCCACGTACCCACGAGGAAGAACGAACGGGAATTCGGTCGGATCCGCCGCGGGGGGAACCTGACCCCCCGCAGCGACCGATCCGCTCGGAGGCGCGAGCAAAGAGGCAGCCGGTCCACCTTCAGAAACAGAACTGCCCTCCGGCAGGCGCCCCCTTCTCACTTGGGCGGCACCGGAACGACGGTGAGCTTGACGGTGCCGCCACCGCTTTCGTTCTTCGAGAGGCCGGTCACGTGCACCTGCTCGTAGGTGACCTCAGTCTGCACCGTACCGTTCTTGACCTGCTTGAGCGTGCCATTTCCCGACTCCACCTTGGGGAGCAACTTTTGCAGGGCAGGAAAGGTCTTGGCCTCAGGGTCAGTGAATTCGAGCTCGATCTCGTGGGTCTTCGGCTTGAAGACCTTGTGGGTCTCCAGCGCGAGGACACCACTGGGGTTTCGCACCTCCTTGCTGATTACTTCATATTCCGGCATAGGCATATTGAAGCTATCGTTCTGCACGATGGAAGAAAGTGTGACTCCATCGAACGTACCGGTGTAGCCATATCCAGGGTCGGACATTATTCTCTCTTTCTAGATTTATCTGGGTACGGAATTTCGATGTCGGGCGAGGATCAGGCTTCGCCCGACATCGAATCCTGGGCGATCCGGAAGACGACGAACTCGGCCGGCTTGACCGGTGCGACACCGATCTCGCAGACGACCCGGCCCGCGTCGATGACCTCGGGCGGGTTCGTGCTCGCGTCGCACCGGACGTAGAAGGCCTCACCCGGCGTCGAGCCGAAGAGGGCACCGTCGCGCCATTCGTTCGTGAGGAACGCGGAGATGTTGCGGCGGATCTTGGACCAGAGGTGCTCGTCGTTGGGCTCGAAGACGGCCCACTGCGAGCCCAGGTAGATCGACTCCTCCAGGTAGTTGAAGAGGCGTCGGACGTTCAGGTAGCGCCAGGCCGGGTCGCTGGAGAGCGTGCGGGCGCCCCAGATGCGGATGCCGCGGCCCGGGAAGCTGCGGATGCAGTTGATGCCCGCCGGGTTCAGCTGCTCCTGCTCGCCCTTCGTGACCTGGATGCCGAGGTCGAGCGCACCGCGCAGCACCTCGTTGGCCGGGGCCTTGTGGACTCCGCGCTCCTCGTCGTTGCGCGCCCACAGGCCGGCGACGTGGCCCGACGGCGGCATGAGGAAGCCCTCGCCCGTGGACGGGTCCGCGACCTGGATCCAGGGGTAGTAGAGCGCGGCGTACTTCGAGTCGAAGCCCGCCTCGTTCTGCCGCCAGTCGTAGACCTCGGTGGGGCCCATGTCCGGGAGCGGGTCGAGGATGGCCATGCGGTTGGCCATGTTCTCGCAGTGGTTGATCATGGCCATCTGGATGGCCTTGACCTGCTCGCGGCTGACGTTGCCCGCCTGGTAGGCGGCCATCAGGTCCGGGGCCATCACCATGGTGATGTCGTCGATGGCCTCCAGGCCGGACAGACCGGAGCGGTCGTTGACCTTGCCGACGTAGTTGCCGACGACGTCCTTGGCCACGACCTGGCCGCCCGCGGCGTTGCCCTTCGGCGCGGCCGGGAGGGCGAGCGAGGAGGAGTCGGGCAGGGCGAGCGCCGTGCCGGTGGATGCCGGGGCCTCCTCCACCATGACGTACTGGGAGCGCTCCTTGACCTGCGTCACCACGTAGGCCGGGGAGGCCTTGTCGACGCTGACGTCGAAGGACTCGGTGGCGGAGCCGTCCACCTTCACGGTGAAGGTGAAGGTGTCACCCTCGGGAGCGGCGTCGCCGTCCTTGCCGCCCGCCTTCGCGGTGGCGCCGGCGGCCGGGCGCTTGGCCTTCGGGTCGACCGGCTTCTTCTGCACGTCGACGGCGATGTCGCGGCCCGCGGCGACCGGCAGCGCGGCGACGCGGAAGCCGCCGAGCACCTGGGCCGGTGCGGTGCCGACGGACTGGGTGCCGCCCTCCACCGCGTCCTTGCCGGACCCGCCGACGCGGACGACGTAGCAGGTGCCGCCGCCGTTGGTGAAGTAGCCGTAGACGGAGTGCGCGAGGTAGGAGCCCTCGATGAACTCGCCGAAGGTCTTGGTGAACTGACCCCAGTTGGTGATGCGGACCGGCTCGTTCAGCGGGCCCTGCTCGGCGAATCCGACGAAGGCCGCCACTGACGTTCCGACGCCCTCCACGGGACGCGAACCGCCGACGGATTCTTCAACGAATACGCCAGGGGCCAGGTAGGTTGCCATCCAGCACTCCTTCTAGGTGAGTTGTCCCGAGGGTTGTTCCTGGGGTGAGGGCGAATCCTGAGCGGAACGCACTTTCCGTCGTGGGGGAATGGAAAGGTCTGCTCGATCTCCGGGGCCGGATGTGGCGGTGGTTATGCCGTACCGCCTGGCCATCGCCGGTTTCGAGTCCGTGGATTCTGTTCAGGATCATGGCCAACGGTTCGACGCCGTGTCAAACGAAAGCAATAGATAGGGCAGTTCACCGGGCATTTGTCATCGGAGGTCTGCGGCGGATCAACCTTTGACCTACGGGGAAGGGTTTGCCGGGCCGAATTCTGTTGAACTGGCGACGATCAACCAGCGGGGCCAGGGAGTCAACTTTCTCCTTTCCCACGGGACCTCCGGATCTCGGACACTGGACCCACCTGTGGTCGCGCGCAGCCGGGCACGGGAGACGACCCATGTGAGGAGAACCGGCGAGTGAGCACTCCCGACTCGGAGGTCCAGTGCGAGGCGCTGGAGAAGTTCGGTACCGATTTCACGGCGGCGGCCCGTGACGGCAAGCTCGATCCGGTGATCGGTCGGGACCAGGAGATCCGCCGGGTGGTGCAGGTCCTCTCGCGCCGCACGAAGAACAATCCGGTGCTGATCGGCGAGCCCGGCGTGGGCAAGACGGCGGTGGTCGAGGGCCTCGCGCAGCGCATCGTCAAAGGTGATGTCCCGGAGTCGCTGAAGAACAAGCGGCTGATCTCGCTCGATCTGGGCGCGATGATCGCGGGCGCCAAGTTCCGCGGCGAGTTCGAGGAACGCATGAAGGCCGTCCTGGCGGAGATCAAGGCCAGCGACGGACAGATCGTCACCTTCATCGACGAGCTGCACACCGTCGTCGGCGCCGGCGCCATCGGCGATTCCGCCATGGACGCGGGCAACATGCTCAAGCCGATGCTGGCCCGCGGCGAATTGCACATGGTCGGCGCGACGACGCTGGACGAATACCGCGAGCGGATCGAGAAGGATCCCGCGCTGGAACGGCGTTTCCAGCAGGTCCTCGTCCCGGAGCCCTCGGTGGACGATGCCGTGGCGATCCTGCGCGGGCTCAAGGGGCGGTACGAGGCGCACCACAAGGTGGTCATCAACGACAGCGCGCTGGTGGCGGCCGCGACCCTCTCGGACCGCTACATCACCTCCCGGTTCCTCCCCGACAAGGCGATCGACCTCGTCGACGAGGCGGCGTCGCGGCTGCGGATGGAGATCGACTCCTCTCCGGTGGAGATCGACGAACTCCAGCGCTCCGTGGACCGGCTGCGGATGGAGGAGCTCGCGCTGAAGAACGAGTCCGACCCCGCCTCACGGGAACGGCTGGCCAAGCTGCGCAAGGACCTGGCCGACAAGGACGAGGAGCTGCGCGGCCTGAACGTGCGGTGGGAGAAGGAGAAGCGGTCCCTGAACCGGGTCGGTGAGCTGAAGGAGCGCCTGGACGACCTGCGCGGCCAGGCCGAACGGGCCCAGCGCGACGGCGACTTCGACACCGCGTCCCGGCTGCTCTACGCCGAGATACCCGCGCTGGAGGAGGAGGTCGAGGTCGCGGCCGAAGCCGAGCACGAGGCCGCCCTGTTGCGCGACCCCGCCGACCAGATGGTCAAGGAGGAGGTCGGTCCGGACGACATCGCGGACGTGGTGGGCGCCTGGACCGGGATCCCGGCCGGGCGGCTGCTGGAGGGCGAGACGCAGAAGCTGCTGCGGATGGAGGAGGAGCTCGGCCGTCGCCTGATCGGCCAGGGCGAGGCCGTCCGCGCCGTGTCGGACGCCGTACGCCGCACGCGGGCCGGGATCGCGGACCCGGACCGGCCGACGGGCTCGTTCCTCTTCCTGGGACCGACGGGCGTGGGCAAGACCGAGCTGGCGAAGGCCCTCGCCGACTTCCTCTTCGACGACGAGCGGGCCATGATCCGCATCGACATGTCGGAGTACAGCGAGAAGCACAGCGTGGCTCGCCTGGTCGGCGCCCCGCCCGGCTACGTCGGCTACGAGGAGGGCGGCCAGCTCACCGAGGCCGCGCGCCGGCGCCCGTACAGCGTGGTGCTCCTCGACGAGGTGGAGAAGGCCCACCCGGAGATCTTCGACATCCTGCTCCAGGTCCTGGACGACGGGCGCCTCACGGACGGTCAGGGGCGGACGGTGGACTTCCGCAACACCATCCTGATCCTGACCTCGAACCTGGGCAGCCAGCACCTGATGGACCCGGCGACCAGTGCCGGCGACAAGAGGGCGCGGGTGCTGGAGGCGGTCCGCGGCTCGTTCCGGCCGGAGTTCCTGAACCGCCTCGACGACCAGGTGGTCTTCTCGGCGCTGACCGAGGACGAGCTCGCGCACATCGCCGAGCTCCAGATCGGCAGTCTCGCCGGGCGCCTGGCCGACCGCCGCCTGACCCTGGACGTGACCCCGGCCGCCCTGGCCTGGCTCGCCGAGAACGGCAACGACCCGGCCTACGGCGCCCGCCCGCTGCGCCGCCTGATCCAGACCGCCATCGGTGACCGGCTCGCCAAGGAGATCCTCTCCGGCGAAGTCCGCGACGGCGACACCGTCCGTGTCGACGCCGACGACGAGCGCCTGTTGATGGGGGTGGGCGTGCGGAGCGAAGCGCGGACGCCGCAGGACTGAACGGCTTCCGCCGCGCCTCGGTACGGCCGGCCGATCCGGTTCAGGCCGGCACCTGGTGCCGGGGCGTCGGGGAGGTCGGAGCCGTGAGTCGCACCAGGGCGGCGTAGGCCGGGGAGTGCTGGAGCGCGATCTGGCGGTCGAGCGCCGCGAGGACCGACACGGCTTCGGCCACCAGCGCCTTTCCGGTGGCGATCGTCTCGCGACCCTCGCTGGGTTCCCCGTCCCGCCGGTCCTTCCCGGACCGTTGCAGCTCCTCGATCCCGCGGCGCAGGCCCTCCAGCGTGTCGGCCACGGTCTTGTGCCGGGCCTCCAGGTAACCGGTGCCGTGGTCGTGCACCGCCTTGAGCATGCTCCGCGCGTCGGGGATCGTGTCGATCTGGCGGACCATGCCGGCCAGCGCGTCGCGGCCGGGGCCGGGCCGGGCCAGCGCGAGCTTGGGCTCCAGGAGGCCGCGGAGCTTGGCCAGTTGGGGCGTGGTCAGGCCCAGCAGGACCGGTACCGAGGTATTGGTCCGCCCGGTGGTGGGGCGGATCAGGCCGTAGGCGAGGAGCACCCTCATCACCTCGATGTCCTCGGCGCGGCGCGTGACCAGGTCCTCGGCCGCCTGCAACCGGCGGATGCCCTTCTTTCCGTAGACGTACCCCTGACGGAGCCACTTGTCGAGGCCCGTGTGCTTGGCCCGCTCGATCGCCGCCTCTTGCGCGCGCATGCCGTCCAGGTAGGCCACGGCGCCACCGGCGCGGGCCGCGCCCATGACGGCCAGGTGCTCCACGACGAGTGCGCGCGACTGCCCGGAAAGGGGCCCGTCGCCCGTGCCCGGCCCGGCGAGCAGGCCGGCGAGCCGTTCCTCGTCCGCACCCCACAGCCCGGCTTCGAAGGAGAGCGTGGCCGCGCGCCGTTCGGCCTCGGCCGCCCTTTCCCCGTCCGCGGCCGCCTTCGCGAGCCATGCCTCGACGGAGTTGGTGACGGCCGTGACGTTCCGCGCCCGGGCCAGGGCGTCCTTGAGGTGGAACGGATCGCGCCACATGGCACCGCCCGCCGTCGGCGCGGCCCTGAGCAGCCGGTGCGCCGTGGCGACCGCTTCGGGCGCGAACCGGCTGAGATCGGGCACCGCATCGCCCGCGTCGACGGCGGCCCGCGCGACATCCGCGACCGGTTTGGCCTTCAGGTAGGCGAGTTCGGCGTCGTTCAGGACATGGGTACGCCCGACCGCGGCGCGGAGGTTCCTGGCGCCGTCGGTCTTCTGCGCCACCTCCCTCTTGCGCCGGTCCCGCAGCGCGCGGGTGTCTCGCGAATGGGCCCAGAGGGGCAGCCGCTCCCGCAGGGTCTTGTCCGCGTCCCGGCGCGCGGCCTCCCGCGTGAGCTGGTCGGCGTAGCTCCGGGCGGAGGCCCGGAAGGCGCTGAGGTCCTCCCACCGCACGGCCGCGTCCAGCAGCACGCCCTGCTGTCGCGCGCCCTCGGAGCAGCCACTCCCGGGCGACCGTGGTCCGAGGGCGAGCATGAGTCCGGCGGTGCCTGGACCGACGTGCTCCGGCGGCCCTCCCCACGGCTCCCGGGCCAGACGCCCCAAGGTCGCGCGGTCCTGAGCGTCCGTCACACGGCCGGGTCCGGCGACGCGCTCGCGCCGTCGTGCGGCGGGCAGTTGGGCATCGAGGTGTTCGGACATGGCTCGTGTCTCCTGATCGCCCGGCGGGTTCGGTACCGGACCGGTCCGCGAATGCGCTTCTCGAAGATCATCTACCCGGGAGGCGTCGAGCGGCAGGGGCGAAGGTCCTGACGGCGTCGGGGCCACGGGGTTGTACCCCTTCGTCCGGAGGGGGAACGCCGAACAGCCCGCGACCGGCAGTCGCGGGCTGTCGTGACGGCGGCCGGCCCGCCCGGGGGCGCTCCCCCTCAGCTCACTTGAAGGCGACGTCCGAGCAGGAGTAGAAGGCCTCCGAACTCTGCACGGAACCGTCGGGCTTCTTCAGCCCGTGCCAGATCGTGTAGATCAGGTGCTGGCCCTTCTTCTGCGGCAGTTGCGCGAGGAACTTGAACTCCTTGCCGTTGTTCGGCTTCGAGGTGGCCGCGGTGTTGTCGGCGCTCAGGAAGGGAGTGGGCTCCAGGTCGTCCCACTTCAGCGGCTTCTTCGGGTCGTAGCCGTCCTTGGTGACGTACATCTCCATCCGGTACGGGTTGTGCAGCGCGCTGATGTCGTACTTCAGCGTGTACTCCGCGCCGCTGGGCAGATCCGTCGACGGGAAGTCGCTCCGGGGCAGGTCCAACCCCGCGAACTCGGGCCTGTTGGCGCTGCACAGCTTGCCGTCCGGGATCACCCCGCGGTGCTGCGGTGAGGAGGTCGGCGTCGAGTGGTCCATGGCCTGGCCCTGGACGATCGACATCCAGTCGCCGAGCTGGCCCGTACTGACGCCCTTCGCCGCCGCGCAGGCCGAGTTCTTCGGGCTCCAACCGTCCTTGGAACAGGCGACGGACCGGCTGACCGGATCGCCGGTGGCTCCGTGCGCGGCGGCGGGGGTGATGCCGGCGGCCGTCACCGCCAGTGCGAGGACGCCGGCCCCGGCGGCGGAGCCGAACACCGCGGCGCGGGACCGGACGGCACCGCGCGCGGCGGGGCGGGTGGACGGGGTGGAAGGGGCGGTGCTGGTCATGTGGGGGCTCCTCGGGCCGGTGGGGGCCGGTACAGGCTCGGTGGGGAAGAGAAGACGGGCGGGAAAGGCCGGGTCAGCTGCCGGTCGTGACGGTCTTCTCCTGCGAGAAGCCGCTCCAGGTGCCGTCCGCGAGCTTCGCCCGGATCTTCACCTTGAAGGTCTTGCCCGGCTGGGCACCGACCGCGACCTCGCGCTTCGCGGTGCCGGACGGGATCGGCATCACGGCGTCGCCGGTGCCCCACATGAAGGTCTGCGCGAGCTTGCCGTCGATGTGGACCTGGTAGGTGCCGATGGTGCCCTGTCCCTGCGGGACGGACCAGGCCAGGTCGAGGTAGTGCTCCTTGACGCCGCCGTTCTGCTTGCTGCTCGCCGAGGCCGTCAGGTTGCCGGGCGCGTGCCCGCCGCCGCCCCCGCCGTCGCCCTTGTCGGTGCGGACGCGGATCTCGTCGGTGGGGGCGGACTCCTTGCCCGCGGAGTTCACCGCGGTGACCTTGAACGCGTACTCCTTGTCCGCGAGCAGTCCCTGCGCCGCGGCCCTGGTCGCGGCGCCGTCCACGTCGAGGACCTTCTTCCCGTCCTGGTAGACGCGGTAGCCGCGCACCCCGTCCGGCGAGCCGTCGCCGTCCTTGCCGGGCTGCCAGGCCAGGTCCACCTGGTGGGGACCGTTCGCCTTGCCTTCGAGCTTCTTGGGCGGGGTCGGCGCCGGACGGTCCGGATCCGGGGCCTTCTCCGTACGGAGCGGTATCTCCTTGCTGAAGGGGGAACCGCCCGCCTTGCTGACGGCGCGCACCGTGTAGCGGTAGGTGGTCTCCGGGGTGAGCTTCTCGATGTTGGTCATCGTGATGTCGCCGCCCACCGTCTTGACGAGCTTGCCGTCCTGGAAGACCTCGTACCTCTCGATCTTCGAGCCGAAGCCGGTGGACGGCTTCCACATCACGTGGACCGTCTGGTGGTCGATGACCTTGGAGCCCATGTCCTGGGGGGCCGTGGGCTTGTCGCGGTCGTGCGCACCGCCGTCCGAGCCGTTGACCGTGCAGCCGGTGATCTCCGGGGCCGCCTCGCCCCCCGGGTTGATGCCGACGAGCACGACGCGCTCGCCCCGGGCCGGGACGCCGCCCTGGCCCTTCTTGGGCGTCACGGTGACCTTCTTGCCGGTCTGCTTCAGCTCGTAGGTCCCCGGGTCGTTGATGGTGGCGAGGCCCCGCGACACCTCGAACTCCAGCTTCCAGTCCTTGACCTCGTCCGTGCCCGGGTTGCTGAGGGCCATCCGGCCCGACGCCCACCACTTCGAGCCGCCCTCGGCGACCCCGCAGGTCGTGCGCAGCTGGTCGCCCGTGTCCGTGCCGGCGTTGGCCGCGATCGGGACGGCCAGGGCGCCGAGGCCGAGGACGACGGCAGCGCTGGTGAGGACAACTCGCTTGCGGGACTTGGGCTTTCGGGACATCGAGACCTCGCGTCGGGACGTGGCGTGCGGGGGGAGGGGATGCCATTGACCATAGGGCCGCAAAGGGACCAAGAGCACATAAAACCGCAGTTAGGGGCATTTCTTATGAGCTTGTTAAGGATGCGCTCAGGCGGCTTTAGGGCGGGGGCGGTTGGCGCCGCGCGCCCTTCAGCCGTTGCCGAGGCGGGCGCACCACACCATGACGACGAGCAGGGCCAGGAGGACCACCAGCTGCCGCCCGGGGTTGGGCAGACGCCGGGAGCCACGGCCACCGCGCGAGGCGGGGGCGGAACTGCGGTGGCTCGCGCGCCGGCGGGCGTGGTCGGCCATGGTCCTCCTTCGCGGCCCTGATCACCCGCGACGAGGTCGCTCGAATTGGGCCCACACCGAGAATGACTCACAATTGGCGATTTCCCCAAGTCCGCCAATGCGGCACAACCCATCGGGCGACACAACCCCACGGGCAGATATGGCACGTCATCTCTCTCCGCGTTCGGCGTGGCGCCGCACATGGAGAGAACGGACACGCGTGCGATCGTCCTGTGCCGGAGCGGTAGGGTAATCGCGTCGAAAGGTCGAGTGGACATGAAAAAGCCCCGTCGGGTCCATGGGTAGCAGAGGTCGGCGCAAGAAGTCCGGTCGGCCCATGGAGCGCCCTGCGGGGCGGCGGATCGACGGGCGCAACGCACGCCGCCGGATCCGCAGGAAGATCTCCGCGCGCAGACGCCGTTCAGTCGTCCTCGACGCTCTGGTCCTGCTGTGCACCGCGCTGCTCATCGCCCTGGGTGTGAAGACCTTCCTCGTCCAGACCTTCTCGATTCCCTCCGAATCGATGCAGCACACCCTGGAGATCGGCGACGTCGTTCTCGTCGACAAGTTGACGCCGTGGTTCGCCGCCAAACCCGTTCGAGGCGAAGTGGTGGTCTTCCGGGATCCCGGCGACTGGGTGCCGCCAGAGGAAACGGCACGGGATTCCGGTGCGGTAAAGCTCTTCAGCGAGAGTCTCGCATTTCTCGGATTGCGTCCACCGAGCAATGGCCAGCACGTCATCAAACGGGTCATCGCGGTCGGCGGAGACGTCGTCGAATGCAAGAAGGGCGGCCCGGTCACGGTCAACGGCCACGCGTTGGACGAGCCGTACCTCTATCCGATGAACAGGCCGTGCGGCGACAAGCCGTTCGGCCCCCTGACGGTCCCCCGGGGCCGCATCTGGGTCATGGGGGACCATCGGGAGCGCTCTGCGGACTCCCGCTATCACCTGGGCGACAAGGGTCAGGGCACGGTGTCGCAGGAGGACGTCATCGGGCGTGCCTTCGTCATCGCCTGGCCCTTCGGCCGATGGGGCTGGCTCTGACACGCACGGCACGCCCGCGGCAACCGCGACGGCGGCGGAGTCCAGCAGGAGACCTACGTCCGCCTCCTGCTGGCCCGGGCCCTCCACGACCCGGCCCGCCTCCGACCCGAGGGGCCCGCCCCCGGCCCGCGGCCGCGCACGGGCCCGCGGCCACGGGTGCGTGGTCAGCTGCCGGCCAGCCTGAAGTCCACCTCCAGAACCCCGCCGGTGCCCTGCCGCGGGACGTTCAGGATGTGGCCGTTCTTCGGGCCCGTGACAGTCGTCTTCGCGCTTCCTCGGTAGCCCACCTCCAGTCGCATGCCGGCGGGCAGCGTGCAGGCGTAGTCGCCCCCGGTGCTACCGGGTATGTACGAGAACTCGATGTCGCCGAGCCGACCGCTCGGCAAACGCCGGGCGGACAGGGTCGCGGTGACGCCCGCGCCACCCGGGGGAATCTGGACGACGGTGTTCAGATCGAGGCCGGGCACCAGGTTGGACACGCTGCCGTAGGGCTCGGTCCTTCCCATTTCGATCCTCTTCTGCCAGGTGGCATTGGCGACGGTCGGATACGACTCCAGGATCGTGTCCGTGGTGAACCGGATGTTGTGGGACCCCGCGTACTGCGCCAGGTCGGGGCCCTGGAACGGTGCGGGACGCTGCGGAGCCGGCTCGAGCACCGGTGCGGACGGGCGGACTTCGGGCTGCGGCCGGGTCTGCGGCGCGGGGCCCCGACGACGCTTCTGCACCTCGTCCGAGTCCCAGATGCCGTTGGCGACCCGTACCGCGATGTCACGGACGTGGAACTCGTAGTTGTAGGTCGAGAGTCGGACAGTGGACGGGGGAACGACCTGGTGCCGGTTCTTCTCCGTCTGGGTCTTGGCATTCAGATAGCTCCACTGGGCCTCCGCCCAGCTCACGAAACTGACCAGCAGGGCGTCCATGTCCGCGAAGTTGCCCTTCTGGAAGGCCCTGCCGGCCCAGGCTGCCGGAAGGGCGGCCAGCATCGAGACGATGTGCCCCTTGTTCTTCCTCGTCAGGTACTTCTGGATGGCGCGCTGACGCGCTTCGGGGAAGTACCGCATGGCGGCGACCGCCACCAACTGCTCGTCGAGGACCCGCTCGTGGTACACGGGGAGGGTCATCGGGGTGATGTCCTGGAAGACTCCGCCGGTCAGCGTCTTCAGCTTGCCCATGAACCACTCACGGGTGCTCTGCGCACCCTCCTCCGCGAAGGCGAACGGCTGTTGCGACGCCTGCTGCTGGCGGTTGTCCGACGCCGTCTTGGCCTCGTCCTGGGCCCGCTTGACCTTGTTGGTGACGCTCTTCATCTCCTCGACGAGGCTCTTGAGCTCCTTGCCCTCCCTCGAGTGCGGGTCGGTGATCGCCAGCAAGTGGTCGTAGGCGTCGGGGACCTGGTACAGCGACATCATGAACTTGAGGTAGGTGCGGTAGGTCTCCACGCGCCCGCTGGTGGTCCCGCTGTTCAGGTTCGCGTCGAACCACGCACGCCATTTGATGCACGTGTAGGCGATGGGCTCGGTGAGCATCTCGACGGCCTCGTAGACCGACCCCGAGACCCGGTTGAGCGCGTAGGTGAGGAGGGGGGCTCCGGGCACGTCCTGGATCACGGACTGGATGCTGCTGAGTTCGCTCTGCTTGAGGTGCCCCTCGGCCTTCAGCTCCCGGTAGCTCTTCGCGCCGACCTCGTTGTAGAAGTCCTCGGGGCCGAAGCCGTCGCTCTTGCCGGTCTTCTTCTGGAGGCTCTCCACCAGCTTGGTGTTGGCGTCGAACGCCGGGTCGAGGGCGAGGGCGGCCAGGTAGATGAAGAAGTCCGGACCGGGCCGCAGGGCCTTGGCGGTCGACTTGAACTGCGCCGGGTTCGGGTGCTTCATCAGGTCGAGGACCGCCTTGCCCTTGTCCTTCAGGTCCTGCACCGAGGCCGGCGCGTCGTGGGCGCCGAATTCGGTGCTCGGATAGCTGAGGTAGGCGGCGACGGGACCGGCCCAGGCAGGGGTGTCGGAGCGCTCGGGACCGGATCCGTACTGCGAGGGCAGCGACGGGCCGTAGTAGCTCGCGATGTCGCTCATGAGCTTCTGCCCGGCCCGCATGGTGCCGGCCTCGCCGCGGGGGCGCTCGCCCAGGGCCTGCCCGTAGGGCACGGCCCAGAAGCTGGCGGGGACCCGGTCCACCTGCATGTGGGCCTGGAAGAGGTTCTCCATCAGCTCCGAGGACATCTTCGCCGCCTGGTCGCCGTTGCCCGTCATGAACTGCCAGGCCATGAGATGGCGCCGATTGCGGCTCTTGGCACCCCCCTCGACCGGTGCGGGCTCGGCGGGCGCCGGCTTGTCGAGGTACGGGGAGACCCACCTGTGGCCGGCGAGGGCGCCGTCGCGGGGGGCCGTCAGGGTGATCTCGTCCTGTTTGTCGACCACGACGCGCGAGAGGTTGGCGAGGGATTCGCTGCCCTTGTCGTAGTAGCTCTGGTGGGAGGCGAAGGCGAAGGGGTTGATGTCCTTGGCCACGGTCCAGTGGTACTTGACCTTCATCCGATGGACCGGGTACTTCTCCGCGTACCTCTTGTGCGTGGGGTCGCTGCCGAAGCGGCTGAGCCAGCTGACCGGGTCGCTGGGGGTCGAAGCGGAGTAGATCTCGGAGCCACCGAGGTGGTTGGCGCGCAACCCGCTGCCGGGGCTGCCGAGGTGGGCCTGTTTGGGGATGAGGGGATTGCCCTCGTAGTCGTTCCCGGCACCCGCTCCGGCGTGACCGGTGACCACGCTTCCGTAGCTCAGCCCGCTGACCGTCAGCGAGGGCATCGTCGGCAGGTGACGCCGCGCGCGGGTGGCGCTCTTGCTCCAGTGCCCGCGCCAGCGGTCCAGATCGCGCAGGAGGAGCCGCGCGCCCTTCGCGGCCGGCTTCTCGTACACGACCTTGAAGAGTCCCGGGGCCTTGTAGCCGACCCAGGCCACGACCGCGACCCGGGCGCCGGGCGCCGTCTCCACGCACTGCTCGCGCAGGTTGTTCGCCCTGCGGACCAGCTCGGCGAGGGTGTTGAGGGAGCTGCCCATGCCCGGTACCAGCACGGCCACGTAATCGGCGGCCTCGATGTTGCCCACGGCCACGGCCGCACGCCCGATGCCGTTCTTGAAGCCCCCTTCGTAGATCAGGAGCGAGGCGTTCTTGTTCGCCTTGTCCTCCAGGACCTCCTTGACGATCTGGGCGTTCTTCCGGACCGGCTTCTCCTTGGCCGTCGCGTCCCGCCTGACCTGTATGCGGTTCTTCTCGTCGTCCACCAGGAACTTGTCCTCCAGCGCGTCCGCGGGAATCGGCGTGGCGTCGGGGTCCGGCGGCGCGGTGGGGGGTGCGTGGACCGCGGTGGCCACGGGGCCCGCGCCCCCCACGGGACCCGCGCCCCCGCCCTGCGCGTTCTGCGGGCCGTCCAGGAGCCAGTTCGGGATCCATCGCGAGTCGGTCGGGTCCCAATCCGGGCCGAGCTGAGTGCTCGGCAGCACGGTCGACACCGGGGCGGGCGGGGCCCCTTGCCACGTCCTTCCGGGCACCGGCTTGCGTTCAAGGCCACCCATGTCGCTCACGACGAACTCTCTTTCACCACAGCACGTACCGACCGCGGTGCTGCGGACGGCGTTGAGCAGGAACACCCCCAGCCCCACCTCCACCCAACCAGCGCCCCGGTGCGCGGCCGGGTCCCCCAAGGACGACGCCGCCGCGCAAAGGAGGACAGCTCGTCAGCGGGGGCGGCTGAAGAGGCGGCCGAGTTTGGTGTACTCCGTCTGGATGCCGGCGAGGAGGTCCTCGCCGGTCACGCGGCGGCCCGCCGCCACCGCTTCGAAGGCCGCGCTCTCCACGCAGGCGCGGATGCTGCCGCCGGCCAGGTCGTAGGCCTGGGCCAGGGCGTCGACGGGGAGGTCCCCGGGGGCCGCTTCGCCGAGCAGGCCGCGCCACAGCTGGGCGCGGACGTCGGGGCCGGGGCTCTCGAAGTGGACGACCTCGTCGAAGCGGCGGGTGAAGGCGGAGTCGATGTTGGAGCGGAGGTTGGTGGTGAGGATCGCGAGGCCGTTGAAGGCTTCGAGGCGTTGCAGGAGGTAGCCGCTCTGCATGTTGGCGTGCCGGTCGTTGGAGCCCTTGACCTCGCCGCGTTTGGCGAACATCGAGTCGGCCTCGTCGAAGAGGACGACGGCCTCCAGGGTCTCGGCCGCGGAGAAGACCCGTTCGAGGTTCTTCTCGGTCTCGCCGATGTACTTGGAGACGATCGACGGCAGGCTGATGACGTACAGGTCGAGGCCCAGCTCGTGCGCCAGCGCCTCGGCCGCCATGGTCTTGCCGGTGCCGGACTCCCCCGCGAAGAGGGCCGCGGTGCCGCGGCCGCGGCCGCCGCCCCGGCGCATGCCCCAGTCCTGGAAGACCTCCTCGCGGTGGCGGACCCGGGCGACCAGCATGTCGAGGCGGTGGCGTACGGAGTCGGGCAGCACCAGGTCCTGCCAGTTGACGACGGGCTCGATGTGCCGTGCCAGGGAGCCGAGTTCGGCGGCCGACCGCAGTCGGGCGGCGGCCCGCACCTCGGGCATCGAGGGCGTCTGCGCGCGCAGGGCGCAGGCCCGGTGGACGCGTTCCACGGCCGCGGAGGCGGCGGCGCCGAGCTGGTCGCGCGGCGCGCGGGCCGCGGCGGAGCGCAGGTCGCTCTCGACGGGCAGCGGGGCGTCCCACTCGTAGGCGGACCAGGGCTGCGCGCCGTAGAGCAGCAGGAGCGGCGGGGCCTCGTCGAGCCGGGTGGCCAGCTGGCGCAGTAGGTCGACGCGCTCGGGCGTGGCGGTGCCGGGCGGCGGCATCGGCAGCAGGACGGCGGCGCCGAGCAACCGGGCCTCCAGCGCGGCCTGTTCGGCGAGCCGGGCGGGCGGGGCGTCGGTGGTGGCGAGCGCGTCCGGGTCGAGGAGCAGGGGTACGAGCCCCAGCGCGGCCAGCGCCTCGCGGGCCGCGGGGAGGGCTTCGCCGCGGATGCCCTGGCGCAGGTACCGGGTGCGGCCCGGGTCGGCGTCGAGCGCGAGGTGCAGCTCGGCGGTGGCCCCGGGGGCGGCCTCGTGCGCGGCCGGTGCGTGCGGGGGCAGGGGGCGCAGCCAGGGGACGCCGCCCGCCCCGGGGCCGCCCTCACGGCCGGCGAGGAAGTCGACCAGGCGGCCGGGGACGCGGAGCAGCCGGTCGGGGAAGGCCGCGGTGGGGTCCTCGTAGGCCAGCAGCCCGGCGGTGAGCAGGGTCGAGCCGGGCCGCAGCAGTCCGGTGCCGAGGGCTTCGGTCACCGTGATGCCGTGGGCGGAGAGGGCCACGGACACGGTGGGGCGGGAGGAGGGCAGCCCGGTCAGGAAGCGGAAGGCGCTGCCGCAGACCGGGTTGAGCTCCGGGAGCAGGCAGGTGAGCAGGATGTCGGTCTCGCGCTCGGAGAGGCCGAACTCGCCGATCAGTCGGGCCAGTCGGTCGCCGCCGTGGCCGAGCTCCGCCAGCCGTCCGGCGTCGGGCCACGCGACGGCGGAGCGCGCGCGGCGCCGGCCGCCGTTCGACCCGGGGCCTTCGTCGGACTCCGCGGCGCCGTCCGGACCGTCCTCGGCGTCCGGACCGTCCAGGTCGTCCAGCTCGTCCGGGTCCTCGTCCTCGGCGGACGGAAAGCCGGATTCGTGGCGCATGTAGAGCCGGCGCAGCCGCTCCTCCACGACGTCGAGGCGCTCCGCGAAGAGGGGCCTGGGCGTGGACACGGGCGTGGACGTCGGCGTCATGCGGGGGTGTTTCCTTCGCTGCGCGGGGCGCGGCCCGCGGGGCGGTGGGAGTACCGCCGCCGGAGCCACGGGCCGGCACCCGGCCCGGGTTCGACCCTAGGAAGGTGCCGGGCGCCCGGGCTGTCGGCGCGGGTGGACGGTGGGCGGCGAAGGTTGACTCCGCGCACCGTCCCCCCGGTCAGCCGCCGATGAGCACGGTCGCGCTGCCCTTGGCGATGGAGTCGGGCGGGCCCACGCAGGTGCACAGGGCGCCCAGCACGGCGGCGGGCACCCCGCCGACGAGCACGTTCGGCGCGCCCGGCGGCATGATCGGGCCGCCCACGTGCGGGACGGGCGGTACGGCGGGCGACTGCATGGGGCAGGTGTGCATGTCACCCACCCGCGCTGCGGGAGGGCTTGGGTCGGCTCCTTCCTGAGGGGGCTTCAGGGCGACCGTACGGCGGGCCGGGGGGCGCCGCCGTGGACCTCGGTGGACCGGCTGTCATCGATGGGTGACAGCCGGCCCGCCGCGGCAGGTGCTCACTTGCCGATCTGCCACTCCTTCTTGTACTGGGAGACGGCCTTGGAGAAGTCGTACTTCTGCTGCTTGGCTCCGCTGCACCCGCTGTCGAACTGGACGGCGCCGTTCGCGCACTGCTGGTCGCGGCCGACGGACCACATCGAGAGCATGCCGATGTTCTTCTCGGCGGCGAACTTCTGGATCTTGTTCATGTCGGCGACCGTGACGACGCCCTTGTCCCCGACGCCCTGGCCGCCGTCGCCGTTGTTCTTGCCGATGTTCGGCGTGATGCCGACCATCCGCCACAGCTCGGCCTCGGACTTGTTCGGGAAGAACTCCTTCAGCTGCTTGTGCAGGCCCTCGCCGGCCGTGATGACGGCGTCGCCGTACTTGCCCATGTCGGGTACGGACTGACCCATCATCATGGCCATCACGTTGACCACGTCGGGCTGCGCGCCGGCGTCCGTGAAGGACTTCAGGACGTTCTTGCCGTCCTGGACCAGTCCGGTCGCCAGGCTCGGCAGCGTCAGCGACACGTGCAGCGGGGCGCCCTTCTTGCGGGCGTTGTCCTGGAGGATCTTCAGCGCCTCGGCGCGCCGCTTGTTGGCGGCCGCGTTGGTCTGGATCGAACCCTCGACGTCGAAGTCGATCTTGTTGATGCGGTAGCGGTCGATGACGCCCTGGTAGGTCTTGGCGAGCTCCTGGGCGGACTTGTGGTCCACCGCGAGCTCGTGGCCGTTCTCGCCGCCGAAGGAGATCGCCACGTCGCCGCCCGCGGCGCGCAGTTCGGCGATCGACTTGGCCAGGTGCTGGCTCGGGGTGATCGCGTCGCTGCCCCAGCGCGGCAGCCCCTTGCCCTGGCTGTCGCCCACGATGAAGCCGAGGACGAACTGCTTGACGCCGGTGTCCTTGGAGATCTGCGCGAGGTCGGGCACCGGGTAGGCGGCGGCGTCGATGAAGGGGCTCGCGCCGCGCCAGGCGGCGGCGGGCTTGCCCGCGTCGACCGGGGGGCGACCGTCGGGGCCGGGCTGGCTGGTGGCCACGGAGATCTTCGCCGAGGCGCCGGCCTTCAGGGCGCCCTTGCCGGTGATCTGGAGCCGCTTCAGCTCCTTCTGGACGGCGACGTTCCCGTCGCCCCACGAGTCGCCCGGCAGCAGCCACGCCTCCAGGCCGTAGAGGGCGGACCAGGAGGCGATGTCCTTGGTCCCGGTGTTGGTGATCGTGAAGTCGAGCTGGCCGGAGGTGCCCCAGTCCTTGAACTCGGCGCTCAGCTTCAGCGCCTTGTCCGAGACCGAGCTCTCGCCGGGCTTCAGCTCGCCGCCCGGGTCCGGGGTGGGCGGCGTCGGCGGCTTGGTCGGATCGGTGGGGCCGGGGGTGGGCGGCGTCGGGGTGGGCGGGACCGGCGGCTTGGAGCCGCCGTCGCCGAGCTTCCAGGAGCCGCCCTGTACGTCGATGCGCTCGCCGTTGAGCTTGAAGTCCTTCAGCTCGTAGGAGGTGTGCTTGTTGGCCAGGTCGACGCCGAAGGTGAACTCGCCGCCCTGGTAGGCGTCGGCGACGACCTTGACGTGGGTACCGGTCACGGTGGTCTTGCCGTTGTAGACCTGCGGGGCCAGGCCCTCGGGGGCCTCGAACTCCAGCGTCCAGCCGGGCCCGGTGACGGGGATCGTGACGTGGCCGCTGAGCCACCAGGCGTTGCTGGTGGGTTCGTAACCGACCTTGACCGCCTGGGCGGAGGACGCGGTGTTGGTGAAGGCGTCGGTGGCGTAGACGGTCACGGGGACGAGGAGTCCCGCGGCGGCAACGCCGGTGGCCAGGCCTATCAGGGTGCGCTTGCGCATGGACGGGTTCGCTTTCGGATGTGTGTGTGGGGGGGGTGTGGCCCGCGTGGGGGTACGGGCCCGGGTGCCCGTGCGTGGGGGCGGGCACCCGGGGTGTGGGGGGGGAGGTGGTTCGGGGCCGGCCGGGGGTCTGCCGGGTCAGCGGCGGCCCGCGCGGCGGCGCAGGGCGGCCGTGGTCAGGCAGGCGCCGCCGACGAGGAGCGCGCCGACCGCACCGAAAACGATCGTGGAGTCGACGCCGCCGCCGGTGGTGGCGAGCGAGCCGTCGGGCTTGCCGGACGGCTGGGCCGACGACGAGGCGGAGCCGGACGGGGTGGCGCCCGAGGGCTTCGCGGAGGGCTCCGCGCCCGGCTTCGTGGTGGCGGGCTTGGAGGGGGTCGGCTTGGGGGCGGGCGGCAGGGTGGTGTTCGTCGGGCTCGGCTTCGGGGCGGGCGGGATCGGCTGGCCGGTGCCGCCGCCACCGCCGCCCGTGCCCGGCAGGCAGCCGCGGAAGGTCATCTGGTGCGTCTCGGCGCCGGGGACGGAGGTGAGCCGCTTGGCGATGACCGAGCCGTTGACGTGGCCCGGGCCCGTCTGCCCGGCGCCCCCGGAGCCTTTGGAGCCGAGCTGGACGGCGGCGTTCGGGGCCAGGATGGTGCCGGGCCAGGAGGTGTGGTTCTTCTTCACCGAGGTGGCCTGCGGGAAGTTCCACAGCAGTCGGGAGCGGATGTCCTTGAACTGCTGGGAGCCGGCGGCGTAGTCGTCCATGACGAACTTCCCGGCCTGCGGGTCCCACAGCTCGACCCCGTACAGGGAGCCCGCCGACATGTCGTAGCCGGCGCCGAGCACGTTGACGATCGTGCTCGATCCGGCGGGCACCTTCAGGGCGATCCGGTCGGCCTTCTGGAGCTCGGCGGCGTCCACGCTGAAGACGTTCAGCTTCGCGTCCGCGCCGGTCAGCAGCAGGGACGTGGAGCCCTCGGGCCGGGTCACCGACCCGGTCCCCTTCAGCGCCGCCCAGGAGGTCGAGCCCGCGCGCAGCTGGGCGAAGGCCTTGCCGAAGTCCACGGGCGAGGAGCCCTTGGCGTGCTTGCCGTCGATGGCGAAGCCGCCCGGGCGGCTGGCGTCCTTCAGCGAGCGGTAGACGCCCGCGCCCTTGCCGATGACGACCTGGTTGGCCGTCAGTTCGCCGCCGACGACGAGGGACTTGCCGCCGGGCAGGGCCGCCAGGTCGGCGGCGGAGAGCTTGGCGCCCACCGAGAAGCCCTGGCCGGTCGCGGCGTCGCCGAAGGTGGCGTTGCCGCCGACGGCCACGGCTCCCTCGGAGTCGGCGTAGCGGACGGCGTCGCCCTCGACGAACTCCGCGAAGGTGCCCGCCACTCCGAGCGGTCCGGCGGCGCCCTGCGCACAGACCGGTGGGGCCGCGACGGCCGCGGTGGCCGTGGCGGCGGGGAGGAGGACGAGGGTGCCGGTGGCGACCGCGGCGACGGCGGTGGCGAGGGCGGTGGAGGCGCGCATGAAGGAACTCCCGTTCGAACGGGCGGCATGGGAGGGGGACGGATCGACCATCCATCACACGCGATCTTGACGTCAAAAGCGTACGTTTCCGACATTCCCGACTTTCAGTCCTTAAGTTCCTTAAGTGGACCTAAAGCGTGACGGAGGTCACATGATATTACTGACTGGTCTCGCCGAATACGCCCCGGCCTGATAACAGTTGGTCGGAATGTCCACACATCCGCTCAACAGAAGGAACGGCTCCCATGGGTCCAGACGTAGGCGTCCTCATCGTCGACGATCAGCCGATCACCCGGTCGGGACTCACCTGCATCGTCGACTCCCTGCCGGGATACACGGTCGTGGCCGAGGCCGAGGACGGCATGGAGGCGGTCGCCCGGGCCCGCGAACACGAGGTCGCGCTGGCCCTGGTGGACCTGCGCATGCCACGGGTCGACGGCGTGGAGGCGACCCGGCGGCTGATGCGCGCGGACAATCCGCCGCGGGTCATCGTCATGACCACCTTCGGCGTGGACGACCAGGCGTTGGAGGCGTTGGAGGCGGGCGCGAGCGCCTTCGTGACCAAGGACATCTGCCGCGGCGAGCTGCACCGCGCCATGGACTCGGTCATGCACGGCGGCACGCTCGTCTCGCCCGACCTGCTCGGCTACTTGATGACCAAGGCGACGCGGAGCACTGGCGCGGCCGTGCCCGCGCAGCGCCGTGCGGAACTGCTGGGCCGGCTGAACGACGCCGAGCAGCACGTCCTCACGCTCGTCGGGGCGGGCCTGAGCAACGCTCAGATCGCGGACCGGCTCTTCCTGTCCGTCTCCAGCATCAAGGCGCGCGTCTCGCGCCTGTTGCAGAAGTTGGAGCTCGACAACCGCACCCAGGCCGCGGTCCTCGCGCACGAGCTGGACCTGCTGGGCGAGTGACGGCGCGGGGCGGGTGGCGTGCGGCGCGGCGGCCGTCAGCCCAGGCCGAACGCCGCCCTGGTGTGCGGCCCGTAGACGCCCGACGGGTCGCCCGTCAGCCCGCGGTCGCTCTGCAGCTGTGCGACACCGCGCCGGGTCTGGTCGTCGTACACGCCGTTGACGCCGACGTACGTGAACCCCTGGCCGTACAGCCGCTGCTGGAGCGTGCGCACCTCGGGGCCGCTGTCGCCCGGGCGCAGGGTGCCGTCGGAGGGTGACGGGGGCGGCGGTACGGGCGGCACGGGCGGGTTCGGGGAGTGCGGGTCCGGGTCGGTGCCCGGGCGGTGGCCGTCCTGGCCCGGGCCCTGCGGCGACACGGAACCGGATGCACCGGATGCACCCGCCGCGCCGGAACTGCCCTGCGGGACCGGGCTGCCGTCGGGTCCCGTCGAGGGCGAACCGGCGCCGGGGGAGGCGGAATCCGCGCTCCGGCCGCCGGTCGATCCCGTCGCGGCGGCGGGGCCCAGGTCCTGGCGCAGGGGTCCATCGGGGGCGCCCGCGCCCCGGTCCGCCGAGGCCGTCAGCCCGCCGCCCCCGCTCGCCAGGAAGAGCGCACCGCCACCGAGCACCACCAGGGCGCCGGCCGCGCAGAGCGGGGCGCGCCAGCGGGCCGCCCGGGAGCGGCGTCGACGACTGGCGAGCCCGCCGACGTCCAGGACCATCGTCGCGGATTCCTCGGACCGGTCGGCCATCGCCCACCACCGCCCTTGTCCTACATATATGGATACATGCTATTAGGACAGGATACTCGCGGACTCCGACCGCCCTGCCAACCCGGTCTCGTTGGCCACCAGGGCGGCCTGCGTCCGGTTGTCCAGGTGCAGTTTGCCGAGCAGTCGGGAGACGTACGTCTTCACGCTGGCCCGGGAGAGGTGGAGTTCCTCGGCGATCTGCGCGTTCTCGAAACCGTGGCCCAGCAGCCGCAGTACGTGCCGTTCGCTGTCGTTGAGCAGCCGGACCCGGTGGTGGGCGCGGGCGAACTGCGCCTGACAGGCGGACGGTCGGTCCATGAGCCCGCCGAACACCTCGGGGGCGATGGCGCAGCCGTCGGCGAGGACGTGGCACAGCACCGCGCCCAGCAGCCCGGCGTCCAGGTCGCGCGTGACGAAGCCGCGAGCGCCCGCGTCCAGCGCCTCGTCGAGCCCCTCGTGGCCGCCCCCGGTGAGCAGGACGACCTTGGGCGGGCGCGGCAGGAGTCCGCCGAGCCGGTCCGCGCGCAGGCCCAGGGAGCGGGCCAGGGCGAGGTCCATGACGACGAGTTCGGGCTCGGTGCTGCGCAGCAGTCGCGCCACTTCGGCCGGGGTGCCGGCTTCGGCGACCACCTCGTAGCGGCCCAGTTCCTCTTCCAGGACGCGGCGCAGCCCGGCGCGGAAGGCGGGTTCGGCGTCCGCGATGAGGACGGTTCGTCGATTCTCCTCCTGCATTGCGTCCACCGGTGCCGCGTGAAGTTCCGCCGTCGAGTTCATGATCACATTGTCACCTGTTACGACTTAGGATCGACGTAACGAATTCTTAAATTGACTTAAGCCTCGTCAGATTGCTTTCGGTGGCACGAATTGATGATGATCGGTGAATCACTCGAAATGGAGATCGGTTCCAACTTTCTTCATATTGGGGACTTTGGTCCTTCGACAAGGGGGCCAAAGGCAGGTGTTCTGTGCCGTTGCATGCGCAAGCCTCGACACGACGCGCGTGCGCCGCACTCCGACATCACGAACTCCGCATCCAGAACTCCGAAGACAGGTCTCCCGTGATCCCAGCAGGCACCCGGCCGCCGCTGCCCTGGCGCAAGCGCGTGCTCGCCGACCTCCGCGTCCCGACCCGCATGCTGATCGTCGTCCTCGTTCCGCTGCTGGCGGCCATGGGCTTCGCCGGGCTGCGCATCAAGGACGCGCTCGACGTCGCCGACACGTACGCGGGCACCGAGCGGATCGCGAAGACCAGCCGCACCGGCACCTCCCTGATCACGGCGCTCGCCCGCGAACGGGACCTGGCCGTCGACCCGCAGGCGAAAGCGGCCGCGGCCGGCGACAAGGCGGACGAGAAGGGGCGCGGCGAGACCGACGCCCGGGCCCGGCAGTTCCTGGCGGAACTCGACGCGCTGCCCGCGCATTCCGGCATGGAACGCCAGCGCAAGGTGACCGCCTCGGGCGTCGAGTCCCTGGTGGCGCTGCGCAAGCTCGCCGACGCGTCCACCAGTGACCCGGCCGAAGTCGAACACGGCTACGGCCGGGTCATCGTCTCGATCGCCAGCCTCTACAACCAGGTCGGCGGGATCGGCGAGCAGGCCCGCGGCGCGGGCTGGACCCTCTACACGATCGCCCTGAACAAGGCGATGACGACCAGCCAGCGGTCGGTGCTGGCCAGCTCCGGGCAGGCCGGCGCGCTGAGCACCGGTCAGCAGGGCAACATCGTCGCCGCGCAGCTCGTGCGCGACATCACCGGGATGGAGTTCGGCCTCTACGCGAAGCCGGCGGAGGCCGCCGCGTTCCAGCAGGTCCTCGGCACGGACCGGGCCCGCGCGCTGACCGCCGCCCTGGAGAAGCTGAGCAGCAGCTCCGCGACCGGCCAGATGACCGTCTCCAAGGCCCTGCCCAAGACCTGGTACGAGGACCTGACCCGGATCAGCGACGAGCTGACGCAGCTCCAGGACGAGGTCGAGCAGCGGGTGCTGGCGGAGGCGTCGGCGCAGAAGGACACCGCGCACGACCAGGTCGTGACCGACCTCGTGATCGCCGTGGTGGTCCTGCTGCTGGCCACCCTGCTGGTGCTCGCCACCTCCCGGCACCTGGTGCGCGGCCTGGGCTGGCTGCGCCGCTCCGCGGTCTCGGTGGCCGACGAGCACCTGCCGGAGGTGACCCGCCACCTGAACGCGGGCAGCGAGCTGCCGGCCGCCCTGGAGGGCAAGGTGCTGGCGCCGCGGACCCGCGACGAGATCGGTGACGTCGGCCGCGCCTTCGACCGCGTCTACCTGGAGGCGGTCGGCCTCGCCCGGCAGCAGGCCGCGATGCGCGAGGAGGTCAACCAGCTCTTCCAGAACCTCTCCCGGCGCAACCAGGGCCTGGTCCAGCGGCAACTGGCCGTGATCACCGAGCTGGAGGGCGCGGAGCACTCCCCCGACGGGCTGGCCCGGCTGTTCCACCTGGACCACCTGGCGACCCAGATCCGCCGCAACAGCGAGAACCTGCTGGTGCTCGCGGGCGCGGAGATCACCGCCGAGCGGCGCGAGACGACCGAACTGCTGGCCGTCGTACGGACCGCGGCCTCGGAGATCGAGGAGTACCAGCGGGTGACCTACCGGGCGGTCCCGCCGCTCGGCGTGGTCGGCTACGCGGCCGACGACCTCGTCCACCTCGTCGCCGAACTGCTGGACAACGCGGCCTCCTTCTCCAGCCCCGACACCTGGGTCGTGGTCAGCGGCCAGCGGATGCCCGACGGCCGGCTGCTGCTGGAGATCCGCGACCAGGGCATCGGCATGAGCCCCGAGCAGCTGGCCACGGCGGACGACGTGCTGCGCCAGCCGGCCGGCCGGCGGAACAACCTGAGCGAGTCGATGGGCCTGTACGTCGTCGGCGCCCTGGCCCGCAAGCACGCGGTGGACGTCCGGCTGTACGCCAACACCCCGGCCGGGCTGGTCGCCGCCCTGGTGCTGCCCGAGTCCCTGCTCGTACGACAGGACCAGCCGGCGGGGGCGCAGCCGTCCCCCGGGCAGGTGCACACCGGGCAGGTGCACACCGGGCAGCTGCCGACCGGTCCGATCCCTGGTGGCCGGTCGCACACCGGGCGGTTGCCCGCCGGTCAGCGGCGCGCCCCGGCGTCGCCCGCCGCGCAGGCACCCGCCGCGCGACCCGTGATCCGCGGCCGGGCCGTGCCCGCGCCCCCGTCCCCGGTCCAGGCCCCGTCTCCGTCTCCGTCCCCCTCCCCGTCCTCGAACCGGCCGTCCGGCGCCCGAGCCGCGAAGGCCGCCGACGTGCGGCGCCCGGGCACCGACCACCCGACCCTGACGTTCCGCGCGCTGGGCGGTCCGGGGGTGGGCGGCCCCGGAGTGGGCGGTCCGGGCGTGGGCGGTCCGCTGCCGACGACCGCCCACCCGGCCCAGGACCAGGCCCAGGCCCAGGCTCAGGTCCCCTCACCCGCCCAGTACCTGGAACGCGGCGCGCAGGGCGGTCCGGCCCACGAGTCGACCAGTGCGGGACTGCCCGTGCGCCAGCGCCGACCGCGCGCCGGGAGCATCACCGCGCCCGGCAACCCGGTCCCCGTCCCCGCCCCGGTCGCCCGCCCGGCCACCGCGGGCACCAGCGGCGCGGGCGCCGGTTCGCTGCCCGACCCGGAGGAGATCCGGCGCCGGATGAGCGGGCTGTACGAGGGCATCGCCCACGCCGGTCCGGCCGGGGCGGAGCGTTCCGCCGACGCCGGTCCGCAGCAGCAGGAGGAGAACAGATGAGTCCGTTCGCGATCGAGGCGGCCCCGGCCGGGGACCTGCTCGCACCCACGGGCACCGAGCGGGTACGGGAGTTCCAGTGGGTGCTCCAGAAGTTCCTGAGCGACCTGCCCGGTGTCTTCGACGTCGCGGTGGTGTCGGCCGACGGGCTGCTGCTCGCCCGGTCGACCTCCGTGCGGTCGCCGGCTCCGGCGCTGGTCGCGCCCATCGCCAGCGGGCTGGCCGCGCTCGCGGGCGCGGCGTCGGGGCTGCACGGCTCGGGGCCGGTGAGCCGGACCGTGCTGGAGATGCAGCACGGCGTGCTGGCCGTGGTCACCGTCTCGGACGGTTCGCTGCTGGCGGTGGCGGCCCACGCGGGCACCGACCGCGCCGTCCTCGGCTACGAGATGACCCGTCTGGTGCGCCGCGTCGGCCACGTCCTGACGCCCGAACTCCGCTCCACCTTGAGGGACCATGCCGCCGTCGCCGACTGATCCCCTCAGACCATCCGCTCCCCCGGCGCCCGTTCCCGCGCCGATCGCCCCCCGCCCGTACGCCATCACGGCGGGCCGGACCGTGACCCTGCTGGCGTTGCCGCTGGAGGCCCTGGTGCAGACCGTGCCCAGCCCGTGGCCGGGCACCGGGCACCCGGAGCACGACCGCATCCTGGCGCTGTGCGTCCGGCCCACCTCGGTGGCCGAGGTGTCCGCCCTGCTGCACGTGCCGATCGGGGTGGCCCGCGTCCTGGTGTCGGACCTGTCCGGCATGGGGCTGGTCTCCGTCACCGAGCCCACGGGTGACGCACCGTCCACCACGTTGATCGAAAGGGTCCTCAGTGGACTTCACAGCATCTGACCAGCACCGGCCGCCCGCGACGGCGGCCCCGTCCGGCGCCCGGTCGTCCGCGAAGATCGTCGTGGCCGGTGGCTTCGGCGTCGGCAAGACCACCCTGATCGGCAGCATCTCCGAGATCGTGCCGCTGCGCACGGAGGCCGTCCTGACGGCCGCCTCGGAGGGCGTGGACGACCTCAGCGGCGCCCCCGACAAGCGGACCACCACGGTGGCCATGGACTTCGGCCGGGTCACCCTGGAGGACTCCCTCGCCCTGTACCTGTTCGGCACGCCCGGCCAGGACCGGTTCTGGTTCCTGTGGGACGACGTGGTGACCGGCGCGATCGGGGCGATCGTGCTGGTCGACAGCCGTCGACTGGCCGACTCCTTCCCCGCGGTGGACTACTTCGAGGAGAACGGGGTCCCCTTCATCGTGGCGCTCAACGGCTTCGGCGGGCACCAGCCCTTCAGCCCGGCGCAGGTGCGCGGGGCCCTGCGGATCCGCGACGACGTGCCGGTGCTGCTGACCGACGCGCGGCGACGCGACGCGGTGAAGGAACTGCTGATCCGGATGGTGGAACACGCCCTGGAACGCAGGCTCGCCACCCCCGCGACCCCCGCCCTGGCCGCCGCCGGCTGACGACCGCCCGTACCCTCCCCGTTCCAGGAGCACCTCCCATGCAGTCAGCCCCCATGCAGCCAGCCCCCATGCAGTCGCCTCCCGTGCGGTCGGCCGACCAGCGGGCCGCCGCCATCACCCGCGCCGTCCACGAGCGGTGTGCCGGCACCCCCGGCGTCGAGCGGGCCGTGCTGCTGTCCGCGGGCGGGCTCGTGCTGTGCACGGACGCGGCGACCGACAAGGCGGACGCCGAGCGGCTCGCCGCCCTCGCCGCGAGCCTGATGTCCCTGACCAAGGCCGCCTCGCACGCCTACGACAGCGGCTGGGTGGCCGCCTCCGTGATCACCATGCGCGACCACCACCTCTGCATGGCCCCGGTCGACGAGCAGACCTCGCTGGTGGTCCTCGCCGACGCCGCCCTCGACACCGGCCGGATCACCTACGCCACCGCCGTCCTGGCCGCCGAGGTCGCCCCCCTCCTGGACGACACCGCCCGCGACCACCTGGGCCGCTTCTTCCTGCTGCCGGGGTAGGGCGCGTCCGGGCGAGTACACCCCCTCGCTCAGCTCCGTAGCGCCGGACCGCGGTGCGGCGCATTGTGCAGACCTCGGCACGTTCGAGGCCGGTTGCTTGCCGGATCTCGGAGTTGTGCGCAGTGGATCGACTCGCCAAGATCATCTACGCCGCCAGCTCATCGGCGGCATCCGATTTTGGGGGAACCATGAAACTGACTCGACCCGCACTCGCCCTGTCCGTCGCCGCCCTGGCTCCGGCCCTCCTGCTCGCCACCCCGGCCCTCGCCGCTGCCGCGCCGGTCACCGCGCAGGCTTCCGCGAGCGCGGTGGTCGGCTCCGATACCGAGAACGCGGCCGCCATCGCCAAGCTCCTCGCCGACCCGACCAGCGGCAAGGGCGTCAAGCGCGAAGCCAACAAGGCCCTCGACGGCACCCCCGCCGACCGGGCCGCCTTCCTGGAAACCGGCCTCGCCAAGGCCCAGGACGAGGACAACAGCGTCGCCATCGCCAAGCTCCTCGCCGACCCGACCAGCGGCAAGGGCGTCAAGCGCGAAGCCATCAAGGCCATGGACGGCACCCCCGCCGACCGGGCCGCCTTCCTGAAGACCGGCCTGCGCCTCGCACGGGCCGAGGACGACCGCGTCGCGGTCGCGCGGATCCTGGCCCGACCGGGCATCAGCGCCGGACTGCGCGCCGCGGCCGAGACGGCCCTGGGCGGCACGCCGGAGGAGCTGCGGTACTTCATCACCGTCGGCCAGTACCAGCACTGACGCGCTTGCGGCGGCCCCCGGCACCGGGGGCCGCCGCTCGTTCGGGGGGCTCCCGGGCACCGGCATCGGGACCTGTGGGAGGGGCACACCGGGACCAGCGGCCCTAAGAGACAGGTAAATTCGCGCCATAGCCTTTTCGGTAGGCACCGAATCGGAGGCGCAATGAAGAACGGCATCATGTCCCTGGCGACGGCGGCGGCGATCGCGCTCGCCGTTCCCCTCGCCGGCACCGCGCAGGCGGCGGCGCAACCCCGGGAGAACCCGGGGAATTCGGAGCGCTGCGCTTATTTGAAGAAGGCGATGGACCGGATCGGGCTTCCGATCAATCCCAGCCTCGGCGGCAGCCTCGCGTACGTCGTCCTCTACGCCGAGGCGAAGAGCCTGGGCTGCGATTTCGTCAACACCCCGGCCTACCACGTGGATCCGACCCAGGGCCACGAGGGCGCGCTCCACGTACAGGGCAATCCCGTGCCCGCCGATCGCCCCGCGGTCGCCTTCAACGGCTACGACCCGATGTCGAGGCTCTACCGGGACCAGCGGCCGGACGGGATGATGTTCCTCCCCACCGACGAGGGGAACCGGTACCTCTTGACGATCACCACCGGTTCGCAGGCGGGGAAGTGCCTGAATTCCTATTGGGCCGCGGACAAGTACGGCCTCGTCGCCACCACGTGCGACAAGTTCAGCGACCGTTGGAGCCTGAAGTACCAACAGGGCAACGGCTGGGGCGCCTGGGTGGTCGACAACTTCTCCCACACCGGCGAGCACCACGGGGTCCTCGACGTCCCGGGCGGTCGCACCAACGAGAAGATGATCGTCTATCCGTGGAACAACGGATGGAACCAGCTCTTCAACTTCCGCCCGATGGACTTCAAGCCCTGATGCGCGCCGGGGTGTCCCAGTCCGCCCGGGGCTGGCGCATGCGGGTGAGGACCTGGCACATCAGCTCGCCGTACATGCGGCCCGGGGCGTGGCCGGCGAAGCGGAGCACCGCCGGGACCCCGAAGGCGAAGGAGTCGCTGATGCGGTTGTCCAGCCGTATGTCGGCCGGGAAGGGCGCGAGGTCGGCGTCCAGCATGCCGTTGCGGGTGTCGACCTCCTGGGCCCGCCACTTGGACGGCGGGTTCGACCGGTTGACGATCGCCCCGAGGTACACGGGGTCGCACTCCCCGTCGGTGCGCCCCTTGACGTAGCGCACCGTGCCCCGCGTGGCCGCCGCGCCCTTGAGCGCGGGGTACTCGGGCACGCACACGGTCAGCACGTAGTCGGCCGCCGCCAGCGCGGTCGCTGCCATGGAGGACACCGCGGGCGGGGTGTCGATGACCACGAAGTCGAAGGCGTCCGCCACGTCCATCAGCATCCGCCGGAGCACCGGCGTGGCCGGGTAGCCGGCCTTGTGGATCAGGTCCTGGGCGGCGGTCATCGTCGATTCCTCGCTGGCCAGCAGGTGCAGCGTGCCGGCGCCCTCGAAACCGGCGACGAGTTCGCTGCGGTCGAACCAGACGGCCGGCAGGTCCGTGCGCATGCCCTGCAGCCCGGCCTGGATCACCCAGCCGAGCGAGCGGGCGAGTTGGTCCTGGCTGGAGAGGTTGAGCCCCAGCGCGGACCCCGCCTGGGCCTGGGGGTCCAGGTCCACGACGAGCACGCGTTGCCCCGCCAAGGCCAGCGCGGCACCGATGTTGACGGTGGAACTGGTCTTGCCGACGCCCCCCTTCTGCGTCGCAATGGCAATGATCTTCACAGCGGAGCCCTCGGGTACGTGACGCGGGAATGTCAAGCAGGACCATAACAGCGACCCTCCGATGATCGGGGAGGGCGGATTTCCGGTTCGAATTCCTCTTTCCGCTGCCCAGCGCCCTGCATTCGTACGAAAACACGGGGCCGGGCGGCCCGCCGCTGGAACGAATCACACGGAATATCGGCCTTATGGCCACTCTTCTTCCGCGGGCGCCACCGACGGGCCCTTTTCCTCTTGACTCCCCGATGCCGTCAGCGATGCCGTCAGCGATGCCGTCAGCCCTGCGCGCGGCGGCGCCGGCGCACCAGCAACCAGCCCGCGCCCCCCGCCGCGGCCGCCGCCCCGACCCCGATCGCGCCCCAACCGAGCGCGCCCGGACCGGAACCGGAACCGGTGGCGGAGCCGGCGGCCGCCGCCCCGCCCTTCGCCGCGGCGCCGCCCGCCGCGGCCTGGTCGAGGGTGCCGACCGGGGTGGCCTTGCCGGCCGCCGCGAAGCCCCAGTCCAGGAGGGCGCGCATCTCGGTGTAGACCTGGTCGCGCTTGTTGTCCTGGGGGTTCATCACGGTCACCACGATCGTGTGCCCGTCCCGCTGGGCCGCTTCGGCCAGGGTGTTCCCCGCGTTCGTGGTGTAGCCGTTCTTGCCGCCGATCAGGCCCGGGTACGGGGCCACGCCGTCGGCGCCGGACAGCATGCGGTTGGTGTTGCTGATCCCGAAGGGCTTGTCCTTGCCGGGCCCGGCGGGCCCGCCCGGGAACTGCGCCGAGGCGGTCGAGCAGTACTCCTTGAAGTCCTTGTCCTTCAGGCCCTGCCGCAGGAAGAGCGTGAGGTCGTACGCCGAGGAGACCTGGCCCGGGGCGTCGTAACCGTCGGGGCTGCGCACGGTCGTGTCGCCGGCGCCCAGTTCCTTGGCGCGCCGCTGCATGTCGGCGACGGTCTTCTCGACGCCGCCGTTCATCGCCGCGAGCACGTGCACGGCGTCGTTGCCCGAGCGCAGGAACACCCCGCGCCACAGGTCCGGCACTTGGTAGGTGCCCCCGGGCACGATGCCGACCGCGCTGCTGCCGTCGCCCATCCCCTTGAGGTCCTCGGGCGTCACCAGGCGGCTGCCGGTGTGCGGCACCGCCGGCAGCACCGTGTCCGCGAAGAGCATCTTCAAGGTGCTGGCCGGGGGGAGCTGCCAGTGGGCGTTGCGCGCCCCGAGCACCTGGCCGGTGTCCGCGTCGGCCACCACCCAGGACAGCGCGGAGAGCCCTGCCGGCAGGTTCGGGGCGCCCGCGCCCACCTGGTCCCCGGGACTGCCGAGCCGCTCACCGCCCACCTTCGACATCTGCGCCGGCGGCTCCTTGCGCGCCGCCGCCCCGCCGGGTGCACCGGATGCCCCGGGCGTGGGTGTCGTCGACGGCGCGGGGGTCCGCGGCGCCTGCGGGGTGCTCGCGTGCGCGGGGGCGACGCCCGCGCACGCGACGAGTGCGGTCGCCGCCAGCGCCACCAGGGCGCGCCGGGGCTTCACGAACCCCCGGTCGACGGGCGTGGGCGTGGCCGTGGCCGTGGCCGTGATGGTGGTCGTAGGCGGCATCGGCACGTCCCCTCCCCTGCGCACGGTCACTTCGCGGCGACCGGGCCGCGCATCCGGTCGCTCATCCACTTCAGGTCACCGGTGAACAGGGTGTCCGTGTACTTGTAGCCGTCGTGGCCGCCCTCGAAGGACGTCACCTTGGTCTCGATCGGGCCCTTGGTGATGTCCGCGCGGAGCTTGTCGAGCGCCGCGACCTCCGACTTGGGCTCCTTCGTGCCCATGAGGAAGGAGATCGACACCTTGTGGCCGGTCGCCGGGGCGGAGGGCGAGGGGCTGCTCTTGGGCGTGCTCTTGGGGCTGGCCTTCGAGCCCGCCTTGGCGCTGCTCGACGGGCTGCTCGACGGGCCGCCCGCGCCGCCGCTCTTCTTGATCAGCTGCTCGGCCAGCCAGGCCGGGCTGTTCTCCTGCTTCTCCTTCGGATGGCCGTTCCACAGCGGCGAGTCGGGGGCCGCGTCGGGCCCGCCTGCGATCGCCACGCTGAACCGCTCGGGGTACTGGAGCACCATCTTCATGCCGACGTAGCCGCCGGAGGAGGAGCCGAAGAAGCCCCAGCCCTTGGGGTCGGCGTAGGTGCGGAAGTTCTCCCGCACCAGGTCCGGGACGTCGTCCGAGATCCAGGTGCCCATCTTGGGCTGCCCCGGTATGTCGCTGCCGTCGTAGTAGGTGTCCTTGTTGGCGTTCAGCACCGGCATGACCACGATGAAGGGCAGGCTCTCGCCCTTGTCGGCGGCTTCCCCGATCCGCTCCTGGAGGCGGAACTCCTTGGAGAAGAAGTAGTTCGTCGGGTACCCCACGGCGCCGGGCAGCGCCATCAGCACCGGGAAGGCGCTGTCCTTGTACTCGGGCTTGCCGTACTGCTTCGGCACCCAGGCCCACACCCGACCGGTGAAGCCGGACTTCGGCCCGGTCAGGTCGGTGCGCACCACGCGGGTCCCGTCGGGCAGTTCCCGCTGCGTCGTCCACTCGCGCGGGTTGGTCGGCATCCGCACGTCGCTGGCGGCCTTGGTCTCCCCCGGCTTCGCCGCCGACTCCTTCGGGGCGAAGGACACGGGATCTCCGTCGCTGGAGCAGCCGGACAGCGCGGCGACGGCGGACAGGACGAGGGCCGCGCAGAGCGTGGCGGAACGGTGTTTCACTCGGATCTCCGGTGCAGACTGAAGGATCTCGAACGCGGACTCGAACGGATCTCGCAGGTAGAGATCGATACAGCGACAAATCGGTTCCATCGAAGCGGCATGAGGTTCGTCAGGGCGCGACCCGCTCCAAAGCGGTGCGGGTGGCCGGGCCGTAGCGGCCAGGGGGATCGGCGGCGACGGCCGCCGCGACGGTGGACCACCGCTGGAACGCGCGCACCGCCGCCGCGGTGTCCTCGTCGTAGGACCCGAACCGGTGGCCGTGGTACATGCCGATCGAGTAGAGCATGCGCTGCATCCGCGTCACCGGCTCCCCCGCGTCGCCCGGGCCGAGGGTGTCCGCTCCCGAGCCCGGACCCGCGGACGCCTCCCCGGAGGGCGGCGGCGTTCCCGGTCCGGGCGAGCGCGCCGGCGCGGCGGACCGGTCCGGGTGCGCGGCGGGATCGGGCTGCGGGGACGACGGGGCCGCGGACCCGGCGCTCTCCGCGCTCCCGGCGGCGGCGCGCGGGGCGCCGGTGCCCGGGCGGGCCGGGTCGGTGAGCACGCGGAAGCCGTCGCTGCCGACGGCGATCGCGAGGAGGACGAGGGCCACGACGACCGCGGCCGCGAGGGCGAGCGCCCGCCGCGGGAGCCGCGACCCGGGGGGCCGCCGGCGGCTGCGCAGTCGGACGGTGTCGAGCACCAGCGTCGTCTCCCCGGCCCGTTGGTCCCGGGCCGCGCCCCCTTTGTCCATGCGTCCAGTCTCACCGGCCCACCCTTATCGGTGATCGAATAGAACCTTAAAACTCCTTAAATCGACGGCAGGAAAAGCACATGTGACGGAATGTCAATATCGGACCACCCGCAACAGCCATTTGCCCGGCGAATCAGCGGTATCGTACGGACCGAAGACACGCTTCAGCCCGTGCGGGCCCGGCGGGTGAATTCCCGTCACTCCACTGCCGCCGGGAAGACGAGAGGGCCACCCACCGTGGAACACCAGCGCCGTTCTCATTCCGCCAGTCCTTACCCGTCCAGCTGGCCGGGCGACACCCCCGTGTACGACCGGACCGTCGCTGACCTGGGCGATCCCACGATGGATTCGATCACCCCCGGGGAGCTGCTGCTCACCTGGGAAGAACACCTCGGCTATCTCCCGATGCAGCCGTAGGCCCTGCGCGCGAAACTCGAAAGACCGCCCCTCAAGGACTTTCGTCCCGCCCTGAAGAGGCCAATGGCCCCTTTGTGAACAGGTCCGGTCTGCTCTAATTCTGACAATGCTCAAGAGCCCGGCCGAAATACGGTCCCTGCCGCACGCGTGCCGGTGCGTAGCGCCCGCGGTGGCCCTCTGGAGCGCATGGAACTGGCTGGGCCACATGCCCGGCGGGCTCGTGCTCTCCGACCGGCCTGCCGTCGTGGTCGTGCTGTGCGTCCTGCTCGTCGTCGCGATGGTCCGCCACGCGGCCCGCCCGGTCCTCTACGCCGTGCTCGCCATGCTGGGGCACCTGCTGGCCGACACCCCGCTGGTCCTCGCCGTGGCCCTGTACGCGGCCGGCGTCCGGGTCCGCGATCGACGCGTACTGGCCGCCCTCGCCGCGACGGGCTCCCTGGTGGCGGTCGCGGTCGCCGTCGCGGTCTACGGGCATCCTCCTTCCGGCTCCTCGGGCCCGCTCGACCCCGGCTCCTTCGACGCGCGGCAGGCCGTCGTGGCCCTCGCCCTCTCGCTGGGCCCGCTGTGGGCGGGACGCGCGTGGGGTCGGCGCGAGCGGGCCGCCGCGGCGGACCGCGAGCGCACCGCGGAGCTGGAGCGGGCCCAGGCCCGGCTGGTGGAGCGGGCGGAGGCGCGGGAGCGGTCCCGGGTCGCCCGCGACCTGCACGACATCGTCGCCCACCGGGTCAGCGACATCGTGCTGGCCGCGAACGCGCTCGACGCCACCTCCCGCTCCGTCCTGCCCCCCGTGGCCGTGCGGACCGTCGACCGGATCCGGGAGAGCGGGCAGCGGGCCCTGGAGGAGCTGCGCGAGGCGCTGCACCTCGTCACGGCCGCCAACCTGGCCTGTCCGGCCGAGCGGATCCCCGAGCTGATCGCCCATGCCCGGCGGGGCGGCCTCGACGTGACGCTGCATCAGGAGGGGCACGCCGAAGTGCTGCCCACCCCGCTCCAGCTGGCGGCGTACCGCGTGATCCAGGAGTCGCTGACGAACGCGACGAAGCACGCGGTGGGCGCGGCGGTGACGGTCCGGGTCGGCTGTGACGTCGAGGGGATCCGGGTCGAGGTGCGCGACAGCGGCGGCGTGCGGCTGCCCGCCCGTACCCTGCCCGGCGGTGGCAACGGGCTGGCCGGGCTCGCCGAGCGGCTGCGGTTGCTGGGCGGCACCTTCACGGCGGGGCCGGCCGGCGACGGCTTCGCGGTGAGCGCGTCCGTACCGCACCGCCCGGCGGCGCGGACGCCGGCCGGGGCGGCGGGCTCACATCTCCTGCGGCCCGAGCCGGTTGACGAAGCGGGCGAGCTGCACCCGGCCGGTCAGGCCGAGCTTGCCGAAGAGCTGGGCCACGTGGTTCTTGACCGTCGCCTCGGTGACGCCGAGCCGTTCGCCGATGGCCGCGTTGGTCAGCCCGAGCGCGAGCAGGCGCAGCACGGAACGCTCGCGGTCGGTGAGGGTGGCGAGGAGGTCGAGGTCCTCGGCCGAGGCGGAGGTGTCCGCGCGCAGGGAGTCGAGCAGGCTCCGGGTGACCACCGGGTGCAGCACCGAGTGCCCGGCGCGGGCCGCGCGGACGGCTTCCAACAGGTCGTCGACCGCGAGGTCCTTCAGCAGGAAGCCGGAGACCCCGAGGTCGAGTGCCTCGCGCACCCGGGACTCGTCGTGGAAGGCCGTCATGACGAGCACCCGCGGCGGCCGGGGCGCCTCCAGCAGCCTCCGGGCGACCACGAGTCCGTCCTCGTCGGGCAGGACCAGGTCGACGAGGGCGACGTCCGGCCGGGTCCGTGCCGCTTCGACCACGGCCTGTGCCGCATCGCGGGCGACTCCCACCACCTCCATGTCCCCGGCGGAGCCGATGATCTGCTCCAGACCCGCCGCGGTGATGACGTTGTCCTCGATGACCAGCACTTTGATCAGCAACAGCGGGCTCCCGACGGTCACGGCGTACGGCAAACGTAACCTCCGGCCCGCTCGTCCCGGCTCCCCTCCCCGCACCCCTCCCCCGCCCCTCCCCCCGTTCGGAGCAGCACGCGATGATCACGGTCCTACCGGTCAGCGGCGATCACGAACTGCGCGCGGCGCTGCGCGACGAGCTGCGCCGGGCCGCCGACGTCAACCCGATCGGGGAGGCCTGGGACGAGGCGAGCGCGCGCGAGCGGATCCGGGTGCTGCTGCCGGACGTCGTCGTGGTGTACGCCGACGCGCGCGTCGACGGGTTCGCCCTCACCCGGGAGTTGCGGCGGGGGCCGGGCGGGCCGGAGGTGGTGCTCGTCGGCCCGCCGGGCCCGCGCATCGTGGCGGACGCGGTGGCGGCCGGCGCGTCGGGGGTGCTGGCCGTGGACGCGCTGCGCAAGGACCTCGGGCGGGCGGTGCGGTACGTGGCGGCGGGCCAGGCGTTCTTCTCCGCGGAGGTGACCTCGTACGTCCTCTCCCTCGTCGCCCACCGGCCGCGGGCGGCGCGGCGGCCGTCGACGGCCGTGTCGGAGGCCTTGACCGACCGTCAGCGCGAGGTGCTGGAGCTGCTCTCCACCGGTCTGTCCAACGCGGCGATCGCCGACCGGCTGCACCTGCGGGTGGCCACGGTGAAGACGCACGTCAGCGAGATCCTCACCCGCCTCGGCGCGCACAACCGGGTCGAGGCGGCCCGCATGCTCTTCCCGTGACCCGTGACCCGTGACCCATGGCGCGTGACCCATGGCCCGTGACCCGTGACCCGTGACGCGTCGGCCATCAGGCTCGGCCGCCCGTGAGGCCCGGCCACCACCCACGCCCCTTACGCCCGCCACGCCCGCCCCGACCCGCGACCTTCGGCCGAGGCTCCTAGGCCTTTAGTCGGCCGATGGTCCATCCAGCGGTGCATACGCTGATACGGAGTTCACTCCCACCGCACCGGAGTGTCCACCATCGGAGCGGGGTTGACGCCGTTCGGCGCCGGACGTCGGTCCGATCGGCTGCCACCGTGGGACGCGCCCCCGCACCACACCACGGCCGGACCAAGCCCGCGCCGGAAGACGTTGGGACCCATGAGCACCTACGCACTGCACCACAGGCGGCTGGGCACCCAGGTCGGACTCGTCCTGCTGCTGCCGCTCTGCCTGGCGCTCGGGCTCGCGGTGACCGTCGTGCGGGACGCGGCGGAGCACCACCACGACACGGTCGTCACCGAACGCCGCGCGTTCGTCGCGCTGGCGGCCACGGCCGTCACCCGCGGCCTGGAGAACGAGCGGGGCGCGCTCGCCCTGGCCGGGGGCAAGGTCACCGACCAGGTCGAGCAGCGCCGACTGGAGACCGACCGGGCCGTCGGGAAGTTCCGCGAGGACGCCGGCCCCGGCGCCACCGACGCCGCCCTCGCGCCCCGCCTGGACCGCGCGCGCACCGCGCTGGACGGGCTGGACCGGGCCCGCGCGGCCGACCTCACCCGCTCCGGGGACCTCCCGACCGCGGTGTCCGCCTACCACGACGCCATCGAGGCGCTCGGCGCCCTCTCCTTCGCCCCCGGCACCGGCCCCGCCCCCCGCGCCACCGACACGGCCCGGGCCGTGCGCGCGCTGGCCGCGGGCACCGCCGCGCTGTCCGCGCAGCGCGCCCTGATCGACGTAGCACCCGACAGCACGGCCCTGTCCGACAAGGACACCGCCTTCCTCGCCCAGCAGGACGGGCAGCGGCGCTACGCGGCGCGGGAGTTCCGGGCCGCCGCCGACGCGCTCGGCGCGCCCGGGCAGGACGCCACCGCGATCGACGACGGCTGTCTGGCCGCGCCGCTCGCCCGCGCGGCCACGGGCAAACGGCCCGCCCGGGCCGAGTGGGGCGGCTGCGCCACCCGGGTCCTGGACCGGATGCACGAGGTCTCCTCGTCCCTGCAGGAGCAGTCGCTGCACGCGGCCTCCAGCGCCCGGGCGCGCGCCTGGGAGGCGCTGCTCGCCCACGTGGCGCTGGTGGCCTGCGCCGTACTGGTCTCCGCGGGCGTGGCGGTGTTCGTCGCGCGGCGCCTGGTGCGCCGCCTCCAGCGGCTGCGCCGGGCGGCGCTCAAGGCCCAGCACGAACTGCCCGCCCTCGTCGCCCGGGTGTCGCGCGCCCCCGACCCCGGGGGCCTGGCCCTCGACGTGACCCCGGTGGACCTCGGCGCCACCGACGAGGTCGGGGACGTGACCCGGGCCTTCGACGCCGTGGTGCGGGAGGCCGTCACGCAGACCTGTCGCCAGGTGGTGCTGCGCGCCGTGGTCCACGAGCGGCTCGCCGCCATGTCGTTGCGCTCGCACGTACTGGTCCACGAACAGCTGGACCTGCTCGGCCGGCTCCAGATGACCGAGGCGGACCCGGACGCGCTGGACTCCTTCTTCCGCCTCGACCACCTCGCCAACCGGATGCGGCGGCACGGGGAGAACATGCTGCTGCTGACCGGCGCCGCGCCGGCCCGCGCCCACCCGCGCGCCGAGCCGCTGATCGACGTACTGCGCGCGGCGGCCTCGGAGGTCGACGAGTACACCCGGGCCGGCGTGCGCCAGCCGGTGCCCGCCGTCACCGTCCCGGCCGAAGCCGTCAGCGCGCTGACGCACCTGCTGGCCGAGGTCATCGACAACGCCGTCCGCTTCTCCCCGCCGGAGCGACCGGTCGAGGTGTCCGCCGAGCTGCTGCCCGAGCGGCAGCTCGTCGTCCGGGTCCACGACGAGGGGTCCGGCATCCCCCGCGAGCGGCTCGACGCCCTCAACGTGCTGCTCCAGGGCGCCCCGTCCGCCGACTGGATGGAGTCGGAGCAGATCGGGCTGCACGTCATCGGCAGGCTCGCCGCCCACCTCGGCGCCCGCGTCTGCCTCGACTCGTCGTGGCGGGGCACCACCGTAGTCGTCCACCTGCCGGCCGGGCCGCCGGCGACCGCACCGGCAGAACGTCCCCTGGAGTGACCCGCATGCCCACTCACGTCTACCGCCTCGCCCAGCGGAAACTGCGCGCGCTCGGCCGCTGCGAGACGCCCCTCTCCCCGCGCCAGCGGGTCCTCCAGGACGCCGTCCTGGCGGTCTTGGTGGGGGCGGCGAGCTGCCTGGCCCTGGCCACCGTCCACGGGACCGGCCTGCTCCTCGGGTACGCCGCCAGCGCGGCTTGTGCGCTGGTGGCGGCCGGGAGCCTGATGTGGCGGCGCACCCGTCCCGAGCTGTGCGTGGCCGTCGCCCTCGCCTCGACCCTGGCGTCGGACGAGGGCACCGCGCTGATCGCCGCCGTCTACGCGACGGCGGCGTACGGGCGGCGCCGCCCCTGCGCCGTCGTCGGCGCGGCCGTCCTCGGCTACCTGGGCACGCGTCCGCTGATCGGGGACTTCGTGGACGACCCGCGCTGGCAGGTGTACGTCGCCGTCGTCAACTTCGTGGTGCCGGCGATGCTGGGCCTCCTCGTGCGCCGCCAGCGGGAGTTGCGGGAGCGGCTGCGGGAGCGGTTGTCGAGCGCGGAGTCCGCGATCGACAGCGCGGCCCGCTTCGCCATCCTGGAGAAGCGCACCCAGCTCGCCTTCGAGATCCACGACACGGTCGGCCACCACGCGACCTACTTGGTGATGCGGGCGGGGGCCGCGCAGCGCCGCAAGGGGCTCACGCCCGAGGTGGCGGCGGAGTTCGGGGCGATCCAGGACGGCGCCATCACCGTGATGCAGGAGTTGCGCGGGGTGATCAACGTCCTGCGCGAGCCGGACGATCCGGACGAGCCGCTGCGCGGCCACCTGAGCTGCAACGAGTTCCTGGAGGGCCTGACCCGCAACATGCGGGCCATCGGCATGGACGCCTCGCACGCGGTCGAGGGCCGCCCGCGCGACCTCGGTCAGCGGTGCGAGTCCCTGCTCTACCGGGTCAGCCGGGAAGCCCTGACCAACGCGGCGAAGTACGCGCCGGGGGCGCCGGTCCGGGTCCGGCTGGTGTACGGGCCCGGCACCGTCTCCCTCCAGGTCGTCAACGGGCGGACCTGCGAACACCCGGGTCCGGGCGCCGGGTACGGCTCGGCCGGGCTGGGGCTGCGCGGGCTGACCGACGCGCTCGTCGCGGTCGGCGGCGCCTTCGACGCGGGGCCGGTGGCCGGTGGCGGCTACCGGGTCCAGGCGGTGGTCCCGCTGCCGGCCACCCTCACCCAGACCGAGAACGAAGGACGCGCCCTGTGAGCATCCGCGTGGTAATCGTGGACGACCAGACGATCATCCGGTCCGGTCTGCGGATGATGATCGAATCGGGCGACGGCTTCGAGGTGGTCGGCGAAGCGGTCGACGGCGCCGAGGCCCTCGTCCAGGTACGGACGCACCGGCCCGACATCGTCCTGATGGACCTGCGGATGCCGCACGTCGACGGCATCGCCGCGACGCGCAAGCTGATGGAACTGCCCGATCCGCCGCGGGTGTTGGTGCTGAGCACCTACAGCGGTGACGGCCAGGTGCTGGAGGCGCTGGAGGCCGGGGCGAGCGGGTTCCTGCTCAAGGACCTGCGCTGCGAGGAGCTGTTCTCCGCGCTGGAGGTGGTGGCCACCGGCGGCCGGGTCTTCGCCCCCGATGTGCTGCGGAGCCTGGTGCGTCAGGCGATGCGGCGGGTTCCGGTGCGGGTGGACGGGGTCGACGCGAAGGTGGCCTCGCTCAGCGACAGCGAGCGGAAGGTGCTGCGGCTCATCGGCATGGGGATGACGAACGAACAGATCGCCCGGGAGCTGCACCTGGCGGGGACGAGCGTGAAGACGTACGTCTCGCGCACCCTGGCCAAACTGGGCCTGGAAAACCGCACCCAGGCCGCGGTGGTCGCCTACGGCATGGGCCTGGCAACCACACCCCCGGCCCCCGGGGCCCGCTAGGCGCCCCCGTGGGGTCCCCCCGGGGGCGCCTCAAACGCCGGCGAGGCTGAACTGTCCAGCCCCGGCCGCGTCAGCATCCCTCCGGGGGCGCCTCAAACGCCGGCGAGGCTGGATTGTCCGGCCCCGCCGGCGATTGAGGCGCCCCGGCAGCCGCACCCGACACACCACGGGAGCAAACCCAGCCCCGCCGGCGATTGAGGCGCCCCGGCAGCCGCACCCGACACACCACGGGGGCAAAACCAGCCCCGCCGGCGTTTGAGGCGGCCCCGGCAGCCGCAGCCGACACGCGACGGGGGCAAAACCAGCCCCGCCGGCGATTGAGGCGCCCCCGGAGGGTGGGGCGGGGGCGTCAGCCGTGGCGGCGGCCCGCGCGGCGGGAGCGGGGGCGGGGGCGTCGACCCGTCGGGCGGGGGGCGTGGCCGAGGCGGACGCGGATCTCGGCTCCGCCGAGCACGGAGCGGCCGATGCTCACCTCGCCCCCGGTGGCCTCGGCAAGCTTGCGCACGATGTCGAGCCCCAGCCCCGTGGACCCGGCCCGGCCCCCCTCGTTGCCCCGGCGCAACGCCGCCTCCGGATCGGCGATGCCGGGCCCGGCATCCGAGACCAGCACGATCAGCGCGTCACCGCCGCGGTGCAGGTCGACGGAGAACCCGGTGCCCTCGGGCGTGTGCCGGAAGACATTGCCGAGCATCACGTCGAGCGCGGCGGCCAGGTCCGCCCGAGCCACCGGTACGTTCGCCGGCTCCTCGGTGCCCGCGACACGGACCGGCCGCCCCTCGTCCTCGGCCAGCGCCCCCCAGAAGTCGAGCCGTTCGCGGACCACGGCCGCCGCGTCGCAGCCGAGCCCGGGCACCGGCCCGGTGCCCGCGCAGGGGCGGTGCTCGCGGGCGCTGCGGATGATCGTGTCGACCTCCCCCTCCAGCTTCGCGACCGCGGCGCGCGTCTGCTCGGCGGGCGGCCCGTCGCCCAGCGAGGCCGCGTTCAACCGCAGGGCGGTGAGCGGGGTCCGCAGCCGGTGCGAGAGGTCGGCGGCGAGCTCCCGCTCCGCTTCGAGCAGGCTGATCACCTGCTCGGCCATCTTGTTGAACGCCTGCGCGGCGGTGCGCAGTTCGGCCGGCCCCGCCTCCGGCACACGGGCGTCGAGCCGCCCCTCGCCCAGCGCGTGCGCGGCCTCGGCCAGCCGTTCGGCGGGCCGCACCATGCGGACGCCGAGCCGGTCGGCGACGACGGCCGAACCGGCGACGAGCGCGACGGCGACCCCGGCCAGCACCAACCAGGCGGTGCGCACCCCTTCGCTGACGTCGTCGGCGGGCACGAACACCTCCACCACGGCCATCCCGGAGGAGCCGAGGAGGGTGGGCTGGAGGACGACCCATCCGCCGGAGACCGCGATCCGCACCATCCGGCGGCGCCGCTCGGCATCCTCGACGTCCGCCTGCCGGACCCGGGTGCCGCCGAGCGCGGCGACCGGTACGTCCGGCACGTGCACGGACATCCGTCCCTCGGCCCCGGCCCGCGTACTGGCCAACGCGTGCGCGAGCGGCTCGCGTTCGGTGGTGAGGGACAGCACCGGACCGATCGCGGCGCCCTCCCGCTCGGCCGCGGTGAAGGCCCGGTCACGGGCCGCGTCGCGGACGGCGACGGCGAGCGGAACCGCGAAGGCGGCGACGACCATCAGGGTGACCGCGAGGCACACCCGTACGAGAGCCCATTTCATGCGCTGTGGGCGCCCGCTCCGAAGCACGCCGACGTGCCGGGCGCCTCCAGCTTGAAGCCGACCCCGCGGACGGTGTGGAGGTAGCGCGGCTGCGCCGCGGTCTCGCCGAGCTTGCGGCGGAGCCAGGACAGGTGGACGTCGATGGTCTGGTCGTCGCCGTAGGTCTGCTGCCAGACCTCCGACAGCAGGACCCGCCGGGGCACCACGGCGCCGGGGCGCTCCGCGAGGAAGGCGAGCAGGTCGAACTCGCGCCGGGTCAGCTCCAGCATCCGCTCGCCGAGGGCCGCCCTGCGGCGGACCGGGTCGATCCGCAGCTCGCCCACGGAGATGAGGGCCGGCTCCTCGGCGCGGCCGTCGTCGTACGAGGCGCGGCCGGAGCGGCGCAGGACGGCGGAGAGCCGCGCGGAGAGCTGTTCCACCGAGAACGGTTTCGTCAGGTAGTCGTCGGCGCCGCGGTTGAGCAGGCGCACGATTTCTGATTCGTCGTCACGGGCGGTCGCGATGATGACGGGGACGTCGGTTATCCCACGCATCATTTTCAGGACTTCGGACCCGTCGAGATCCGGCAGTCCGAGATCGAGGATGACGACGTCGATGTCCTGGGCGGTCACTTCGCGCAATGCTTCGATCGCCGTTCCGGCACTTCGCACCACGTGACCGGTTTCGGTCAGATGACGAATGAGGGCCGAGCGCACGAACAGGTCGTCTTCGACTACGAGCACACATGCCATGGCTCGAAGTGTACGACACGACTTCCCGGTAGCGAACGCCGGCAAAGCAATGCGGACTTCGGCCCGGGCGGCGCGATCCGCACGCCTCACAACCCGATCCGGACGAGCGTATTGCTTTCTTTGCACCGTGCGCAGCGCGCTGGATACGCTGCCGGAATGGAGAGAGGATTGCTGCGCAGATCCGTGTGGTTGTTGGCCATGGGCGCGGCCGTCGCGGTTTCCTGGTGGGGCATCCGGAGCGTCATGCACGGGGCCGTCGACGATCCGCCGCAGGCCCTGCTGATCACGGGCGGAGCCGCTTCCTCCGCGGCGCCGCCGAAACCCTCGTCCGCCACCGCCCCGTCCTCGCCCACCCCGTCCGCTCCTGTTCCGTCCGGCTCGGGCGCGCGCTCCCCGGACGACCGCTCCGGCGACCCCGGCACCCGGCCGGGCACGAACACCCCGACGCCCGGCCCGTCGCGGAGCGCGGGCAACACCCCTTCGCCGTCGCGGTCGACGCCGCGGGGGGACACCCAGTCCCGCGTCACCGAGGGGGGCACCGTCACCTTCTCGGTCAGGAAGGACTCCGCGAGCCTGGTCACGGCCGCGCCCGCGCCCGGCTGGTCCGTGCAGCGCTGGGTGCAGGACACGTGGATCCGGGTGACCTTCACCCGCGGCTCCACCTCGGTCTCCGTGTTCTGCGTCTGGCACGACCAGGCGCCCACGATCACGACCGATCCCGCCTGACCGCGTCGCCCGTTCCGCCCGTCCGGCCCGCCGGACCGCCCGCCGGGTCGACGCCGCGCGCCCGTAGACCGGCTCGGCGGCCCACCCGGTGCGCGGCCAACGCCCGGCGGTAGCCCGCCGAAGGTTCCGCGTCCGTGGGCGGTCGGGTCGACGGGGCCGCGGGATCCCGCTGGGTCGGGAGGGCCGGCGGGTCGGGCAGCTCCGGCGACTCCGGCGGAGCCGCCTCCAGGACGCGTATCTCCCGTACCCGGTCACCTCCCGGCAGCGCGGCGAAGCGGCGCAGCAACTCGTCCCCGAGGAGCCGCAGGTGCAGGGCGTACGCCGGGGCGTCGGGCAGCAGGTCCAGCCTGCCCTCGGCCTCCGAGAAGCCCACGGCCCGTACGTGGCCGGCCAGTTCGGCCGCGACCCCGGGCCAGCGGGCGAGGACGCCGTCGGGGCCCCGGCCGGGGCCCCAGGCCCGCTCGGTCACCACCCCGCGCACCACCGCCCCCAGCGGCTCGGGGTCCCGTGCGCCGCCGCCCGCGGACGGCGCGCGCCGGGCGGTGGTCCGCGCACCCGGCTCGGCGGCGCTGCGGGCGGCCGCGCGGGCGGCCTCCAGGGCGACCCGGGCCAGGTCGGCCCCGGAGCCGGGGCCCACCGCAGGGGTCACGACGCGGCCCGGGGGTCGGCCAGGGTCAGCAGGGCGGTGGCCCGCGCGAGCCCGAGCACGCGCCGCACCAGCTCCTCGCCGTAGACCTCCGCGGCCCGCTCGCTGCCCCAGGCCCGGACGGCGGAGCGCACCAGCGTGCTGTCCCCGAGCATGAACTCGGCCCGGGCGGTCTCGCGCAGCAGGGCCGTGTGGGCGGGGGCGAGCGGCCGGCCGTCGAGCGGCGCCCGCTGCGCGGCGGGGGCGGGGCGCAGGTCGGTGCGCTGCGGGGGCACGAGGGCGGTCGTGACCAGCTCGCGTACGGCCCGGGACCGCGGTGCGTTCGTGGCGGGCAGCCAGCCGCGGTGGCGGCGCTGCCCGGCGGCCCGGGAGTCCCGCCAGTCCTCGACGGCCATGGCCCGCTTCCGCGGGGTGTCGAGGAGGGTTTCGGCGCCCTGGAGCAGGGTGGCCAGCAACCCGGAGGGGCGTCGGACCAGATCGGCCTCGCCGCGGGCGTGCAGCCAGGCCAGCACCTCGTCGGCGGTCCAGCCGGCGTCGGCGACGTGCCGCACGATCCAGGCGATCCGGGGGGTGGAGCTGCGGCCGAGCCAGCCGACCCGGCGGATCAGTTCGGCCGCGAGCCGGAAGCGGCGCCCGACGTCGTTGAGCCGTCCGGTCTTGCTGGTGCTGGTGCTGGTGGTGCTGGTGGGATTCCCGTGACCGAGCTTCGCCTCAGGGGGCGGACGAGTATCACCGGTGGGGGAAAGAGCAGGAGTAGCGACCCCCATTGGGGTGCAACGGGCAGGTGTCCTGCGGCGGCCCGGACGGGAGCGCCGGCGCCGGGCGCTGCGGACCGCCTTGCGGCCCAGCGCGGCCATCTCGGCCCGCCCCGCTTCGGCCATCCCGACCGGCCGGCGCCGGACTCCGGTGCCGATGACACGGACGCCGAGGCGGTCGTCGAAGGCTGCGGGGACGATCCTGGCGAACTCGCTCGCCCGGCGGCCCTGGGCCCGTACCCGCGTCCCGCGCTGGACGTAGGCGAGCAGACCGGCCTGCCGGAGCATCTGGAGGTGGTACTGGACGGTGCGCTCGCTCAGCCCGAGCCGGCGCGCGAGGTGGTCGACCCCGGGGCGGCAGGGGGAGAAGCGGACGAGTTCGTTCGCGATCCGCACGGTGGTGTCGCCGAAGGCGGGTCCGTGGGCGCGGCGGGGGCGGTAGCGACCGCCGTCGGCGACCCAGTGCACGGCCTGCATCCAGCCGTAGCCGTCCGGGGCGATCCGGCCCGTCGTGGTCGACACCCACTGCCCGGCTTCCGGGGTCCACAACAGGTCATCGGTGCGGGGGCTTCCCGGGGCGCTCACCGGTTCGCTCCCCCGGCCCTCGATGGCCGAATGGTGGCAAGCCGGACACGGCCTGATTGAAAAATGGCATGGCGGTAGTGCAAAATGGCGAAGCCTTCTCGTACGACGAGAGCATGGCAAAGCCGACTCTCGTACTTCTCCTCGGGTGTTCGGCAGGAACGGTTCGAATGCCGGGACGACCGGGCGCAAGCCGGTCGCCGGATTCCTTCGGAAGGCCTGCGAAGCCTTCCGGAGACTGGAACACCGGGCGGGTGACTGCGAAACACCCCGACCCCGGTGTCTTCCCAACGGCTGAGCCGTCGTGGTCCTACGTCATTTCGGCCTCCCCGTTAACAGGGGGGACCGGAATGACGTACGGCCGCGCCGCGTACGGGGCGACGCCGCGCTTCCTCACCGCGCGGACCCGGAGTTTGCGCCGCGGCGGCGCCGCGAGGCCAGCGAGGCCATCGCGTCGGGCAACTGGGACGCCCACAGGCCCACCGGGATGCGGAAGGCGGAGCGCCCGCCGAGGTACTTGAGGTCGAACGAAGCCCGCTGGTCGGGCGAGGTCACCAGGTGGACGGAGTCCTCCAGGACCCACAGGGCCGTTTCCGAGGTGGTGGCGGGGTCGCTCGCGGCCCTCCGGGCGGCGTCGACCGCCGACTGCTGCCACAGCTCCAGCTCCTGCCGGGCGCTGCGCGGGCGGCGCGTACCGGGCCAGACGATCTGGCAGACGAAGGCGTACACGCGCAGCGCGACGACGTCCTCCTCGAAATGGGGCTCACTGAGCACCCCCTGGTCCCGCGCCTTCCAGGCCCACGATTCACTGAGCCCGGCCGCGGCGGCAACAGCACTGGTACTGAGCTTCCCACTGGGCAGCGACATACAGCGCCCTCTCCGTCACATGTCCGCGATCACATGTCCGCGATTCACCACTAACGGGAGCATAACGCAAAACGGAATGGGATCTCGCGTCACTAGAAACGGCGACGGCGCTCAATTGGCGGGAGCCCGCGCAGGGCCCGGAAAGCGGCCACGGAATCACCGGCGAGACGCTTTTCCATTGTTTTTCGGCACTGCTGTCACAAGGAATTGTGAGGTGAGGGTGACATCGATGGAGCGATCGTCGCAGAGATCGTTCGTCACAGCGTTGCAGGCATCGTTGCAGCCAAAGGTCGGGGGCTGGTGCGGCGGCCCGAGTGACCGGGCGACCGGGCCACCCGGCGGCCGGATGACCCCGGGCCGCCGCGCGGCGGTCGGCCGGTGGTCAGCCCTTCTTGACCGGCCGCCGCAACGGCCCCTCCGTCTCCAGGGCGTCCAGGAAGGTCTCGATTCCGGCGGAGACCACCTGGGTGCCGCGGCGGCCGAAATCCGCCTCTTGGAGCTGCATCTTCATTCCGGAGGCCAGCGCGTACGCCCGCCGGCCGACCCGGTAGGTGGACGGCTGGGTCCGCTCCTGGTCCCAGAGCTGAGCGGTGCCGAATTCCTCGGCCATGGCGATGAGCGCGCCGACGTCGCCCGGCATGTGCCGCAGGGCCGCGTCCACGTAGTGACCGATGGCCAGGTGCGGGTTCCCGGTGGTGCGCCGGTCCTGGTTGACCCTCGTCTTGAGGCGGGCGAGCACGTCGGGCGCGATGCGGAAGCCGTGCGCGCGCCACTGCGAGGAGCGGAGCTTGGCGTCGGCGTAGCTCAGGTGGACGGCCCCATGCGCCCACGGCCCGGTGGGCCGGTCGACGGGCGCGCCGAGCTCGGCGCCCCCGGGTGGCGGGGGCCCGAGGGGCACGGCGGCGGGTGAGGCCGGTACGCCTCCCGCCGCGGGCACGTCGGCCGCGGGCAGGTCGGCCCGCGGTACGTCGGCCCGCGGTACGTCGGCCACCTCGGCCGGGTGGGACGCGGCGGCAGCGGGCGCCGGGGCCGGGCCGGGGGCCTGCCCGCCCGAGCCGAGGAAGGAGCGCCCGGCCACCGCGTCCGCACCGGCGAGCAGGTCCTTGACCAGGGAACTCCCCTGGATCCTGAAGTAGGACGGTGGCATCCGCTTGCCCCGGGCCGCCCGGCCCGGAGTGGACTCCTCAGACACGGGGCACCTCGCCCTCGATGCGTTCGGGCGTCTCCCACTGCTCCGGGGGCTGGCCCATCCTGCGGAGGATCTGCACCATCAGCTCGCCGTACATCTTGCCCGGGGTGTAGCTGGCGTAGCGGACGACGGCGGGGACCCCGAAGGCGAACGAGTCGCTGATCCGGTTGTCGACGCGGATGTCCGTCCGGAAGGGGGCCAGATCGGTGTCGAGCATGCCGTTGCGGATGTTGACCTCCTGCATCTTCCACTTGGACGGCGGATTCGACCGGTTGATGATCGCCCCGAGGTACTGGGGGTCGCACTCGCCCCCGGTGCGGTCCTTCACGTAGCGCACCGTGCCGCGGGTGGCCGCCGCGCCCTTGAGCGCCGGGTATTCGGGCACGCACACGGTGAGCACGTAGTCGGCCGCCGCCAGTGCGGTGGCCGACATCGATGTCACCGCGGGCGGGGTGTCGATCACCACGAAGTCGAATTCGGAGGCGACCTCCAGGAGCATCCGCCGCAGCACGGGGGTCGCTTGGTACCCCTTCTTGTGGATCAGGTCCTGGGCCGCCGTCATCGTGGATTCCTCGCAGGCCAGCAGGTGCAGCGAGCCCGCCCCCTCGAAGTCGGCGAGCAGCTCGCTGCGGTCGAACCAGATGGCGGGCAGGTCCATGCGCATGCCCTGGAGCCGCCCCTGCATGACCCAGCCGAGCGAGCGGGCGAGCTGCTCCTCGCTGGAGAGGTTCAGCCCGAGCGCGGTGCCCGCCTGGGCCTGCGGATCGAGGTCGACGACGAGGACCCGTTGCCCGGCCAGGGCCAGGCCCGCGCCCAGGTTGACGGTGGAGCTCGTCTTGCCGACGCCACCCTTCTGCGTCGCCACGGAGATGATCTTCACAAGCACCTTCGGTGGTCGGCGGCGCGCCGCCCGGTTCGTCTGTCACGAGACCGGGACGGCGCCACGCTTCCTGTCCGCTCTCTCGGATCGTGCGCGTTCTGCGCCTCGCCCACCGCGCGTGCATTCACGATCTTCGATTGACACCGGAATAACAGGAGGACCATAACAGCAGCCACTGTGGTCCTTCGGCGGCAGGGGAGCTTTCTCACTAATCGACCGCAGGAGCCTGCTAAAGACTGTCCATAAAGACGATATTGATCCCGACGGGCCAGTAAGAGGCGTACGGCCCTTGCGGATCAGGATCCGACCCTTTGGTCCCGCGAGGCGCGGGACCAAAGGACCTTCCGGGGCGGGGTCTTTAGTCCCTGAACATCGCGATCCCGCGCCATCCCCGCCCGACTTTCCGCCTTCCACGTGCCGCAGGTCCGGACGATCGGCCGGCCGATCGTCCCCCTGACCAAAGGACTGTCGACTAAGGGCCGGACCGGTCAACCAAAGGATAGAAACGCCCATATCGGCAGAAAGCCCACGAGTGCCCGAAAGGGGAGGGCGCGGCACTGAATGGAACCGCCGCATTCGGCACCGGGATTCTGCGCCGGGATTCGACACCGAGGTCGCACATCCAGGACCTACGGCCCTTCCCCCCTCTCGAATCCGGCACCACCCTGTAAGGAATTCGAGCAGATCGCCCGATTTCTGGGAGGACGAATAGTGTGCGACGAGCCCACCGGTCCGCGGAACTGCGCCACCGGGGCCGGACGATGAACGGCCCCGCCGCCGCCCCCGCCCGGCGCCGGCCGGGGGCGGGCCCCCGCTACCAGCGCGTCGCGGACGCCCTCCAGCAGTCGCGCGGCCCCGCGCCGAGCGTCGGGGAGATCGCGCGGCTCTACGGGGTCTCCGTCACCACCGCGCAGTTCGCCCGCCGGGCCCTGCACACCCGGCAGGGCGTCGGGCGCCGCCGGGTCGTGAGCACGCACGCCCTGGTCCTGGTCCACGGCGAAGGCCCGCTGTGGCACCGGGTCGCCACGGACCTCCGGCGCGGGATCCGCTCCGGCCGGCTCAGCCACCGCCTCCCCCCGCGCGTGCGGCTCGCCGCCGACTACGGGGTGAGCGTGTACACCGTGAACCGGGCGGTCGCCGAACTCGTCTCGCAGGGCCTGCTGCACATCCTGCGCGGCTCCACCTGGGTGGTGGCACCCCACCGCCGCCCCCCGTTCACCCCCTGACCCGGGCCGGGGCCCGCACCCTCAGGCGGGGCCGACGGTGATGTGCCGCGCCGGGTCGGTGGTGTCGCGGACGGTGTACTCGGCCGAGATGGCGGCCGAGGTGATGGACGTCGGGCAGAAGTACGAGCCCTCCAGCTTCACCGGGATCGCCGCCCGGCCCAGGACGACCGCGGGCTCCGCCGCGCCGGCCCGCCAGCGGCCCTCCGCGCTCGCGGGGCCGCCGGGCGCCGCGGTCGCCGAGCAGGAGAGCAGCCCGCTGGTCCGCAGGACGAAGCCGCCCGTGGGGATCGACAGCCGGGCGGTGGCCGGGGCGCCGTGCTGGAGCAGCACCTGCCAGGGGCCGTGGTCCTCGTTGGTCTCGACCGTGACGCGCAGGCCCGGTGCGTCGGTGGTGCAGTCCTGGAAGACCGGCGGGGTGATGCGCAGGGCCACCGGGCCGGTCGGGTTGGTGCGCGCGGCCCCGGCCGGGACCGTGTTGTGGACGGCGTCCTCGCCCGGGAGCGAGGAGGAGCGCGCGCAGGTCACGGTGATCGGCCCGGCCTCGAAGACCACGGGCTGCGCGGCGATCGCCTCGAAGCGGTGGCCGGCGGGCGAGAGCGAGGTGCCGACGGCGCTCGGGGCGGCCTGGGCGCTCGCCGGGACGACGGCGACCGCGGTGGCCAGGGCCAGGCAGAGGGCGGCGGGAACGACGGGGGCTAACCGGAAGTTCTTGATCTTTTCCATGAGTTGAGCATAAGAATTCTCGATGATCTTGATCAGGGCCGAACGTCCTGCCACGGCAGGGTAGTTGGACCGTAGATCCCTCAACCGGCCGTGGGCACGCGCAGGGTGAAGGTGGTGCCGGGGCCGGGCTCGCCGGGGTGTGCGGTGAGGGTTCCGCGGTGTCGCTGGGCGATGTCACGGGCGATGGCGAGGCCGAGTCCGCTGCCGCCCGCCTCGCGGTCGCGCGCCTCGTCCAGGCGCGTGAAGCGTGCGAAGACGCGCTCGCACTCGTCGGGGGTGAGGGAGGCGCCGTCGTTGTGGACGTCGACCGTGGTGGTCCGACCGTCGTCGGTGACGTTCAGGATCACGGTGGTGCGCGCGTGCCGTACGGCGTTGTCGAGGAGGTTGCGCAGCAACCGGTGCAGTTGGAGGCCGTCGCCGCGGACCGGCGCCTGGTCCGGTGCGCTCGCCAGGGTGACGGGATGGCCCATGTGCTGGTACTCGGTGGCGAGTTCCCCGATGAGTCCGGCGACGTCGACCAGGGAGTGGGGGGCGGGCCGGTCGGGGCGGGCCAGCAGGAGCAGGTCCTCGGTGAGGCCGTGGATGCGGCGGGTGGTGTCGAGGGCGCCCCGGAGCGCCTCGTTCGGGTCGATGCTGTCGGGGTGGTCGAGGGCGGTCTCCAGTTGGTAGCGCAGGGCCGCGAGGGGGGATCGCAACTCGTGGGCGGCGTCGGCGGTGAAGCGGCGTTGGCGGTCGACGGCGTCCTCCAGCCGGTCGAGGGTGGTGTTGGTCGTCTCGGCGAGCGCGCGGATGGGGTCGCGGCCTTCGGGGACCGGCACCCGGCGCTCCAGGCTGGAGTCGGTGATCTCGGCGACCTCGCGGCGGATCGCCTCGACCGGGCGCAGCGAGCGGCGGCCGGTGGCCCAGGCGGTCGCGGCGACCACGAGCGCGGCGGCGGGGACCCCGGCCGCGAGCGGGAGGGTCAGCGCGTCGGCGACGTACTCGGCCACGTAGGGGGGCACGAGGACGTAGAGGGTGGACCGGCACGATCCGTCGGGCTCGGTGGGGTGCTCACACTTTCCTCGGGGAGTGATCAGGGGTGTGGCGATGACCCTGACGGTGCGGTGTGCGAGGTAGTGGGCCTCTTCGTGGGCCAGCAGGGCCGTTCTGTCGGGGAACCCGTCGGAACTCGACGGCAGGCTGCCGTCGGGGAGGTGGAAGCGGGCGCGCTCGCGCTCGTCGACGCCTCCGAGGTGGACGGTGCTGTCCGACGGCCCGCCGACGGCCCAGCCGGCGGGCGGTCCCGGGGGTGGCGGCGGGAGCAGCTTCGGCAGGTCCACGAGGTCCAGGGCTCCGCCCGACCCGGTGACGACCCGGCCCGTGCGGTCGATCTGGAGGAAGGGCCCCTCGGGCGGGCTCCCGTGGACGTCCTTCCATCCGGCGACCGCCCGCTCGGCGAGGCGCAGGGACTGTTCGGACGCGCGCTGGGTGGACTCCTGGTAGACGGTGTCGTAGACGTGGCGCTGGAACCACCACGCGGCGGTACCGGCGAGGACGAGGGCGGCGAGCCCCGCCACGAGCGCGGTGCGCAGCTGGGCGGGCAACCGTCGCAGGAACGCCGGTGTCCGGCGACCGCCCGCAGGAGGGGTGCGGTCAGCCACGGTGGGCGTCCCGGCGGGTCGGGCCCATCCGCCCGTCGGCGACCGGCTCGACGCGGTGGCCCTCGGCGGTCGGCCCGTGGTGCGGGGCGGGGCCGAGCTGGGGATCGTCCTCGACGACCAGGGTGCCGTTCATGCGCCCAAGACTTGCATGCTGTTTGTCCTGATTCCTGAAGGTGATCTTTAGCATCTTTGGGTTTCCTTTGGGGCATCTCGCGCATTCTGCTGACCGGCCGGCCGACAGCCGCCCCTCCCCTCCCGTCAGCAGATCCGGAGAGCGTCCTCCCATGCCCCGCACACCTCGTCACCCGGCCCGTCCCTACCGGCCGGCCCGCCGCCGGGCCGCCGCCGCGGGCCTCGGGCTGGTCCTGAGCGCCGCGTTCCTCACCGGCTGCGGCCAGGGGCGCACCACCCCCGCCGAGGCCCGCGCCGAAGCGGACGGCAGAGCCGGCGCCGCCGCCGTCGTTTCCGAGGGCGACGGCGCCGCCGCGGTGGACTGCCGGACCGCGAAGTGCATCGCGCTGACCTTCGACGCCGGCCCCGGCCCGCACACCTCCCGGCTCCTGGACGTCCTCAAGGAGAAGAAGGTGCACGCGACCTTCTTCCTCCTCGGCGAGAACCACGTCGTCCCGCACCCCGACCTGGTGCGGCGCGAAGCCGCCGAAGGCCACGAGATCGGCAACCACACCTGGGACCACGAACGCCTCGACCGGATATCCGACGACAAGATCCGCGAGGAGCTCGGCCGCACCCAGGAAGCGATCAAGAACATCACCGGCAAGGCGCCCACCCTCATGCGGCCGCCGCAGGGCGGCACCAACGACAAGGTCCACGCGGTCGCCGCGTCCCTCGGCCTGTCCGAAGTGCTGTGGAACGCCACCGCCAGCGACTACGCCACCACCGACACCGAACTCATCGGCGACCGGATCCTGAAGCGGGCCACCCGCGACGGCATCATCCTGCTCCACGACATCTACGACGGCACCGTCCCCGCCGTCCCCCGGATCATCGACGAACTCCGCTCCCGCGGATACACCTTCGTCACCGTCCCCCAGCTCCTGGCCCCCGCCACCCCCAAGCCGGGCACGGTCTACCACCCCTGAACCCGACGGCGACCGAAAGGCGGGCCGCCCCGTGCGCATCTGCTTCCTCCTCCACAACGCCTACGGCATCGGCGGCACGATCAGATCGACGTTCAACCTCGCGGCCGCCCTGGCGGAGCGGCACGAGGTCGAGATCGTCTCGGCCCTGCGCCACCGCGAGGTGCCCACCATGGGTGCGCCCCCCGACGTGCGTCTGACCCCGCTGGTCGACCTGCGCGCCGCGGTCCCCGGCAGCGACGGCGACGACCCCCGGCACGCCGAACCCGCGAAGGTCTTCCCCCGCGCCGACGGCCGGCACGAGCAGTACAGCGCCCTGACCGACGCACGCATCGGCCGGTACCTCTCGCGCCTGGAGGCCGACGTGGTCGTGGGAACCAGGCCGGGACTGAACGTGCACATCGCCCGCCAGGCCCGCCCCGGCATCATCCGGGTCGGACAGGAACACCTGACGCTCGCCGGCCACGGCCTGCGCATGCGCCACGAGATACGCCACCGCTACCGGCTGCTGGACGCGCTCACCACCGTGACCGAGGCGGACGCGCGCACCTACCGTCGGCTCGGGCCGCCCGGCCTGCGGGTGGAAGCCGTGCCGAACGGCGTGCCCGCGGCCCGTGCGGTCCCTTCCGACGGCACCGCACAGGTCATCGTGGCGGCGGGCCGGCTCACTCCGGTGAAGCGGTACGACGTACTCCTGCGCGCTTTCGCCGAGGTCGCCACCGCCCACCCCGACTGGCAGCTAAGGATCTTCGGCAGCGGCGACCACACGGGCGACGAGAAGGAGCGCCTCACGGCCCTGATCCGTGCGCTCGGTCTGACGGGAAGCGCCCACCTCATGGGGAACTCCGCTCGGTTGGACGCGCAGTGGGCGCAAGGCTCCATCGCCGTCTCCACCTCCGACCAGGAGTCGTTCGGCATGACCATCGTCGAGGCCATGCGCTGCGGCGTGCCCGTCGTCTCCACCAACTGCCCCGTCGGACCGCGCGAGATCATCGAGGACCGCGTCGACGGACGCCTCGTCCCGCCCGGCGACCCGGGAGCCGTCGCGGCCGCCCTGCTCGAACTGGTGGGCGACGACCGGCTTCGCCGGCGGATGGGCGAGGCCGCCCGACAGAACTCGGCCCGCTTCGATCCCTCGGGCATCGCCGAGCGGCATCTCGGCCTGTACGAAGAGCTGTTGCGCCGCGGCCCCGGCCGGCGCTCGCTCGGGCGCGCCCGGGAGGCCGCACACCGATCGCGCACCACCGTGATCGACACCGCCCACACCGCCCGCGCCCTCGTGAAGGCAGGCAGACCTCCGTTTCAAGGGCTCGGGACCGGGACTCCCGCTCGGAGGAAGTAGAGGCCCGTGACCTGCCCGTCCGTGGCGAAGGTGATGCGGAACTCGCCGGGCTGCTTCGCCATGTTCAGCGGGACGCGGACGACGGTCTGGTCGCCGGAGGTGACCTGGGTGGGGTCCCCGTGTGACTGGTAGGAGCCGAATGCCCGCTGGTAGTCCTGCCAGGACTTCGCGAGGAGTTCCGGGGGCGCCTGTCGGCGGAGCGTGTCGTCGAAGCGTGCCGTGACGGCGGTGAAGTCGCCCTGCACCACCTCGTCGAGCGTGTCGAGGGCGGGTTGCTTGTCGTCCTGAGGCGGGGCCGGCGCCCGGACCGGGGCCGACGGGGCGGTGTGGGCCCGGGTCGCGTCCAGCGCGTCCAGCGCGGAAGCGCTGGTCAGCAGCGGGGCCTGGGCGGCCAGTGCGGCCGCGGGGACGAAGAGGACGAGGCGCCGCCAGGTTGTCCTGCGCGTGGTGTCCATGATGTCCATGCTAGGTCGCCACCGGGTCGGGGGCTCGGCGGCCGGGGCCGCGGGACACGTGGGACCGCCGGGGACTCCCGGGCGTCAGCGGGTCGCCGTGATGAGCCAGGAGCTGCTGCGCAGACGGACCGCGCCCTCGTGGTGGTGGGGGCGGAGGGCCTCGATCAGGGTGTGGCGGGCCGACTCCTGGGTTGCGGGGCCGACGTGGTCGAAGTGGTGGCGCACGGGGCCGGAGGAGAGCAGGAAATCGGCCGTGGCTCCGGCGTCCTCGCCCCAGTCTCCGGCCACCTCCACGCGCTGCGCGCGGGGGCTTCCGTAGCCGGCCTCGGAGAGGAGGGCGAGGGTCCGGTCGGGGTCGGCGAGGGCGAAGACGCCGGGGACTCCGGGCGCGCCGAGGTCCACGAGCGGGAGGATGCCGCGCAGGGAGGCCAGGACCTGGAGCCATTCGTTGGCCGCCGGTTCGGCGGCGCAGACGAAGGCGAGGCGACCGCCGGGGCGCAGGGCCCGGGCGATGTTGGCGAAGGCCGCGACGGGGTCGGCGAAGAACGTCATGCCGTAGCGGCTGATGGCCGCGTCGAAGGATCCCGGCGTGAACGGGTGCACCTGGGCGTCGGCCTGTACGAACGAGGCGTTGCGCACTCCTTCGCGGTCGGTGCTCGCGCGGGCCCGTTCCAGCATGGGGGCGGAGAGGTCCAGGCCGAGGGCGTGGCCGCGGTGGGCGCGCTGGGCGGCGAGGCGGGTGGTGCGGCCGGCGCCGCAGCCGATGTCGAGTACGCGGTCGAGGTCATCGATGGCCGCGGCGGCCAGCAGCGGCTCGTTGAAGCCGTCGTTGATGGCGTCCCAGCGGTCCTGGCCGCGGGCCCATTGGGCGCCTTCGTAGCCGTTCCATGCCTGCGCCTGTGCGGTGTTGGGGGTGGGTGCGGCGGTGGGTGTGGGCGTGGGCGTGGGTGTGGTGCCGGGCGGCTGGGCCATGGGGGCTCCTGTTTAGTATGGGCAGACGCCCAAACAGTATGGGCGAACGCCCATACTTGCAATGGGCTTGAGGAAAGGGGCAGTTGTGTCACCTCGTGGAGTGGCGATTCCCGATCTGCGTGAGCGGCTGTTCGCGGCGGCGGAACGGGTGGTGGCCCGCGACGGGGCGGCGGGCCTGACCAGCCGTGCGGTCACGGCGGAGGCGGACTGCGGGAAGGGGGTCCTGCACACGCACTTCGCCGGCCTGGACGAGTTCGTCGCCGAGCTGGTGCTGGACAGGTTCGCGCGCAGCGCCCGCCGGGCCGAGGGGCTGGGCGCCCTGGTGGGGCGGGGCACCGTCGCGGGCAACCTCCAGGAGGTGGCCGACGCGCTGCTGGACTCCCTTCCCCCGGCGGTCGCGCGACTCGCGATGACCCGGGCCGTGGCCGCGATGCACACCCGGGAGGGGATCCGGTCCGGAGCTCCCGCCTTCGACGCGATCCAGGGCTCGGTCACCGCGTACCTCGAAGCGGAACAGCTCGCGGGGCGGGTCGCGGCGGGCGCCGACGTGGGCACGATCGCGCTCGCGCTCGTCGGTACCGTGCACCACCTGCTGATGACGCGGGTTCCCGCCGAGGACGAGGGCGGTGGCTCGGCGGTGGACACCGCGCGGCTGGTCGCCGTCCTGCTCGGCGCGGGGCAGCCGGGGGCGGGTGCCTGACGTGCCGTCCGCCGGCCTCGCCGGCCCCGGCGGCCCCGGCGGTCAGCCGTGGCGCGCGGCCACGGCCGCCACCTCCCGGGCGACTTCGGGGGCGTGGGCGGCGAAGGGGCCCAGGTCGGTGGCGCGGGGGTAGGCCGGGTGGCCCTGGAAGTCCGCGAGCCGGTCCAGGGCGCGCACGCCGTAGTAGGCGGAGGGCCCCGATGGGCGGTGGGCGGGGGGCGGGGCCGGGGTGCCCGTGGCCACGTGCGGGAGGTGCTCCTCGAAGAGCTGTTGGCAGGCACGGATGCCGCTCAGCATGGCCTGGTGGTGGCGGGTGTCGGGGGTGAGCGGGAAGCGGCGCTCGGCGAGCACCGGCCCGGTGTCGATGCCCGCGTCGACCTCGTGGAGCGTGGCGCCGTACTCCGTGTCGCCGTGCAGCAGGGCGAAGAGCAGTGCTACGGAGGGCAGTCCGCGGTGCTGCGGCAGCAGGCCGTTGTGGACGTTGAGGATGCGCAGGCCACGCGAGAGCAGCGGGGCGCGGAAGATCCGCCGGTTGTTGAGCGACCAGACGATGCCGTCGGTGCAGGCGGCCTCGAGGGTGTCGGCGTGCGCGTTGATGTCCGGCGCGTCCAGGTGCCGGGCCCCGGCCGCGTCGAGGGGGTCCGTACAGCACACCAGGTCGACGGGATGGCCTCGATCGGCGGCGTGCCGCACGGCCCGACGCAGCAGGGCTCCGTCTCCGATGAAGATCATGCGGGCACCTCTTCCCGGGCGGTCTCGATGTGGGCGCATACCTGATCGAGGGTCACTTCGCGGACCAGGGACTCCAGTCGGCTCATGAAGTGGTCGGCCTGGGCCCGGTTCAGCAGGTCCGAGGAGACCGCCGTGAGCATCTCGATCAGGGAGAGGGAATCGCCGCCGAGGTCCTGGAACTCCGCACCGGGCGCCAGCGCGGCCCCGGCGTCCGTCCCGAGCACCGCCGCCCAATGGCCCGCGACCCGCACCCGGAGGTCGTCGGGCCCGGGTGCCGTGGCCGTGGCCCGGGCGTGGTCCGCTTCCGCGTCCGGCGCGGTGTCGGGCCCGGGGGCCGGGGACTGGCCGGCGAAGGGGTCGGGGAGGGCGTCGAGGTCGGCCTTGCCGGTGACCGCGCTCGGGATCTCCTCCACCAGGACGAGGTGGGTCGGGACCAGGTGGGCGGGCAGCCTGCTCGTCAGGTCGGTGCGCAGGAGCGCCGCGAGCCCGGGGACGTCGGAGCCGGGGGCGCGGGGGACGACGTACGCGCACAGCACCGGCGCGGCGGCGGGCGTACGGCGGCGGGCGGTGACCACGGCCCGCCGCACGGCCGGGTGGGACTCCAACGCGGCGACGGTTTCGGCGGGTTCGACCCGGTGCCCGGCGATCTTGAGCTGTCCGTCCGCCCGTCCGGCGAAGGCGACGGCGCCTCCCGGGAGCCGCCGCCCCAGGTCGCCCGTGCGGTAGCCGCGGGTGCCGTCGGGGAGGGTGATGAAGGGGGAGCCGGGGTCGTCGGGCGCGGCGCCGAGGTAACCGCGGGCGACCTGGAGGCCACTGACGACGATCTCGCCGGTGTCCCCCGACGCGCTGGTGACGGAGGTGCCGTCCGCCGCGACGAGGTCGACGCGGGCGTACGGGCCCGGCGTGCCGAGCGGGACGTCCGTGGCGCCCTCGGCGAGGTCGTCGTCGCCCACGACGTGGGCGAGGCAGCCGACGGTGGCCTCGGTGGGCCCGTAGCCGTTGATGATCCGGCAGTCCGGGCCGAAGGCGGCCCGTGCCGCGCGCGCGGCGGCCGGGGTGAGCGTCTCGCCGCCGAGCAGCAGGGTGCGTACGCCCGGGCCCGACGTGAGCAGCGGCAGGTGGGACGGGGTCAGGGCGAGGGTGTCGGCCCGGTGTTCGGTGACCAGGCGGCGCAGCGCGGCGCGCGAGGGGGCGCCGGGTGCGAGGACGGCCGTACCGCCCGCGAGGAGGGGCAGGAACAGCGGGAAGCAGGAGATGTCGAAGGCGTAGGAGGAGAGGAAGCCGAAGCGGGTGGTGTCGGTGACCCGGCAGAGGTCCGTCATCCAGCGGACGAAGCCGACGAGGCTGCCGTGCTCGATCTGTACGCCCTTGGGCCGGCCGGTGGAGCCGGAGGTGTGCATGACGTAGGCGAGGTCCCCGGCGGCGGGGCCGGGTCCGGGCGGCGGTGTGCCGTCGGGCAGGTCGGGCACCTCCTCGGCCGCGAGGACGGGGCAGGGGGCGAACCGGTCGAGCCGGTCCAGGAAGTGACGTTGGGTCAGGCACAGCCGCGCGCCGGAGTCCCGCAGGACCTCCTCGATCCGCGCGTCGGGGTGGGCCGGATCCAGGGGCAGATAGGCGGCGCCCGCCTTGAGGATCCCCCACAGGGCGGCGACCCCGGCCGGGGAACGGTCGACGACCAGGGCGACCCGGTCCTCCCGGCCGATGCCGCGGGCGTGCAGTGCGGCGGCGACGGCGTCGGAACGGCGGTCGAGGGCGGCGTAGCCGACCGGGCCCTCGGGCCCGTCGAGGGCGGGGGCGTGGGGCGTACGGGCGGCCCGCGCCCGGAAGAGGTCCACGACGGTGGGCCCGGAGCCGGGGGCCGGGTCGAGGGTCCGGGAATCGGCGCTCCGGGAGTCGGCGGCCGAGGTGGCCTTCGGGGACACGGAGGGGGACGCGGACGGGGACACGGACCGCGGGAGGTCGACCTCCGGGGTGGCGGGCCGGGCGAAGGCGGCGGGGGTCGCGGCCGGGCCGGTCAGCCGGGCCAGGGTGGCGTCGAGGAGGAAGGCCGCGCGCTCGGCGAGACCGGGGCCGCCGCGCACGCCCATCGTCACCTCGGTGCGGGCCGTGCCCGTCGACCCCGTACCGGTCTCGGCGGCGACCAGGGAGACGGGCACCAGGGGCGCGTGGACGGGCAGGGCGTGGACGGCGGTGGCGGTGAAGCCGCCGCCCCGGTAGTCGTGCAGGTCCAGGCGGCCGAGGTGGGAGACGACGGCGGTGGCCAGGTGCCGGTCGGTGCGCGTCGCGACGGCCTGGGCGGCCCGCAGCAACAGGGCGGTGACGGCCTGCGGGAGCCGGGCCGCGGCGCTTTCGAAACCGGTGGCGCACTCCCGCCCCTCGGCCAGCGCCGTCAGCAGCTCCGTGTGCGCGACGGTCCACTCGGTACCCGGGCGCAGGTCCAGGAAGAGGGGCAGCGTGAGGTTGCCGGTGGCGGCCAGGTCGGGGTCGTAGCGGCGCAGGTCGGCCGGGACCATGACCCGCGCGGACCGCCCGGTGGCGTCGGCGAGGGCCTGCGCGAGGCGGGCGGTGAGGGCGGGGTGGTGTCCGGGCAGGGTCCGGCGCAACCAGAGGGTGCGCTGGGGGCCCCGGCCGCCGCGGCCCAGCGGCGAGGGGCGGTCCGGTGCCTGGGTCGGGCGCCGGTCCCGGCAGCCGAGGCGGCGCAGCAGGCCCTGGTCGGTCTCGGGGTCCGCCGCCGGGCGGGCGGCGTCGCCGCGCAGGCCGCGGAAGACCTCCCGTACCCAGAGCAGGGCGCCGTGACCGTCCATCAGCGCGTGCGAGGCGCTGAAGACGAGGGTGCAGCGGGCCGGGTCCAGGCCGGGGACGACGAGGACCTCGCAGCCGGGCGGATCGGTCGGGTCCGTGTGCCCGGTGAGCACCGCGGCGTCGAGCACGCCGTCGTACGGGTCCGCGGGCGCGGCGACCCGCAGGCGCGGCGGCGGCCCCTCGGCCCGCCACAGCCCGTCGGCGGCGACCAGGCCCGACCCCGGGCAGGACCCGGCGGCCCGGGCCAGCGCGGCCCGTAGGTCATCGGGGTCGGGCAGCCCCTCCCCCTCGACGACGATCCGCAGGGCCATGTCGCCCCGCGGATCCCCCGCGGCGAGGTACAGCCGCTCGGTAGCGGAAACGGGCCGCCGGTACCAGTGGCCCCGCGGCGCGGTGGCCGGGGTCGCCGGGGTGGCCGCGGCGGGCACGGTACGACCGCCCCGCCCGGCCCCGGTGTCCGACTCGGCCGGTTCCGCCGACGGCCCGGCCACGGGCTCGGCCGGCGGCCCGTCCAGGGTTGCGACCAAGGGCCCGGTCGTCCCTGCGGCCTCGGCATCCGCCGACGCCCCCGCCCCGGGGGCGGTCGACGACCCCGCCCGCTCGGCCGACTGCCCGGGTACGGGCCCGGCCGGCGTGTCGCCCGCGGGGTCCGTCACCGGGCCAGCCGCTCGCCCGGCCACCGGACCGGGGGCGGGCCGGGCCACGGCGCCGGACACGCGCTCGGCGGGGGACCCGGTCCCGGGGGCCGGATCGGTCGCGGGGCCGGTCGACGGGTCGGTCATCGGTTCGGTCATCGGGGGGTGTCTCCTCGTCGGGGGCGGTTCCAGGAGCGGGGGCCGCCCAGGGAGTGGACCCAGGGCAGGAGGTCGCGCAGGCCCTCGGGCTGGCTGCGGGGGGCTTCGTAGCCGAGGTCGCGGCGGGCGGCGGAGGTGTCGTAGGTGGTGGACCGGGTGAGGAGGGCCAGGGCGTAGCGGCTCAGCGGCGGGGCGGTGCGGCCCGGGCCGGGGCGCAGCCGCCACAGGGTTTCGACGGTGGCGGCCAGTGCGCGCCCCGCCGCGAGCGGGACGCGGGGCGTCGGCGGCGCGCAGCCGAGCTCGGCGCCGACCCGGGTCAGGAAGGCCCACAGGTCGGTCACCTCGCGGTCCGCGACGAAGTACGCCTTGCCACCCACGCGTTCGGCGGGGGCCGTCGCGGCCCGCAGGCAGGCGTCGACCGCGTTGTCGCTGTGGCACAGGGAGACCAGGACGCGCTTGCCGCCCGAGAGGTCGGGCAGCCGCCCCGCGTGCATCGCGCCGATCAGGGTCGGCAGGAAGCCCGCGCGGTCCCGGGTGCCCCAGATGCCGCGCGGGCGCAACGCGCAGGTGGTGAACTCCGGTGTGTGGGCGGCGAGTACGTCCTGCTCGGCGCGGGCCTTGGTGGCGCTGTAGGGGTGCAGGAACCGGGTGGGGTAGGGCGCGCTCTCGTCGAGGCCGAGCCGGTCGCCCTCGCGGACGCGCATCAGCGCGCTGGGGCTGGAGACGAAGACGAAGCGGTGGGCGCCCGCGGCCCGCGCCGCCGTGAGCAGCCGCCGGGTCCCGGCGACGTTCGCCTCGTGGAACTGCGCGGGGGTGCCGTGGTCGACGACCCGCGCGGCGCTGTGCAGGACGACGTCCTGGCCCCCGGCGGCCGCGCGCAGCGAGCACGGGTCGCCGAGGTCGCCGATGGCGAGTTCGAGTCCGGGCAGGGAGCGCAGCCGCTCGGTGTCGGCTCCGGGTCGCACCAGGGCCCGTACGGTGTGCCCCTCGCGCAGGCAGGCGTCGGCGAGGTGGCCGCCGAGGAAGCCGGTGGCTCCGGTGATCAGGATCCTCACAGGGACCGCCACCAGGTGGCGCCGTAGAGCATCGTGAGCCCGGCGGTGGCCGCGGGACCGTACCCGGCGGCCCGGCCGCGGGGCAGGGCCAGGGGGATCTGGACGGCGTGCCCGGCGGTGCTGAGCACGGCGTCGGTCCACCACAGCCAGCGCAGCAGGGGCACGTCGGGGGCGCCCGCGGTGGCCGCCCAGACGGCGCCGCCCAGCAGGTACGCCCAGCCGGCGAGCGGGACGAGCCGCGCGGCCCGCTCGCGGGACCACGGCGGCGCGGGCGGCGCCAACCGCCGCTCGGCCCAGCGGGCCAGCTCCTCGCGGCCGATCTTGGCGTTGTGCCGGACGTCCACGGGGAAGGCCGGGTGGCGCAGGAACGCCTCGATCGGCTCGGTCGGCGCGTGGGCGGCGGCCAGGGTGCGCAGCTCGGCGGTCAGCTCCTGCCAGGCGGCGGGGTCGAGCGGCCGCGCGGTCTCCACGCAGATGACGGGGCGGCGGGCCCCGGTCCCCGCGCCCGGGCCCACCCCGACCAGCGCACTGCGGCGCACCAGCGGGTGGGCGTTGAAGATCCCCTCGCAGCGCACGGTGTGCAGGTCCTGGCCGTCGGTGCGGACCCGCTGCGCCTTGCGCCCGCAGAACCAGAGGTGGCCGTCGGCGTCGAGGTGGCCGAGGTCACCGGTGCGGTGCCAGACGACGGGCGCCCCGACGCCGTCGGCCGGGTCCTCGTACGTCTTGTGCAGGGCGTCGGCGCGGGGGTCGCCGTGGTAGCGCGGGCTGACGGACTCCCCCGCGACGAGTATCTCGCCGACGCGCCCCGCGGGCAGCGGGGGCGTGCCGGGCAGCAGCCGGGGCAACGGGCCGTCGGTGACGGGGACTATGCGCACCCGGGTGCCGGGGACGGGCCGGCCGACGCAGGTGCCGGCGCCCTCGGCGGTCCGGGCCGCCCGCTCGCCCAGGACGTCCTCGGACTCGATCGAGGTGATCGGCAGCACCTCGGTGGCCCCGTAGGTGACGTGGATACGGGCCTTCTCGTCCAGGACCGCGCGCAGCCGGGCGACCACCGCGTCGGGCACGGGCGCGCCGCCGGAGACCACGCAGCGCAGGTCGGGCAGGGGGTGCTCGCCCTCGTGGGCGGTGAGGTGGTCCGCGAGGTTGCGCAGCAGGGCGGGCGAGGCGAAGACCGTGGTGACGGCGAAGCGTTCCAGCGCGTCGACGAGCAGCTCGGGGTCCGCCTGGGCGACCTTGGCCGGGGCCAGCGGGGCGAGGACGAGGGTGGAGCCGTAGACGAGGTCGAGCAGCCCGTAGAAGGGGAGGGTGACGAGCGAGGTGTCGTCGCGGCTCCGGTCGTGGGCGGCCTCGATCTGGCGGGCGATCGAGAGGGCCATGCGATGGGTGTACTCGACCCCCTTGGCGGGCCCGGTGCTCCCGGTGGTGAACCCGATCATCAGCAGGTCGTCGCCGCCGACGGGGGCGGGGGCGGTGCGCGGTCCGGTCAGGGTGCGCAGCCGGGCGAGGGCGTGCGCGCCGAAGGCGCCCGTGCGGGCGCCGAGCAGGCCGCGGCCCAGCGTGACGGGGATCCGTACGGCGGCGAAGGTGCGGCGGCCGAGCACGCGCACGAGGTGGGCGAGCGGCGGTCCGATGAACGCTTCGGCGCCGACGGCCCGGTAGCAGTGGAGCATCCGGCGCAGGCCCATGCCGGGGTCGACGACGACGGGGACGGCGCCGAGGCGGAAGAGCGCGAAGGCGAGGGCGAAGAGGTCGGGGCCGGGCGGTGCCATCAGGACCGTCTTGGTGCCGCGGGTGATCCCGGCCCGGGCCAGGCCGTGGGCGAGGTCCTCCACCGAGCGCTGTAACTGCCCGTAGGAGACGGTCCGGTAGCGGGGGCGGCCGTCGCCGTCGCGGGCGCCCGGCTCGGGGTGGATGACGGCGGCCCGGTCGGGGAAGGCCGCGGCGTTGCGGGCGAGGTGGTCGGCGAGGCCCTCGGGAGCGAGGTCCACCCGCGGACCGGCGCCCGTGATCGCGTCCGCGCGCACGCGCTTCACCAGCCCTCGGGGGTGTAGCTCGCGCAGACCACGACGGGGCCCGCGCCGACGCTGACGAAGAGCAACCGGTCGCAGTCGCGGGGCCGTCCGGCCTCCAGCGCGCGCAGGTAGCCGAGCACGGGGGCGGCGGTGTGCGGCTCGGTCCCCGGCTCCGGCTCGGGCTCCGCCCCGGGCGGTCCGATGACGAGGGTGCGGGAGAGGTCGAGGTCGAACTCCCGCGCGTAGTCGGCGACCGCGGTGGCGGCGAGGGCGCTGCGGCGGGCGCCGTGGCCGGGTTCGCGCCGGACGGTGATCAGGGAACGTCCGCCGCTGCCCATGCGGGTGGTGTCGAGGTAGCCCTCGCTGCCGACCGGGCCCTCGGGCGCGTAGTGGCGTACGGGACCGAACCCGCTGTCGGGGTCGGCGCCGCGCTCCAGCAGCCAGGCGCCCGCCAGGTCGGCGTAGGGGTAGGCGGGGTCGCGGCGCGCGTCGCCGCCGGGGTGCACGTCGGCCGCGGTGATCAGGAGGCGTTCGGTGCTGCCCGTGTCGAGGAGCGCCTGGCCGACCTGTACGGCGCCCAGCACCCCGCAGACCCCGTTCATCAGGTCGAAGGAGAAGGCCGGGGCGGGGTCGGCGAGGTAGTCCAGGCTGATGCCCGCCTCCTTCTGGACCATGGCGGCGAGGGCCGGCTCGAAGGTGTTCGACTCGCGGTAGACGCCGACGTTGACGAGGACGCCGACGGAGGAGGGGGAGAGCCCCGCGCGGCTGATGCAGTCGCGTGCGGCGCGCCCCGCGAGAACGACGGTGCTGGTACCGGAAGTGCTCCCGGCCGTGTTGCCGGCCGTGTCCCCGGTGTCGGGGCGTGCGGTGGCCGCGGTGGTGATGACCATGCCCATGGCTCAGACCCCCATGTTCGTGATCGTGGCGGACAGGGCGCCGGTCACCACGCCGGAGGCGGCGGGGACCAGCAGGAAGGTGGAGCCGGTGCGGGCGGTGCCCGCCCGCAGGTGTTCGCGCAGGGCGAGGAAGTGCGAGGTGGTCGCGGTGTTGCCGAACCGCTCCACGACCGCGAGGGAGGTGGGCATCGGGACGCCGAACTCGCGCTCCCCGGTGGCGTTCACGTAGTCGATGAAGCGGGTGCCGACCTGGTGTTGGACGACGTAGTCGAAGTCCTCCGCCGCGAAGTCACGGCCCGCCTTGGCCAACAGGTCCTGGTGGAAGCGCGGCCACAGGGCGAGGCGGTCCTTGTCGTGCATCTTCTTGTTGTCCGTGTAGAGGGCGATACCCTCGGTCCGGTCGCTGGGCATGCCCATGCACAGGTGCGAGTACTCCGAGCAGGTGAGCATCTCGACGTAGTGGATCCGGTCGGCTTCGTCGGTGGCCCGGTCCAGGATCACGGCGGCGCCCGAGTCGCCGACGGAGAGCGAGGCGAACTGCGGGTCGTAGGAGTCGCTCAGCTCGCGGGCGGCGGTGTCGGCGACGCGGGTCGCCTGCTCGCCGCTGACCACCAGACCGGTGCGGACGGCTCCGGACCGGATCATCCGGTCGAGCACGTAGACGCCGGTCATCATGCCCGCGCAGGCATTGGAGACGTCGAAGTGGATCGCGGTCCGCGCCCCCAACTCCCGGGCGAGCGAGCCGGCGAAGGACGGTTCGAAGGCGAAGCGGCCGCCGTCCTTGAAGCGGGTGATGGACGCCGATATGACGACGTCCAGGTCGGCGGCCTCGTAGCGGGAGACGGCCAGGGCGTCGCGGGCGGCCGACAGGGCCATCCCGAAGGAGTCCTCGCCCGAGGCGGGACGGGGGTCCGCGACCCGGCGTTCCACGACTCCGGTGATCCGCTGGACGTCCACGCCGTGGAGGCTCTCGGTCCGTCCGATCAGGTCCCGGGTGGTCAGCGTGCCCGCCGGTATGTGGGCCCCGAGGGCCTCCAACCGGCTGCTGCGCTCAGTCGTACTCACGTGGTCTCCAGTGCTGGACGAGCGTGCGCGTCGCCGCGGGGCAGCGTCAACTGCCGCGACGGCCGCGCGGAAAGGGTGGGGTGGGGGGTGCTCACCGGTGACGGAAAGCGAAGTTACCGTAACGTACGGACTTCTGGATCTTGCGCCGGAGCGACCCAAAAACGGGCCAGAGCAGTGAATACCGGCCAATCGCCGCATAGTTGGCATTACGCCAAAGGTCAGGCCTTTGGGCCTGTTTGGCGCCCCGGGCCCACCGGGGCCCCGGTCGTCCCTTTCCGGCCGACCGGAACCGGACGCGCCCGAACGCGCCGCCGATCGCCGAAAACCTGTCCGGAATCGCCTGGTCCGCCTTGACCATTCCATGGCGCGAGCGAATGGTCGGTCACATGTTCACGACCCGTTCACAGGTGTGGACCATCACCACCCAGTACCTCGACCGCTACCGATCCCGCGCGTCCGGCGCCGCCGCCGACGCCGACCGTCCCCTCCCCGTGACCGGCGCCCAGCGCCGCTTCCTGCTCGCCCGCCACCTCTCCCCGCACGGCCGGGCCGACCTCGTCCCGCTCTTCTTCCGCTTCCCCCGCGGCTCCCTCGACCCGCGCCGCCTCGACGCGGCCGCCGCGTACGTCGCCGCAGGTCATCCCGTACTGCGGACCCGGCCCGCGGTCCTGGGCGGCGTACCGGTCCTGCTGCCGGTCGGCCCGGAGGAGCCGGGGGCGTACGTCGCCCAGCTCGGCGGACCGGACCACGCACCCGGCGGCCACGGCGCGGGCGGTGGAGCCAGTGGTGGCCGTGCCGGTGACCTGCTGCGGGCGGCGCTCGCCGGGTGGGGCGAGGGGCCGCCGCTGCGGCTGCTGCTGACCCCCGCCGACGGGCCGGAGGGCGGGGCGGACCACGAGGTACTGGCCCTCGTCATGGACCACGCGGTCTGCGACGAGCGGTCCATCGGCCGGATCATCGCGGACCTCTCCGAGGGCTACGCCCACGGCCTCGGACCGGACGACCTGCCCCCCGCCCGGGCGGAGGAGGCGCTCCGTGCCTACCGCGACGCCGTGCACGCCCAGTTGGCGGTGGAGGAGGCGGCCTCCGGGCCCGCCGCCCTGGCCCATTGGGCAGGGCGGTTGTCCGGCCTCGCCGCGGCGGGCGGCCGGAGCGGTTCGCCCGGGGCGGGTGACGGGGGCAGCGACGTCCTGTCCGCGCGACTGCCCGAGCGCTCGGGCGGGGGCGAGCACGGCCCGGGCCCCGGCGCGGCCCTGCGCTTCCCCGCCCTGCTCGCCGCCTGCGACCGCGCCGCGCGGGTCCTGTACGGGCGCGGCCCGCGGGGGCCCGCACCCCTGCTCGGCTACGCGTGGGGCGGCCGCCCGGCCGGCGCCGAGGACATGGTCGGCGCCTTCCTCAACACCCTCCCGTTCCTGGCGGGCGCGGGCGCGGGCACGGACGCGGGCACGGACGCGGACGCCTTCTTCGAGCTGTGGTGCGCCGACCTCGAACACGCCGACACGCCCTTCGACGAGATCGTGCGCGCGGCCCGCCACGCCGGCCTGCCGTGGCCCGGCGGCCGCTTCGAGGGCCTGCTCACCTTCGAGGACCGCGACCTACGACCCGCGCTGCGCCTCGGCGGGGTGACCGGCGTCGAGATCCACGTCGACGGGCGGCCGCTCCAGGCCCCGCTGACCGTCGCCCTCGCGCACGGCGCGGACGCCCGGGTCCGCATGGCATGGGAGCGCGCCGCCTTCCCGGACGGGGCGCCCGAGGCGGCGTTCACCGCGCTGCTCGCCGCGCTGCCGCCGGGCGCCTGAGGCTCCGCCCTCCCCCCTCTCCCCTCTCCCCCACCGCCGTACCCCGGACTTCCGACCCACCGGAGGTCCCCTCCGGCGCGCCGCCGCATGCGCGTCCGTCCGTCCGCCATCCGTCCGTCAGCCAGCCATCCGTCCATCCATCCCTCCCGGTAGAGGAACGCGAACCGACCATGTTCGAGCTGTCCCCGTCCCAGGAAATCGTCTGGCTGCACGAGCAGATGCTGCCCGGCAGCCACGCCTACAACTTCACCGCCACCATCGACCTGTGGGGCCCCCTCGACGAGGAAGCCCTGGTCGACGCCCTGGCCGAGACCTTCGCCCGCCACCGCGGCCTGCGCCTCGAACTGGTGCAGGGCGACCCCGGCGACCTGCCGCGCCAGCGCGTGAACGAGCACGCCGGGCCCCGGGTGGACCGCGCCGACGTCAGCGGGCGCACCGACCCCGAGGGCGCCTTCGCCGAGCTGCTGCGCGCCGAGGCCGATCGGCCCTTCGACCTGACCGAGGCCCCGCTGATGCGCTGGCTCCTGGTGCGCCTCGGCGCCCGCCACCACCGCATCGTCCACGTGGAGCACCACCTGATCCACGACGGCCACTCCTTCACGACCCTGCTGCACGACGTGTTCACCGGCTACCGCACCCGGCTGCTGCCGGGCCCCCGGCCCGACGCCGAGCCGACGCCTCCGGCGACGCGCTCGTACGAGGAGCACCTCGACCGGATCACCGGCCGAGGCGCCGGCGAACGGCGGTCCGCCGGGCTGGAGTTCTGGCGCGAGCAGCTGGCGGGAGCCGCCTTCGACCTGCCGCTGCCGGGGCTGGCGCGGCCGGGCGTACGGCGCCGGCACGCGGGGGCCCAGCTGCGCCAGGCGGTCGGGGCGGACCTCGCCGACCTGCTGCGCGCGCGCAGCAGGGCCGAGGGGCACACCGCCTTCACCACCCTGATGGCGCTCTTCGCCGAGCTGCTGCGGCGGCACAGCGGCCGCGCCGACCTCGTCGTGGGCACCGCCGTCGGCAACCGCCCGGAGGGCCACGAGAAGACGATCGGGATGTTCGTCAACACCATCCCGGTCCGGCTGCGGCCCGATCCGGGCGCCCCGGCGCGCGAGCTCGTCGACGAGGTGACCGACACCCTGATGCGCTGCCTGCCCCACCAGCAGCTGCCCGTACAGGAGTTGACCCGCGACCTCGGGCTGCACACGGACGGGGTGGACAATCCGCTCTTCAGCGTGATGTTCAGCGCCCATGACGCCCCGCTCCCGCGGATCGACCTGCCGGAGCTGGAGATCACCCTCTTCGAGGGGTTCAACACCGGCACCACCCGGTTCGACCTGGACGTGGTGCTGTTGCCCGACGACCGCCGCACGCTCGGCGGCAGCGGCGGTCAGCGGCCCGGCGCCGCCGGGATGACCCTGGTGTGGGACTACGACCGGGACCTCTTCGCCGAGGACACCGTCGCCCTCCTCGCCGAGCGGTTCCTCGCCCTGCTGCGCGCCTACCTCGCCGAACCCGGTGCGGCCTTGGCGGCCCTCTCCCCCAGCGCACCGGATGAGCCCGCCGGGGAGCCGGCCACCGCCCCCACTGCTCCCGCTCCCGCCGCAGACCTGCCCGACCTGCCCGACCTGTCCGACCTGCTGGCCGGGCACCCGCGCGGTGCGACCGCGCTCGTCGCGGGCGCCCGGTCGCTGACCTACGCCGCCCTGGACCACGAGGTCGCGGCGCTGGCCGAGCGGCTGCGGGCGGCCGGTGTCACCGCGGGGATGCCGGTGGCGGCCGTACTGCCGCGCGGGGTGGACTCGGTGGTCACCCTGCTGGCCTGCCTGCGGACGGGCGCGGTGTACTGCCCGCTGTCCCCGGCCGATCCGGCCGCCCGGCTGGAGGCGCTGCTGGGCCGGCTGCGGCCCGCGCTGGTGCTGGCCACCCGCGAGAGCGCGGCGGGGCTCCCGGCCCGGGGGATCCCGCTGGCGCTGCTCGACGACCCGCGCGGCGCCGGCCCGGCCCCGGACTTCCCGGACGCACGGGCGGCGACGCCGATCGAGGGGGCGGCGTACGTCATCCACACCTCGGGCTCGACCGGGCTGCCCAAGCCGGTCGTGGTGGGCCGCGCGGCCCTCGCGCACCACGCGGCGGCGGTCGCCCGGCGGTTCGCGTTGACGGCCGACGACCGGGTGCTGCTCTTCGCCCAGCCCTCGTTCGACGTGGCGCTGGAAGAGGTGCTGCCCGCCCTGCTGGCCGGGGCCTGCCTGGTGGTGCCGCACCGGAAGGTCCCGACGGGGGCCGAGCTGGGCGCCGTACTGGCCGCGCGCCGGATCACCGTCGCCAACCTGCCGACCAGTTACCTGCTGGCCGTGCGGGAGGAGCTGTGCGCGGTGCTCGCGGACGGCCTGTGGACGCCCCGGCTGCTCGTGGTCGGCGGTGAGCGGCTGCCCGCCGCCTCGCTCGCGCCGCTGTTCGCGGCCGCCGGCGGCGCGGGCACGCCTTCCGTCACCGTCCTCAACGCCTACGGGGTGACCGAGGCGGCGATCACGTCCACCGTTCAAGAGGTCACGGCGGAGGACCTCGCGGAGGGTGGGGAGGTCGCGCTCGGGACGCCGCTGCCGGGCGTCACCGTGCACGTCCTGGACGGTCCGGGTCGCTGCCCGCTGCCGCCGGGTGCGGTCGGTGAACTCGCCATCGGCGGTGCGGGCCTGGCGGACGGCTATCTGGGCGACGACGGGACCACCGCGGAGCGCTTCGTCACCGTCGCCGCGCTCGGCGGCGCCCGCGTGTACCTGACGGGCGACCTCGGTCACCGCGACCGCGCCGGCCGGTTCCGTTTCCTCGGGCGCCGGGACCACCAGGTCAAACTGCGCGGCTACCGGATCGAGTTGGAGGAGGTCGAGGCCGCCGCCTCGGCCGAGCTGGCGGGGCGGCCGTGCGCGGTGGTCCTGGATCCCGGGCCGCCGGCCGGCCCCCGCCTGGTGGGGTTCGTACGCGCCGGCGCCGAGGCGGTGGACCAGGCCGGCCTGCACCGGGCGCTGGGCGCGCGGCTGCCCGCCGCGCTGGTGCCCGGCCAGTGGCTGGAGCTCGACGCGATCCCCGTACTGGCGGGCGGCAAGCCCGACAGGGTGCGGCTCGCCCGGCTGGCGGCCGAGGCCGGGCGGGCCCGCGCGAGCGAGGCGGCGCAGGACCGGGCCGGGCGGACGGCGGGGACGGACGATCCGGTGCTGGCGGTGCTCGGGGACGGCTGGCGGCACGTGCTGGGGCACGACCGCTTCACCCCGTCCTCCCACTTCTTCCAGGTCGGCGGGCACTCGCTGCTGGTCGCCCGGCTCTCCGCCTGGCTGGCGCCGAGGCTGGGCCACCGCCGCCCGCCGCTGCACGTCCTGCTGCGCCACCCGGTCCTGACCGATCAGGCCGAAGCACTCAGGAAGTTCGACGCGGAGGCACGACGATGACCACGGCACGAGCGACCGGGACCCGAAGCGGAACCCGAAGCGGAACCCGAAGCGGGACTCGAAGCGGGACTCGAACCGGCGCCGGCGGACCGGTGTCGCCGTCCTCCGTCCTGGAGGACGAGCACGGCGAACTGACCGACTCCTTCAGGTCGTTCATCGCCCGGGAGTTGGTCCCGCTGGCGGCCGAGCTGCCGGAGGACTGCGACCTGCCGCCCACCGAGCTGCGCGACTGGGTGCGGCGGCGGTCGGCGGCCCTCGGCTTCTACGCCGGGGACCATCCCGAGGAACTCGGCGGCTCGGACCTGCCGTTCTCGGCCGTCGTCCAGCTGCACCACGCGGCGGGCGCGAGCGGCTGCCGGCTGGCGCCGTACGCCCTGGCCGGTTCCGACGGGCCCAGCCCGCTGCTGCGGGCCGGCACCCCCGCGCAGATCGAGCGCTACCTCGCCCCCCTGGTCCGGGGGGAGGCGCTGCGGTGCCTGGCGCTGACCGAACCGGACGCCGGCTCGGACGCCTTCTCCCTCGCCACCAGGGCCCGGCGCACCGGGGACGGCGGCTGGACCCTGTCCGGGCGCAAGACCTTCGTGAGCCACGCCGACCGCGCCGACTTCGCCCTGGTCGTCGCGACCGTCCCCGCCGACGGGGAAGCCGACGGGGGAGACGCCGGGGAAGACGCCGGGGTCGGCGGACCCACCGCGTTCATCGTGCCCATGGACACCCCGGGGCTCCGGATCGGGCAGCGCTTCGCGGGCATGTCGGGCGAGCCGCTCTTCGAGCTGCTGCTGGACGGCGTACGGCTCGGCGCCGACGCGGTGGTCGGCGGTGAGCCGGGCATCGGCGCGGCCCTCGGCCAGGGGATGGACAGCCTCTCGCGCGGGCGCCTGGTGGTGGCCGCGCAGTGCAACGGCATCGCCGAGTACGCCCTGGAGCTGGGCGTCGCGCACGCCCGCGAACGCCGGGCCTTCGGCGCGCGCATCGGCTCCTACCAGCACGTCCAGGAACACCTGGTGACCAGCCGCGCGGAGGTGGAGGCGGCCAAGCTGCTCACGCTGGCCTGCGCCCGGCTGGTGGACGGGGGGACGGAGGCGCCGGAGCACGCGGCGCTCGCCAAGCTGACCAGCTCCGAGACCGCCGTCCGCGTGGTGGACCGCAGCCTGCGGGTGCACGGCGCGGGCGGCTGGGTGCGCGGCCATCCGTTGGAGTTCCTGTACCGACACGTCCGGATGATGACGATCATCGAGGGCACCTCGGAGATCCAGAAGGTCATCGTGGCCCGGGCGATGGGCCTGGCATGACGCACACCCACACCCACACCCACACGGAACCACCCCCGTCCCGTCACCGAGGAACCCGCATGTCCCCTGACCACCCCCTCCCCCCGGCCGGCATCGCGGCCCGGGTTGTCGCGCACGCCCTGGCCACCCCCGACGCCCTCGCGGTGCACGACGGCCGGCACGACCTCACCTACGCCCAACTCATCGGCTCCGCAGCCGAGTTGGCGAAGGCGCTGCGCTCCCGCGGGGTCGGCCCGGGCGCGGCCGTCGGGCTACTGGTGCCGCATTCGGTACAGGCGGTGGTGGCCCAGCTCGCCGTGTGGTGGGCCGGTGGTCACTACGTACCGCTCGATCCCGACCACCCCGACGAGCGCATCACCATGACGCTGCGGGAGACCGGCGCCGTCCTCACGGTCGGCGACGCCGGTCTGCTCGCCGACTCCCCCGTCGCCGCCGAGGACCGTCTGCCGCTGCCCCCGGACCCGGTCCTCCCGCGCGACCCGGGTGCGCTCGCCGCGGTGGTGGGGCCCGCGCCGTACGACCCCGACGCGACGGCCTACGTCCTGTACACCTCCGGCTCCACCGGGCGGCCCAAGGGGGTGGCCCTCACCCACCGGGGCGTCGAGTCGATGGCCACCGGGCTGCCCTGCGACCCGCTGGGCCCGGGCGACCGGATGTTGTTCCACTCCCCCATGGCCTTCGACGCCGCGGCCTTCGAGGTGTGGGCCCCGCTCGCACACGGTGCGACCGTCGTCGTGTGCGAGACCGGGCGGCCCGCCGTCGAGCACCTCGCGACCGAGGCGGCGCACCTGGGCGCCGACGTCGTCTTCCTCACCACCAGCCTCTTCCACCACCTGGCCGCGCGGGATTCGGCGTTGTTCGGGCTCGTACGGACGGTGGTGACCGGCGGCGAGGAGCTCTCCGGCGCCCACGCCCGCCGGGTCCTGCGCGTCCGGCCCGACCTGGAGCTGGTCAATGCGTACGGGCCCACCGAGGCCACCACCTTCGCCACGTCCCACCGGGTGCGCGACGCCGACTGCGCCGGCGCGCCACCCATCGGGCGCCCGCTGCCCGGGGCGGATGCGCACGTCCTGGACGGGCGCATGCGTCCGGTGCCGCGGGGCGCGACCGGCGAACTCTGGCTCAGCGGGGCCCGTTTGGCCGCGGGATACGTGGCCCAGCCCGCGCTGACCGCGGAGCGGTTCGTCGGGCCGACCCCGCGCGGCGCCCGGCTCTACCGCACCGGTGACCTGGTCTCGGTCCGCGCCGACGGCGCGCTCGTCTTCCACGGCCGCACCGACGAGCAGGTCAAGGTGCGCGGCCATCGGGTCGAGCCGGGCGAGGTGGAGCACGTCCTGTTGCGCCATCCCGGGGTCCGGGAGGCGGTCGTCGTCGTGCGCCGGTCGTCGGCGCAGGACGCCCGGTTGACCGCCTTCGTCGTCCCGGAGGCCGACGCGCGCTGCGACACCGTCGCCCTGCGCGATCACGCGTCCGCGCTGCTGCCCGCCCATCTGGTGCCCGGCACCTGGGTGTTGACCGACGGCTTCCCGCTCACCGGCAGCGGCAAGGCCGACCGCCGCGCGCTGGCACGGGACCCGCTCCCACCGGTCCGCACCGCCGGCGGCCGAACCGCCGCCGACGAGGCCGCGCCGCCGGCACCCCTCTCACCACTGCAACAGGTGGTGGCCGACGCCTGGTCCGTGGCGCTCGGCCTGCCCGTGGACCGGGCCGACGCGGACTTCTTCGCGCTGGGCGGCCATTCGCTCCTCGCCCTCACCGTGGTCGAGGACCTGCGCCGCGACCTGGGTGCGGAGACCGCGCTCGCCGCGTTCTACGCCGACCCCACCGTGGCGGGGCACGGCGCCCTTCTCGAAGCCGCCCTTCGGGAGGGCCTGCGGTGATCGGGTGGAGGCGTGGCGCCGCGGGTCAGGCTCCGGCGGGCGTGCGGCGCCCGGGTGGGCCCGAGGTGGCGCCGAGGACGCTGTCGACGTGGGCCGCGAGTGCGGCCCGCAGGTCGTCGGGGGTCGTCCGCTGGCGGTCGATCAGGTGGGCGACGAGGTCGGCGCGGACGGCGGCGAGCAGCGCGTGGGCAGTGAAGTCCGGGTGGTGGACGCCGGGCACTTCGGCCAGCTCCGTGCGCAGGGTGTCGTACCACCAGCCGTAGTGGTCGGCCTGGTAGGGGCTGCTGAGTCCGGCGTCCTCCGCGGCCGACATCAGGTTCCGGTTGTCGATCTTGAAGCTCAGCAGGGCGTCGAGGAGCTCCCGCACGCGCCGGTGCGCCGAGGATCCGTCCGCCTCCTGGGCTTCCCGTACGGCCTGCCGCAGGGGTTCGAGGCGGGACGCGATGACGGCACCGATCAGGCCGGCACGGTCGCCGAAGCGGCGGAAGAGGGTGCCCTTGCCCACGCCCGCGGCCGCGGCGATGTCGTCCATGGACACGCTGTGGGGGCTGGTGCTGGTGGCGAAGAGGGCGTCGGCGGCGGCGAGGACGGCCTCGCGGTTGCGCAGGGCGTCCGCGCGCTCGGGGCGCTCCGGGCGCTGGGTCATGGGTCCTCCGTGGTCTTCGGCCCGTCCGCGGTGTGGCGTCCGACCGGCCGGAGCGTGTCGTCGAGCCAGTCGACGATACGCGCTGTGGCGGGGCGGATCACGCCGAGGAGCGCGCGGTGCGGGCGGGGTCGGGTCGTCCGGGAACATCAACCGTTGCCCAGGACTTCCCGTTCGACGAACGCGCGCAGCGTGCCCGCGGGCCGGCCGGTGAGGCGCGCGACGGCGTCGGTGGTCCGGTCCTCCGCGCCGCCGGCGATGGCACGGTCCATGCCGGCCAGCATGGTGGCGAACTCCAGCGGGATCTCGGCCGCCCACCGGTCGCGCAGCTCCTCGAAGGTCAGGTGCCGGTGCTCCACGGGCGTCCCGGTGACCTCCGTGATGATCGCGGCGACATCGTCGTAGCTCAGCGTCTCGGGTCCGGTCAGGATCAGGTCGGTGTCGGGGGCCCGTTCGTCGGTCAGGGCGCGCACGGCGACGGCGGCGATGTCCTCGGCGTCGACGAACCCGACGCGGCCGGCCCCCGAGGCGGTCCGGATGGCGCCCTCCTCGCGGATGCTGCGCGCGTGGGGGGTGTGGCCGGCGAAGTTCTGCATGAACCAGGACGGCCGCAGCACCGCCCACTGCGGGAACAGGCCGGGCAGCTCCGCGTGGACCTGCCCGACCGCGGGGCCGCCCGCCGGGATCGCGGAGGAACCGAGCAGTACCGCGCGGCGCACGCCGCTCGCGCGGGCCTGCCGCAGGAAGGGCAGCATGACCGCGGCCGGGTCCGAGGAGCCGATGGGCGGGACGAGGTAGACGCGATCGACGCCGGCCAGGGCCGCGTCCCAGGTCGCGGGCTCGTTCCACTCGAAGCGGACGGCCTGCGCGCCGTCGACCGGGGTGGCCTTGCGGCTGGCGGCCCTGACGCGGTGGCCCTCGGCGGCCAGTCGGCCGGTGACGCGGCTGCCCGTGGTGCCGGTGGCCCCGATGACCAGGGTGGCGTCGAGGTGGGTGGTGGTCATCGGTTCGCTCCCACGAAGTCGGCGCCGGACTGCTGGACGGCCAGGGGGTTCCAGTAGTCGCGGTAGGAAGTGATGAGCCCGCCTTGGACCGTGACCACGGCGATGTAGGTCATGTCGAAGGGGCTGTCGCTCTCCACCAGGCGCCCGACCCCGCGCATCTCCACCACGATCGTCCCCGGCGCGGTGGTCTCGTGGACCGTCACCTCGGGGAAGTCGTGCAGGTCGACGTGGTCGGGGTAGTGGCGCATGTACGCGGCGACCTCGGCCTTGCCCTCCAGTCGTACGGGCCAGCCCTGCGGCGCGAAGGGGAACTCCATGACGCCGTCCTCGTCCCACAGGTCCACCCAGCCCGCGATGTCCTTCTCCAGCAGCAGCCGCAGACCGTGGCCGTAGAGCTCCGCGGCCGTCATCGGCACCGGCGTCGTCCTTGTCGTCGTCGTCATGATCGAGCTGTCCGTCCTGTTCGAGGCGAAACGGACCAGCGGTCCGCATGGGGTCGACCATACGGACCGCCAGTCCGTTTCGCAAACCCCTCGACCTCCCCCACCCCTTGACCTCTCCGGCTAACACCATTAGCTTAATGGCAACGGACATTAGCGCGGGGCGACGGAAGAGGGCAGGGCGATGACCGAATTCCTGAAGGTCGACGGCGGGCGGTTGGCGTACGACGTCACGGGCGAGGGCCCGCTGGTCGTCCTGGCCCACGGGATGGGCGACCACCGCGGGGCCTACGACGCGCTGACCGAGCGCCTGGTGGCCGCCGGCCACCGGGTCGCCAGCACCGACCTGCGCGGACACGGCGCGTCGGACGCCGGCTGGGCCTCGTACACACGGACCGACACGGCCGGCGACCTGCTCGCGCTCGTCCGGCACCTGGGCGGCGGCCCCGCCGTCCTCGTGGGCCACTCCTTCGCCGGCGGCTCCGCCACCATCGCGGCGGCCCAGGAGCCCGACCTGGTCAGCGCGATCGTCGAGATCAGCCCCTTCACCCGCGCGCAGAAGCCCGACCTCGGCGCGCTGGTGAGCCGGGCCCGCTACCGCAAGGGCATGTTGTTGCTCATGGGTGCGGGGCTGCTGCGCAGCGTGGGGCTGTGGACGCGGTACCTGCGCCACGCGCACCCGGGGATGGGGGCCGCCGCGCTCGACCCGCGTCTCGCCTCCCTCGAAGCCGAGCTGCGCCGGCCCGGGCGGATGGCCGTGGTGGCCGCGATGGGGATGTCCGCGCCGACCGACGCGGGGGCCCGGCTGGCCGACGTCCGCTGCCCGGCGCTGATCGTCGAGGGCACCCTCGACCCCGACTGGGCCGACCCCCGGGCCGAGGGCGAGGGCATCGTGGCGGAACTGCCCGCCGGGGTGGGACGGCTCGCGATGATCGACGGGGCGGGCCACTACCCGCACGTCCAGTTCCCCGCCGAGACCGCCGCCGCGATCCTGGGCTTCCTGAAGGACGGCGCCCGTGGCTAGGGCCGCCCTGTCCACCGACGCGGTGGTCGACGTCGCGCTGAAGCTCGTCGACGAGGGTCCCGAGGGCGGGCCCGCCGCCTTGACCCTGTCGGCGGTGGCCGCCCGGGCCGGGGTCGCGACCCCCTCGCTCTACAAGCACGTGCGCGGCCTGGCCGAGCTGCGCGACCTGCTGTCGGCCCGGATCATGAACGAGATGGCGGACGAGGTCGGCGCGGCCGTCCTCGGCCGTTCCTCCGACGAGGCCGTCCGCGCGCTGATGGGGGCTTGGCGCGACTACGCCCGCCGCCACCCGCACCGCTACGCGGCGCTGCTCCAGCGCCCCGAGCCCCGGTCCGCCGAGGCGGGGGCGCGGCTCGTCGCCATCATGCTGGCCACGCTGCGCGCGTACGGCCTGGAGGACTCCGCGGCGATCCACGCGGCGCGTTGCCTGCGGGCGGTCGTCCACGGCTTCGCGGCGCTGGAGACCGGGGGCGCCTTCGAACTGCCGGAGAAGCTGGACGAGACGTACGACCTGCTGGTGCACATGGTCGTCGCGGGCCTGCACACCCCGCGCGCCGGGGCCGGCTGACCCCGCGATGCGCGTGCGCGGTGGCCGGCCCCGGCCCGGGACCGGACGCGGATCCGCGTCGGGTACCCGGTGGCGCGGGCCACCCGTCGGCCGGGCGAGCGCTCCCCACTGTCCCCTTTCGGAGCGGAGTACGCGCTGAAAGTATGCGGGGACCGGCGGATCCGCGTTGTTAGCGTCGCCTGGTGATCCTCTTCTCGTCCCCCATCGGCCCCCACCCGCTCCGGGCACCGCACCGCGTCGTCCCGGACGGGGCGTGCGTCCCTCCCGTCCCGGCAGCCACGACGCCGCTGTCGAACGGAGGTGCCTGATGTTCAGCGGGCTCAAGGGGCGGCCCGCCACTTCGGCATCCTCCCTCCAGCGCAAGCCGTCCGTGCGGGAGTCGAAGGAGGAACGGCAGCGGACGGCCGACGGCGTGCACCTGACGACCTGGGACCTCGGCGCTCTGTCACTGTGGAGCCGGAACTCGGGTCCTCGCCCCGAGGACGTACGACAGGGGGCGCTGGGCGACTGCGGCTACCTCGCCACGATGGCGGCCCTCGCCCACATGGACCCCGCCGGTCTCCGCAGCCGCATCACCCCGCTCCCGAACGGTCGCTACAAGGTGCAGCTCGACCGGAGCGTCGAAGTGGGCCCCCTCGTACACGCCCGTCCCGCCTGTTCCACCGGTATGTACGCTGACGGCGGCGTCTCCTCGTGGGTGGCGCTCATGGAGAAGGCGCTGGCCAAACGAAAGTCGCCGCTCCTGGGCAAACCCAGCTACGAAGCGTTGGAGGGGTGCGGCACGCCGACCGCGCTCAAGGCCATGGGATATGGAATCGCGTACTACGAACAGAGCGACGGGGACGAGCCGTTGGAGGGCGCGTTGGAGCAGGCGAAGGCCGGCCTGGAGCACCGGCGGATCGTCATCGCCTCACTCGACATGCCGTCCGACGAAGGCTTGCACGCCTTCGCGGTGCTCGCCCACGGAGGTGGCAGGGTCCGTCTCTACAACCCGCACGGCCATGTCGAGGACCTCAGCGAGCGGGAGTTCGAGAGCCGGGTCCAGGCGCTCTGCATATCCGACGAGCTGTAGGTCGAGCTGCCCCGGCGATGCCGTGACCCGGATCGAACGCGTACCCCCAGGTCCGGCGGTGCCCGCACCACCGACCCCGGTGGGAAGGCTCCCGACCGGTGGGGTGCACCGGGCGGGAGCCTGCGGGCGGTAGGGCCCGGCGGTCGGCTCAGCCCGGGGAGCCGACGGCGCAGAGCAGGATCGGGGTCGCGCGGCCCGGGTCGAGGGCGTTGCGGACCAGGTGCCAGACGTTGAGGTCGTACGCCTCGCCGATGTGCCCCACCGGGTCGAGCGGGCAGGAGTCCTGTACGTAGCGGTTGTCGACGCCCGGTTCGCGGACGAACGCCGTCTCCGTCGGGGTGACGAGCTCGTCGTAGCGGGACGAGATGATGGTGTAGGCGATCCCGCGCTGGGCCACCGGGCCATCATTGAGGGCCACGATGGCGGGCCCGCCCGGGAACTCGTCGGACAGCACCGGGATGCCGAGGGTGGCCGCGATGCGGTCCAGGGTGCCGCGGCCGAGCACCGCGTCGCCGAGGTCGACCAGCCGCGCGGCGTCCGCGCCGTGGGTCGGCGGGGCGATGGCGACGACCGCCTTGATGTGCGGCTGGATGCCCTGCATCTTCGCGAGGTAGAGGGCCTGCAGGCCGCCCTCGGAGTGGCCCACGACGCTGACCTTGGCCGCGCCGGTGGCGGCGCGCACCCGCTCGACGTAGTCCTTGATCTCCAGGTTGGAGACGGCCACCGGCTTCAGGCCGCCGACCAGCGGGAAGCCGTCGTAGGCGCCGTAGGTGAGGGCGAAGGTGCAGTAGCCGCGGGCGGCGAGGTCGGCCTGGAGGTAGTTGAGGTCCTCGTACCAGGTCGCGAAGGTCCCGTGGAGCAGGACCACCGGCTCCGGATGGGCCGAACTGGGCCGGCAGGAAAAGTCGTTGATGCCCCCGGAGGCCGAGGCGGAGGCGGAGGCCGGCGCGGCGGGCGCGGCCTGGGCCGGGGCCGCCGTGGCCGCCAGGGTGAGCACCAGCGGGAGGGCGGCCCGGGCGAGCCACCTGCGGACGGGCCGTGCGGTCAATGCCATCGCAACTCTCCTACATCCGGACGGTCGGTGGGTAGCGGGTTCCGTTGGTCGCACCGCACAGAATGCTCCGGCCGCACCCCCGTGTCCCCTGGCGGTACGCGCAGAAAGCTTCCGCCCGCGTTTGTGCACGGTGACAATGCGCGCATGGACGAGTCCGGATTCACCGCCGCGCTGCTGCCCAGGGTCGGGGAGATCGCCGCGGCGACCGTCGCCCACCTGACCGCCGAGATACCCGCCTACCGGCTGCTGCCCGACAGCCTCATCGCCGGGGAGCTGCTCGCCAACACCGAGGCCGTGCTGCGGCTCTTCCTCACCACCCTCGCCGAGGGCCGGCTCCCGGCCGCGCCGGAGCTGGCCGCGCCGGTCGCGTGGGGCGCCGAGCGGGCGCGCGACGGGGTGCCGCTGGAGGCGGTGCTACGGGTGTACTCGCTGGGCGCGGGCCGGGCCTGGAAGCTGGCGCTGGCCGCGGCGGCGGACGCGGGCACCGGGATCGACCCGTACCTGCTGGGGACCCGGCTGCTCGACTTCCTCGGCGAGGTGATGCCCAAGGTGGCCGAGGCGTACGTGCGCGAACAGGCCGACCTGGACTGGGAGCAGCGCGAGCACGGCCGGAACCTGGCCGACGTCCTGCTCGCCGGGCGTCCGGCCCGCCGGGCGGCGGAGCGGTACGGGCGCACGCTCGCGGAGCGCTACGACGTGGTGGTCTTCCGGCTGCCCGACGCCCCGGGCGGCGCCGCCGCGGGCGTGCTGCGCGCCGTACGCGGCGAGCTCGACCGCGACCCGGAGGTGCTGGCCACGCTCAAGGGCGAGGGCGGGGTGCTGCTCGTACCGCTGGCGCAGGACGGCGGGGGCGGCGGGGACGGGGCGGTGCGGCGCGGCAAGGGGCAGTCGCCGCCGTGCGCGGCGCGCCGGCTGCTCGCGCGGCTCGACGCGGCGACCGGGCTGCCCTGCATCGCGGCGGCCGCCCTCGCGCGGGAGCACGCGGCCGTCGAGCGGGCGCACACGGAGGCCGGCGAGGTGCTCGCGCTGGCCGAGGTCCTGGGGCGGGCACCCGGTCTGTACCGGCTCGCCGACCTGGCCGTGGAGTACCAGCTCGTCCAGCCGGGACCGGCCCGCGACGCCCTGGCCCGGACCCTGGAGCCGCTGGCGGACCAACCCCATCTGCTGGAGACCCTGCGGGAGTTCATCGCGGCGGGCTACCGGCGCGCGGAAGCCGCCGACGCCCTGACCGTGCACCGCAACACCCTGACCTACCGCCTGGGCCGGATCCACCTGCTGACCGGCCACGACGCCACCGACCCGGCCGACGCCCGCAGACTGGCGGCCGCCCTGACGGCGCACGACGCCGCGCGCGGGGCGTAGCGCCCGTCGATCAGCTGACCGCCTTCTTGACGAGGGCGCCGATGCGCTCCTCGTCGGCCGCGGTCAGCTCCCGCACGGCGTAGGACGTCGCCCACAAAGCGCCGTCGTCGAGGGCCGCCTGGTCGCTGAAGCCGAGCGTGGCGTACCTCGACTTGAACTTCTCCGCGCTCTGGAAGTGGCAGACCACCTTGCCGTCCCTGGCGTACGCGGGCATCCCGTACCAGAGCTTGGGCGCGAGGTCCGGGGCGGCGGTCGTGACGATCTCGTGGATCCGCTCGGCGAGGACGCGGTCGGCCTCCGGCATCTCGGCGATCTTCGCGAGCACGTCCCGCGCCTCCGCCGCCGCCTTCTCCGCCCGGGACGAGCCGCGCCGAGCGGTCGCCTTCTTCTCCTCGCGGGCGTGGTCCTTCATCGCGGCCCGCTCCTCGGCGGTGAACCCGTCGTACTTCTCGGTGGTGGAGGCTTCCGCGGAGACCTCGGCGGGCGACTTCGTGGACGGCATGACGGTTCCTCTCGTACGGGGTGGAGGGGTGGGCGGGCGACGTCGCTACGCGGCGGACTCCCAGACGAAGCCGTCCAGGTCGGTGCAGGGCTCGGCGGTGCTGCCGAGGACGAGGCGGTGCGAGCCGGTGCCGTCGACGGGGACGCCGACCTCCTTGGCCAGGGCGCGGCGCTTGTACAGCGCCATCTTGACCGGGTGGGAGTCGCCGGCGGCGAACTCGACGTACTTGCCGCCGAAGCTCTTGGTCACCGTCAGGCCCCGGTCGACGTAGAACTGCTTGGTGGCCTTCACGGCCTCGACGCCGACCAGCAGGACGATGTCGTCGATCTCGCGGGTGGCGGGGCCGGTGTCCTTCTTCGCCGAGGTCGCGATCTTCCAGATCGTCCCGTCCGGCGCCCGGACGACGCCACTGTAGCCCCACAGCGACTTCGCGGCGGGCTTCAGCACCGTGGCGCCGGCGGCCACGGCGTCGCCCACGAAGCCGTCGACGGTGGCCGGCCCGGACACCGTGAGCGCCAGGGTGAAGCCGCGGAATCCGGTGGAGTGCGCGTCGGACGCCCGCAGGCGGACGTACGACTCCACGCCGAAGGCGCTGTAGAAGCGGCGGGCGGCCTCGGGGTCGGCCACCTCAAGGGTGACCGACGTGACGGACGAGTGGGCTGCGGTGGAAGCGGTGGTTGCCATGTCCCTCACGCTAGGGCTCGGGAGGCCGCCGGGGCTTCTCGAATCCTGACCGATCCCCGATCCCCCAGACCTGCTGCGCCACGCACGCGGGCGTCGCCCCCCGGCCCCCGGCTCCGGAAGGTCTCGGGCGGCACGCCGACCAGCTCGGTGAAGCGGGCGGTGAAGGTGCCCGGCGAGGCGCAGCCGACCGCGGAGCGGACCGCGGTGACGGTGAGGTCGCCCCGGCGCAGCAGCGCGGTCGCCCGCTCGATGCGACGCGTCATCAGGTACGCGTACGGGGACTCGCCGTAGGCGGCCCGGAACTGCCGGCTCAGCTGCCCGGCGGGCAGCTGGACGTCGTGGGCGAGCGCCACCACGTCCAGCGGTCGCGCGTACTGCCTGTCGATCCGGTCGCGGACGCGGCGCAGCCGCGCGAAGTCGGCCAGGCGCTGCGCCTCGACGCGCGCACGCCGCCATTCGGACTGGCACATGGAACCCTCCCCCGGGTCCGGTCCTGCGTGGAACACCGGCGTGGCTCAGCGCTGCTGCTGGATGCGGACGAGGTTGCCCGCGGGGTCGCGGAAGGCACAGTCGCGGATGCCGTACGGCTGGTCGGTCGGCTCCTGGACGACCTCGGCGTCGGCGGCCTGCACCTTCTCGAACAGGGCGTCGAGGTTCGGGGTGGCCAGCAGGATCCAGCCGTAGGTGCCCTTGGCCATCATCTCGGTGATCGTGCGGCGCTCGGCCTCGGTGATCCCGGGGTCGACGGCGGGCGGCGCCAGGAGGATCGACGTGCCCGGCTGCCCGACCGGGCCGACCGTGATCCAGCGCATCCTGCCCTGCCCGACGTCGCTGCGGACCTCGAAGCCGAGGACGTCGCGGTAGAAGGCGAGCGACGCGTCCGGGTCCTCGTGCGGGAGGGAGGTCGTGTGAATGGTGATGTCCATGGTGGGCAGGCTAGGCCCGCCGCGCTCCGCGCGCTTCTCGATTCCTGACCGATCTGTCGTCGGCGGGGGCCGGGACCGCGAGGGACACCGGGAGGAGGGCCGGGCGCTTCGCGGTGCGGTCCGTGCCGGAGGAGCGGCCGCGGACGCGGCGGGCGAGCCACGGGCTCAAGAAGGCGTTGGCCCAGCGCAGTTCGCCGGCCACGGTGCGGGGGGCCGCTCCGGGGCCCGGCAGGGGGCGGGTCCAGGAGTCGTCGGCGCCCGGTAGGCCGAGGGCGTGGGCCACGGAGTCGGCGATGAGCGCGTGGCCGCGCGGGCTCGCGTGCAGCCGGTCCTCGCTCCACAACCGGGGATCGGTGACCACGGGGTGCCGGGCGGTGTCGGCGAGGGCCACCCCGTGCCGGTCGGCGGCCAGCCGGATCCGGGCGTTGAGGGCGGTGACGCGGGAGCCGAGCGGGCGGGCGAGCGGGACGAGCCGGCCTATGTCGGGGAAGGTGACGGTCGCGACCCGGGCGCCCGCACCGGTGAGCGCCGCGAACATGGCCTCCAGGTGGGCGGCGGTCTCGTCCGGGTCGAAGCGGGGCCGCAGCAGGTCGTTGACCCCGGCGACGACCGTGGCCAGGTCGGGGCGCAGCGCGAGGGCGGGTGCCAGCTGCCCCTCCCTGACCTGGCCCGCGAGGCGGCCGCGCACGGCGAGGTTGGCGTAGAGGACGCCGGGGTGGTGCAGGGCCAGTCGCTCGGCGAGGCGGTCGGCGCAGCCGCGCAGGCCGGTGGTGTCGTCGCCGTCGCCGAGCCCTTCGGTCTGGCTGTCGCCGAGCGCCACGTAGCGCAGGGGGGATGCCTCAGCCATGGTCGGGCCGCCTTTCGCGCAGGACCGTGATGGTGCGCTCGTACCAGTCCCGGTTGGCGCGCTCGAAGTCGAGGCCGCGCAGGCAGGTCAGGTACGGGCCGATGCGCTCGCCGTGGCGCAGGAACTCCTCCTCGGTGCGCTCGCCGCGCATCTTCCACAGCATCGCCTCGAAGAGCTCGATCTTGGCGGTGGCGAAGATGGCCCGCTCGGTGAGCTGGGTGATCAGGGCCGCGGCGTCGACGTGGTCGGCTGCCTGGACCTTGACGACGAGGTCGTCGCGCATGAAGGACGGCTTGGTGGCGGCGGCGGTGAAGCGGTCCAGCTCGGCGAGACCGACGGGGGTGACCCGGAACAGCCGCTTGTTGGGGCGGGTGTCCTGGACGACCTCGCGGCCCGCGATCAGGCCCTCCTGTTCCAGCTTGGCGAGTTCGACGTAGAGCTGCTGGGGGAGGGCGTGCCAGAAGTTCGCCACCCCCATGTCGAACGCCTTGGCCAGCTGGTAGCCGCTCAGCTCCTCGTCGAGCAGCGCCGCCAGTACGGCGTGGCGCAGTGCCATCGGGCCACCTCCTCCCTCTGCTCTGGTCACGGGTGGATCCCTGCGCCATCATAGTCAAGAAATTGAGTAATCAGATTCGCGATTAACCATGAAGGAGAGCGACGACCATGAGCGACGCCATCAGCACCGTGGACCGCTTCCGCACCGCCGTCGACCGCCGTGACCTCGCCGCGCTGGAGGACCTGTTCACCGAGGACGTGCGGCTCTACAGCCCGGTGAAGTTCACTCCCTTCGAGGGCCGGCCCGCCGTGCTGGGGCTCTTCGGGGTGCTGCTGCGGACCTTCGAGGACTTCCGTTACGTCGGGCGGCTCGACGGAGCCGGCGAGACGAGCGTCGACGGCTCCGAGGCCCCGGCGGCGGTGCTGGTCTTCCGGGCGACCGTGGAGGGCAAGGAGATCCACGGGATCGACCTGGTGCACCTGGACGAGCAGGAGCGGATCAAGGAGTTCACCGTGATGGTCCGGCCGCAGTCGGCGGTGCAGACGCTGGGGCGTGCCGTACTGGCGGGCCTGGTCGCGGACGGCCTCGCCCCGGACCCGATAGGAGCGTGACGGTCGCCGCCGCCGCCCGTTGTGAAGGGGGGCGGTGGACGGCCGGAAGGGGACGGGGCGATGGCGGGCGCGGTTCTGGGCAGGCGGCGGTTCCTGACGGCCGCCGGGGCGGTGGGGGTCAAGGCGCTCACCGGGACCGCGGTCGCGGGCAGCGCGGCGGGGCTCGACACCACCAGCGCGGCCGGCTACGTCGACGTACAGCTGCTCAACATCACCGATCTGCACGGCTACTTGGGCGCGCCCCCGGCCCGGGACGCGGTGATCGCGGGGGCGGACGGGGCGACGTACACCGTCGGCGGGGTCGCCTACATGGCCACCCATCTGGAGCGGCTGCGGGCCGATCGGACGAACTCCTTCTTCTTCGCCCCGGGCGACCTGTTCTCGGGGTGGGAGTTCCCCGCCTTCAGCCTGTCGGACGAGCCGACCATCGAGGCGCTGAACCGGCTGGGCCTGGACTTCGCGACCGCCGGGAACCACGAGTTCGACCGCACGCCCGGCTTCCTGACGCGGCACATGGAGCGGGGCGCGGACGCCGGGCTCGACGGGGCGGGGGTCACCCACAGCTTCCCCGACTCGGCCGGACTGCCCTTCCACGGCGCCGACTTCCGCTACTACAGCACGAACGTGACGACGACCGGGCGGGACGGCACGGAAGGGGTCGCCGTACTGCCCCCGTACCACGTCGAGTGGGTGGACGCGCCGGGCGGGCGGCGACTGCCCGTCGGCTTCGTCCACCTGACGGCGCTCGGCACCGAGGGCTTCCCGAACTCCTTCCAGCCCGGGCTGCGGACCTCGGACGAGGTGGCCGCCGCGAACCGGTGCGCGGCGCTGCTGAAGGCGCAGGGGGTCAACGCGATCGTGCTGAGCATGCACGACGGGGCGGTGGCCGGGGACGCCTTCGACGCGGGGACCGCGCCGAGCGGTCCGGCGTACGAGCTGGCGCTGCGGGTGTCGGCGGACATCGACGCGATCGTCACCGGGCACTGGCACCGGGCCTTCACGATGATGCTGCCGGACCCGACCGGGCGGCCGCGGCCCTTCGTGGAGGCGGGCTGTCACGGGCAGATCGTCAACGAGATCACCCTGCGGCTCGATCCGACGACGGGCGCGGTGGTGCGCGAGCTGACCACCTCGACCAACCACCCCAACACCCGGGACGTGCCCGCCCATCCGATCCTGCGGGACGTGGTGGACCACTGGGCCGGGTACGCGCGCGAACGGGCCGGCCGGACCATCGGGCGCCAGCGGACCCCCTTCCAGCGCCGGCTCTCGGCGGTCGGGGAGAGCACCATGGGGAACCTGGTGGCCGATTGGGCGCTGTGGGCGGCCGCGCAGGCGCCCGACCCCTTCGACACCAGCCCGCGGCCCGATCCCGCGCCCGCGGACCTGGCGCTGATCGCGCTCGCGCCACGGCTGGGCCGCAGCGTGATCAACACCGACCTGGTGGCGGCGCCGGGCCAGGACGCGGTCACCTTCGAACGGGCCTGGTGGGCGGTGGGGTACGGGAACCCGCTGGTCACGGCGTCGGTGAGCGGGGCGCAGCTGCACGACGCGCTGGAACAGCAGTGGGCGGTGGACGCGCGGGGCGCCCTGACCTACGCGCCGCTCGCGGTGTCGGCCAACGTCCGCTACTCCTTCGATCCGGCGGGGTCCGTCGGGAACCGGGTCGCGCCGGCCGACGTGCTGATCGGGGGCGCGGCGCTGCGGCCGGAGGGGGTGTACCGGGTGGTGACCACGTCGTACACGCTGACCGGGCAGGACGGTTACCCGGCGCTCGCCGGCTTCCGGGACGCGGTGCGCCACCGGCGGGACGTGGAGAGCTTCCCCGCGTACGTCGCCGCGCTCGGCACGCTGGAAGCCGCGCCCACGGGCCGGGTCGCCGCGAAGGGCGGGGCCGCGGTACAACCGGGGCGGGCGGGCCGGCTGGTGCCGCTCGACGCCCCGGTGCCGCAACTCCCGCCCCCGGTAGCGGCGATGGAGGAAGCCGCCCGCGACACGGGCCGCCGCCCGATCTGCTGACCCGAAGCCTCATGAGCGCCTCATCATATGAAATTGGCCATTTGTCCCGATTCGGTAATCTTGGGCGTTTTGCCAGAAAACACCAGGCCGGGCACGACAGAGTGTGGTCCCCGGCAGCAAGCCGGGGACCCGCACGTCCTTGAGGTGACAGCTCCATGTCTGCTTCTCTCATCACCCGCCGCGCCCTCGCGACCGTCGTGGCCTGCGTCGCCGTCGTCGGCGCCGCCGCCCTCCCGGCCGCGGCCGCCTCCGGTGGTCACGACCACGACCGCGGCCACGGCACGGGCAAGCACTCCACCGTCATGATCGGCGAGGTGCGGTACGACAGCCCCGGGCGCGACGACCGCTCCAACCGCAGCCTCAACGGCGAGTGGGTCGAGGTGAAGAACACCGGCAAGAAGCCCGTCAACCTGCGCGGTTACACCCTCGCGGACAAGCAGGGCAACACCTACCGCTTCCACAACCTGACGCTCGCCGGTCACTCCAGCGTCAAGGTGCACACGGGCAAGGGCAAGAACACCGCCCACGACGTCTACCAGAACCGCACCGACTACATCTGGGACAAGCGCGACGCGGCCACCCTGCGCAACGACCACAAGCGCATCCTCGACAGCCAGTCCTGGGGCAAGAGGGGCCGCTAGCCGATAGCCCGGCGACCACCGCCGGCTGACGGCACGACACGCACCCCCAACGCGCCGGACCCCCGCCCCTCCGAGGACGGGAGCCCGGCGCGTGGCCGTGCATCCGCCGGGCATCCGCCGGCCGTCCAGCCGGACGATGCCGGCCCTTTATCCCGGCCGTACATCCTGAGGACCCGCGCCACGCTCCCCCCGGCGCGCCCCCCTTCCTCCGGAGGCTCCTGATGCGCCGTAGACTCACCGCCGCGCTCGTTCCCGCCGTCACCGCCGTCACCGCGCTCGTCGCCTTCGCGGGGTCGGCCGTCGCCGCTCCGGCCGACAAGCCGCAGGTGCTGAGCAGTTGGACGCAGACCAGTTCGGCGAGCTACAACGCGTGGCTGTCGGCGCGCGGCAACCAGGGCGCCTGGGCGGCGTACGGCTTCGACTGGTCCACGGACTACTGCTCCTCCTCCCCCGACAATCCGTTCGGATTCCCCTTCAAGACGGCCTGCGCGCGCCACGACTTCGGCTACCGCAACTACAAGGCGGCGGGCACCTTCGGCGCGAACAAGTCGCGGCTCGACGACGCCTTGTACGCGGACCTCAAGCGGGTCTGCTCCGCCTACTCGGGCGTGAAGAAGGGCTCGTGCGATTCCACGGCGTGGACCTACTACCAAGCGGTGAAGGCCCTCGGCAGCTCCCCGGCGGTCGACAGCGGCGCCGCGGCCTGACGCACCGTCACGTAACGCACCCGCGGAACCGGCGGCCCGTTCGGCACGTCCCTCCCGTGCCGACCACCGCCGTGTTCCGAAGGGGATCGAGACGATGCGCCGTACCACCGCGCGCTCCACCCGAACGACCGCAGTGACCGCAGCGACCGCCCTGGCCGCCGCCCTCGCCACCGCCGCGCTGCTCACCGGCTGCGGGACGACGACCACGACCGGAGACGGTGGCGGCAGCGGTCCCGACCGCGGCGCCGCCGCCTGCCCCGCCCCCGCCCCCGGACCGGGCACCGGGCAGGCGGCGCCGACCGTCATCGACGGGACGCCCGCCAACACCCCGGAGGGGGCGCGCCTTTCGCAGGCCGTCGGGGAGCAGGGCCGGGGCGCGTTCGCCGACGTCTACTCCACCCACGTCACCGACGCACCGCCCGGCCGGGTGACGCTCTGCGTGACCGACCTGGCCCGGGGCCGCCGCCTGGTCGAGGCCGCGCACCGGGCGGACCCGCAGGCCGATCCGGCCCGCGCCGACCTCTACCTCGCCCGCTTCACGCGCAAGACCCTGGTGGCCGCGGCCCAGCGGATCATCCGCCTGCGCGACGCGCTGCCCGTCCACTCCGTCCACCCGAGCCGGGACGCGGGCGGGGTCACCGTGGAGACGAGCCCCGAGGGGGTCGCCTCCACGGAGTTCAAGTCCCGGCTGGAGCGGGCCGCGGGCGGCGGGATCCCGGTGACCCTGATCGTGGGCAGCCCGGCCGAGGCCATGGTCGGGGAGGTCCCGCCGCCGGCGACGAGCGCGCCTCCCCGGTAGCGCGCGGCGGCCCGGATCAAGGTGGGGCCGCGGTGGGGCCGCGGCGGGATCGAGGAACGGTCGAGGACCGCTGGAACCGCACGCCGCCGGGGCGGTCCGCACCCGTATGATCGCCGTGACTTGACGATCTGATGACCTGTCGATGACCACGAGCAGGGGGAAACCACGTGGAGACAGCCCGTCTGGCCTCGCTCATCGCCGCCACCGTCACCATGGGACTGGTCAGCGGGCTGTTCTACGGCTTCGCCGTGGCGGTGATGCCGGGCCTCAAGCGCTCCGACGACCGGACGCTCATCACGGTCATGCAGCGGATCAACGTGGCCATCCTCAACGGCTGGTTCGTCCTCGGCTACATCGGCGCCTTCCTCTTCACCGCGCTGGCCCTGGGGCTGCACGTCCCCTCCGACGGGCACGACCTGCTCGTGCCGCTGATCGGGGCACTGGCCTGCTACATCCTGTCCATGGGCGTGACGAACCGGGTGAACATCCCGCTGAACAACGCGCTGGAGAAGGCCGGCCCGGTCGAGCGGATCGCCGACCCGGGCGCCGTGCGCCGCGCCTTCGAGGGGCCCTGGGCCCGCGCCAACGTGTGGCGCACGCTGCTGTGCACGGCGGCGCTGGGCTTCCTGGCCTGGGCGCTGGTGCTGCACGGAACCGCCACCGCCTGAGGTACGTACGTACCCCCGCACCACACGCGGAAGTGCCCCGGCCGACGGTCCCGGCCGGGGCACTTTCGTGTGCGGTGGTTCAGCGGGTGGTCGAGCGGGTGGCGCGGCCGAAGAGGATCAGGGCCCGGGAGAGGGCCGTGAGGGCGACCGTGCACAGCAGGGTGCGGACGATGTTCGTCGAGACCCAGGTGGTCTTGAACTTCTCGACGATCGAGAAGTCGGTCATCTTCGCGGCGTCGCCGGCATCCTTGAGCTCGTTGTTCAGCGGGATGTTGACGCTGAAGGTGATCAGGAGGACGACGAAGTAGGCGACGGCCGCCGCGGCCACCCAGATCGCCACGTTGCGGCGGCCCTTGCGGAACTCCACGATCGCCGAGACGACGACCGCCACGAGCGCGAGCATGAAGGCCATGCCGAAGACGGGGCTGCCGTCGATGACCGAGTTGAAGTTCTGCATCGCCGTGACGTACGTCCGGTCGTCGGCCTTGGCCAGACCCGGCATCACCGAGACGTCGAAGGCGAAGAACAGACCCGCCATCAGGCCGATCAGGACGGTCGAGACGAGCAGTACGACGGTGGCGAACTTACCGCGCTCGCCGGCCGCCGCCGGTACGGGCTGGCCCGGGTACGCCTGGTGCGGTGGCTGCTGCTGGTACTGGTTCGGGCTACCGGCCGGATTGGGGTTCATGAATGCGTCCTTCGGTGGTGGTCGGGGAGGTGCCTGCCCTCGGCTCGGACATCCGATCGTGGCATCCCCCGGGACCCCCGGCCATGGCGTTTCCACCGGCCCTTGAGCGTCCTTCAAGGGCCGGTGGCGGATTCTGTTCGGCTGCCCGTACGCCTGTCGCGCGCCCGGAGGGATCAGTAGCGGTAGTGGTCCGGCTTGTACGGGCCGTTCACGTCCACGCCGATGTAGGAGGCCTGCTCCGGGCGCAGGGTGGTGAGCTTGACGCCGAGGGCGGCCAGGTGGAGGCGGGCGACCTTCTCGTCCAGGTGCTTGGGCAGCACGTAGACGTCGATCGGGTACTCCTCGGGCTTGGTGAAGAGCTCGATCTGGGCCAGCGTCTGGTCCGCGAAGGAGTTCGACATCACGAAGGACGGGTGACCGGTGGCGTTGCCCAGGTTCAGCAGACGACCCTCCGACAGCACGATCAGGACCTTGCCGTCGGGGAACCTCCAGGTGTGGACCTGCGGCTTGACCTCGTCCTTGACGATGCCCTCGATCTTCGCGAGACCGGCCATGTCGATCTCGTTGTCGAAGTGACCGATGTTGCCCACGATCGCCTGGTGCTTCATCTTGGCCATGTCCGCGGCCATGATGATGTCCTTGTTGCCCGTGGTGGTGATGAAGATGTCGGCCGTCTCGACGACGTCGTCCAGCGTCGCGACCTGGTAGCCGTCCATCGCCGCCTGGAGGGCGCAGATCGGGTCGATCTCGGTGACGATGACACGGGCACCCTGGCCGCGCAGCGACTCGGCGGACCCCTTGCCGACGTCGCCGTAGCCGAAGACGACCGCCGTCTTGCCACCGATGAGGACATCGGTGGCACGGTTGATGCCGTCGATCAGCGAGTGCCGGCAGCCGTACTTGTTGTCGAACTTCGACTTCGTCACCGCGTCGTTCACATTGATCGCCGGGAAGAGCAGGGCGCCCTCCCGGTGCATCTCGTAGAGGCGGTGGACGCCCGTGGTGGTCTCCTCGGAGACCCCGCGGACCTCGGCCGCGAGGGACGGCCAGTCGATCGTGCTGCGCCCGAGCAGCTCGAAGACCAGGCGCAGTTCCTCGTTGTCGGCCGTCGAGGGGTCGGGCACCGCGCCGGCCTTCGCGAACTCGACGCCCTTGTGGACGAGGAGGGTGGCGTCACCGCCGTCGTCGAGGATCATGTTCGGCCCGGAGTGGCCCGGCCAGATCAGCGCCTGCTCCGTGCACCACCAGTACTCCTCCAGGGTCTCGCCCTTCCAGGCGAAGACCGGTATGCCCGCCGGGTTCTCCTGGGTGCCGGTCGGGCCGACCGCGACGGCCGCGGCGGCGTGGTCCTGGGTGGAGTAGATGTTGCAGGACACCCAGCGCACCTCCGCCCCGAGCGCGACGAGGGTCTCGATCAACACCGCGGTCTGCACGGTCATGTGCAGGGAGCCGGTGATGCGGGCGCCCGCGAGCGGCTGCGAGGGGGCGTACTCCTTGCGGATCGACATCAGACCGGGCATCTCGTGCTCGGCCAGGGTGATCTCCTTGCGGCCGAAATCCGCGAGCGAGAGGTCTGCGACCTTGAAGTCCATGGGGTTCTACTCCGTGATGATGGTGGCTGCGGTTGTGGCTGGGGCGGTGGCGGTGGCTCGGGCGTTCCGGTCCGGGTCCAGGTCCAGGTTCTGATGGATCTCTAGAGTCGCGGTGGACTTGTTGAGGGTGATGTAGTGCAGGCCCGGCGCCCCCTCGGCGAGCAGCCGCTCGGCCATCCGGGTGGCGTACTCGACGCCGATGCGGTGGCCGTCCGCGGGATGGTCCTTGGCCGCTTCGAGGCGCTGGGCGAGTGCCTGGGGGAAGCGGGCGTCGCTCAGTTCGGAGAAGCGCCGGATCTGCCGGTAGTCGGTCGCGGGCATGATCTCGGGGATCACCGGGGTCAGACAGCCCACCGAGCACAGCCGGTCGCGCAGCCGGAGGTAGTCCTCGACGTGGAAGAACATCTGGGTGATGGCGTAGTCCGCGCCGGCCCGGCACTTGGCGGCGAAGTGGCGGATGTCCTCGTCCCATGAGGGTGAGCGGGGGTGGCGCTCGGGGAACGCCGCCACGCCGACCGTGAAGTCCCCCAACTGGCGGATGAGCGAGACCAGTTCGTGGGCGTGGTGCAGGCCGTCGGGGTGCGCCGTCCAGTCCCCCTTGGGGTCGCCGGGCGGGTCCCCGCGCAGCGCCAGGACGTCACGGATGCCCGCGTCCGCGTACTGCCCGATGATGTGGCGCAGCTCGGCCACCGAGTGTCCGACCGCGGTGAGGTGGGCGACCGGGCGCAGGGTCGTCTCGGCGGCGATGCGCTTGGTGACCTCGACGGTCCGGTCGCGGGAGGAGCCGCCGGCGCCGTAGGTGACGGAGACGAAGGAGGGGGCGAAGGACTCGATCCGGCGGATGGCGTTCCACAGCACCCGCTCCCCCGCGTCCGTCTTCGGCGGGAAGAACTCGAAGGAGAAGCTCTGCCGGCCCTGGGCCAGTAGTTCCCGGACGCCGAGCGTGGCCGGGGCGGACGTGCGGGGGCGCTCGGCGGTGGCGGTGGCGGTGAGTGTGGCCGACATGTCTGTCTCCTTTCTCGTGGTGCTCAGCGTGCGTTGAAGTACTTCGCTTCGGGGTGGTGGATGACGATGGCGTCGGTGGACTGTTCGGGGTGGAGCTGGAACTCCTCGGAGAGGTGGACGCCGATCCGTTCGGGCTGGAGGAGGTCGGCGATCTTGGCGCGGTCCTCCAGGTCGGGGCAGGCGCCGTAGCCGAGGGAGAAGCGGGCGCCGCGGTACTTGAGGTCGAACATGTCCTCGACCCGGTCCGGGTCCTCCCCGGCGTAGCCGAGCTCGGAGCGGACCCGGGCGTGCCAGTACTCGGCCATGGCTTCGGCGAGCTGGACGGACAGGCCGTGCAGTTCGAGGTAGTCGCGGTAGGCGTCGGCGGCGAACAGCTTGGCGGTGGCCTCGCCGATCTTGGAGCCGACGGTGACGACCTGGAGGCCGATCACGTCCGTCTCGCCGGATTCCTCGGGGCGGAAGAAGTCGGCGAGGCACAGACGGCGCCCGCGCCGCTGGCGGGGGAAGGTGAAGCGGGTCCGCTCGTTGCCCTGCTCGTCCAGGATGATCAGGTCGTCGCCCTTGGAGACGCAGGGGAAGTAGCCGTAGACCACGGCCGCTTCCAGCAGGTTCTCGGTGTGGAGCTTGTCCAGGAGCCCGCGCAGCCGCGGACGTCCCTCGCTCTCGACCAGCTCCTCGTACGTCGCCCCGCCCGCGCGGGCCTGCTTGAGGCCCCACTGGCCCTTGAACAGCGCGCCCTCGTCCAGCCAGGACGCGTAGTCCTTCAGCGGGATCCCCTTGACCACCCGCGTCCCCCAGAACGGCGGCGTCGGCACCGGGTTCGTGACCGAGACGTCGGAGCGTACGGAGCCCAGCTCGGGGACGTCCTCGATCTCCACCTCGGGCGCCGCCGGCCGTTTGGCGACCCGGCGTTGCTTGAGGGGCGGGAGTTCCACCCCGGGGACCCCGCGCTTGATCCCCATGAGGGCGTCCATGAGGCGGAGGCCTTCGAAGGCGTCGCGGGCGTAGCGGACTTCGCCTTCGTAGATCTCGTGGAGGTCTTGTTCGACGTAGGCGCGGGTGAGGGCGGCGCCGCCGAGGATGACGGGGTAGTCCGCGGCGAGCTTTCGCTGGTTCAGCTCCTGGAGGTTCTCCTTCATGATCACCGTGGACTTCACCAGGAGACCCGACATCCCGATCACGTCCGCCCGGTGCTCCACCGCGGCCTCCAAGATCGCCGACACCGGCTGCTTGATCCCGATGTTGACCACGTTGTAGCCGTTGTTGGACAAGATGATGTCGACGAGGTTCTTCCCGATGTCATGGACATCGCCGCGGACCGTGGCCAGCACGATCGTGCCCTTGCCCTCCGCGTCCGTCTTCTCCATGTGCGGCTCCAGATAGGCCACCGCCGTCTTCATCACCTCAGCCGACTGCAACACGAACGGCAACTGCATCTGACCCGACCCGAACAACTCACCAACGACCTTCATCCCCTCCAACAGGGTGTCGTTGACGATCTCCAACGCCGGACGCGCCACCAACGCCTCGTCCAGATCGGCCTCCAGGCCGTTCTTCTCCCCATCGATGATCCGCCGCTGCAACCGCTCGTCCAACGGCAGCGCCAAAAGCTCCTCCGCGCGCCCCGCCTTCAACGACTGCGTGTTCACGCCCTCGAACAGCGCCATCAACTTCTGCAGCGGGTCATACCCCTCCGCACGCCGGTCATAGATCAGATCCAGCGCGGTGGTGACCTGCTCCTCATCGAACCGCGCGATCGGCAGGATCTTGCTCGCGTGCACGATCGCCGAATCCAACCCCGCCTTCACACA
>NZ_JBVHUE010000023.1:0-149468 GCF_055565515.1 Streptomyces sp. NPDC028419 | reverse complement strand
TACTCCCTTTCTTCCCCCCCCCTCTTTTCTTTGGTTGTGGTGTGGGGGCGACCCCCCAGGAACCCGGCTCCGCCGGGCACCGGGCTCCGCCCGGACCCGCGCCTCAAACGCCGGCGAGGCTGACTTTGGCCGGGCCGCTGGAATGGCGGGGCTGACTTCGGCCGGGCCGCTGGAATGGCGGGGCTGACCCTGGCGGAGCCGGGCGGCGGGGAGCGCGAGGCGCGGCCGGCCGGGCCAGGGGCCGGGACGGCTCAGACGCGCCAGGGGAGTTCCGCCGTCACCGTCGTGCCCCCGTCGACGGGGGAGTCGACGACCAGGACGCCGTCCACCGCGTCCAGCCGCTCCGCGAGCCCCGCGAGCCCACCCCCCACGGCCGTACTGGCCCCCCCGCACCCGTCATCCGCGACCTGGATCAGCAGCCGATCCCCGGACTTCCACACGTCCACGCTGGCCACACCGGCCCCCGCGTGCTTGCTCACGTTCTGCAGCAGCTCGGAGACCGTGAAGTACGCGATCCCCTCGACCGCGGCCACGGGCCGCCCCGGCAGCTCCACCTGCACCCGCACCGGCACGGCACACCGCGAGGCCACCGAGGACAGGGCCGCGTCGAGCCCGCGGTCGGTGAGCACGGCCGGATGGATCCCCCGGGCGAGGTCCCGCAGCTCCTGGAGGGCGATCTTCACCTCGCCGTGCGCCTCGTCCACCATGCGGGCGGCGGCCTTCGGGTCCTCCAGCAGCTTCTCCTTGGCCAGGCCGAGGTCCATCGCCAGCGCGACCAGCCGGGCCTGCGCACCGTCGTGCAGGTCCCGTTCGATGCGCCGCAGATCGGCGGCCGCGGTGTCCACGACCACCCCGCGGTCCGACTCCAGCTCGATGACCCGGTGGTCCAGCCGGGACGGGCCGAGCAGCCCGCCGATCAGCACCCGGTCGACGGTCGCCAGGGCGTGGATCACCCACGGGGTGCCCAGGGTGAAGCCGAGCCCCACCACTGAGGCGAGGGCGATCAGCAGCGGCGAGTCCAGGTAGAAGGTGTAGTGGTCGCCGTTCGTGAAGAGCTGCAGGCCGGGCTCGTCGGTGAAGGTGGGGAAGACCCAGAACCAGAGCGGGTAGAGCAGCATCGACCAGCCGTAGGTCCACAGGGTCAGCGCCAGGGTGAAGCTGAAGATCGCCCACGGGAAGTGGATCACCGAGTACAGGGCGTGCCGCCAGGCGCTCCCGCTCTTGAGCACCGCGCCGGTGGCGGCCAGCACGCCGCCGCCCTCCTTGACCCGCACCGGCGCCGGGTCGCCGATGTCCATCCCGAGCAGGACCCGCGCCCGGGACCGCTCCAGGTGCCCGAACTGGCGGGCCATGGCCAGTACGCCCGCCAGCACGGGCACGCCGATGAAGGTGACCAGCAGCCCGGCCCCCAGCGAGATGCCGGTGATGACGAGCGAGAAGTACAGGGTGCTCAGCGGCAGCCCGAGCAACAGGTGCCCGAACTCGCGCCAGGTCCGCCCCGCGAAGGGCGCCGTGAGCAGCGAGGGCGCCCGCGTCGCCGCACCGTTGCCGCTCGTGCCGTAGCCCGTGCCGTAGCCGATCGCCATGATCCCGTCCCGTCCCGTCCCTGTGCCTGCCTACTTCCCCCACCCTGTCGCGTCCGGCCCCGCGCGACCATCCGGTACGTCGGCCTCCCCACCGGGGGGTTATCCCCCCTTCGGCGCAGCCGGCCCCGGCACGCCGAAAGGGCCTCCCGCCGCGGCGGAAGGCCCCGTTGACGTGCCGGGCGGTGCGTCAGACGCCCCGCGGCCGCCAGGGCAGTTCCGCCGTGACCACGGTTCCGTCGCCCTCCGGGGACTCCACGACGAACAGGCCGTCCACGGCCCCCAGCCGCTCCGCGAGCCCGGCCATGCCGGTGCCGCCGCCGCTGATCCTCGCCCCGCCGATCCCGTCGTCCGAGACCCGGATCATCAGCCGGTTCCCGGACCGCCACACCTCCACGCTCGCGAGCCGCGCCCGCGCGTGCTTGCTGACGTTCTGGAGCAGCTCGGAGACCGTGAAGTACGCGATCCCCTCGATCGCCTCCGCCGGGCGCTCGGCGAGGTCGACGTCCACCTTGACCGGCACCAGGCACCGCGAGGCCACCGAGGACAGGGCCGCGTCCAGTCCGCGGTCGGTGAGCACGGCCGGATGGATGCCGCGGGCGAGGTCCCGCAGCTCCTGGAGGGCGATCTTCACCTCGCCGTGCGCCTCGTCCACCATCGCGGCCGCGGCATGCGGGTCCTCCAGCAGCTTCTCCTTGGCCAGGCCCAGCCCCATCGCCAGCGCGACCAGTCGGGCCTGCGCGCCGTCGTGCAGGTCCCGTTCGATGCGCCGCAGGTCGGCGGCCGCGGTGTCCACGACCACCCCGCGGTCCGACTCCAGCTCGGCGATGCGCCGCTCCAGCTCGTCCACGGGCGAGAGCAGGCCCCGTACCATCGCGCGGTCCAGCTGGGTCATGGCGCGCGTCAGGTACGGGAGCACGGGCCACAGCACGAAGAGGCCGATCAGCGTGATCGAGAAGGTCAGCACCCCCCACGGCAGCCGGATCAGCCCGTACAGCGAGGTCCGCCAGCCCACCGGGTCCTTGAGGCTCGACCACAGCCAGGGGAAGAACCCCCCGGAGCGCTTCGGACCGGGGATCGGGGTCGGTTCCTCCACCCGCGTGCCCAGCAGGGCCCGCGCCCGGGCGCGTTCGGTGCGCCCCAGCGCGCGCGAGCCGATCAGGCCGCAGGCGAGCAGCGGCAGTCCCATCGCGGTGACCGCCAGACCGCCGCCCATGGACACCATGAACACCGTGTAAACAAATCCGACGATCGTCGTCGGCAGGTTCAGCAGGAGGTACGCGACCTCCCCCCAGGTCTCGCGTCCGAACGCGGGGCGGACCGGCGGAGGGCGGTCTTCGTCGGCGGCTGGAGTGGTGCGGGTGTTCGCGGTCATGCCCCACAGCGTGTCAAGCGCGGCCCGCCGGTGCCATGGGGGGACCGGGGGGAGTGAACGGGGGATAACCCCACCCTGTGAAGCCAGGCCCTAGACTCCCGTGCGTAACAGATCATCGACAGTGACCGGGAGCGAGGAGCGGACGTGCCCGAACCCGCTGTACCGACGGCCGTGACCGTGCTCGCAGCCGACTATTTCCGGAGTTATTCGGTCGTCGGGCTGCTCGCCGCCCTGGGCGTGCTCTTCGTGGCCGTCGCCTTCGGCGCGGGCCGACTGCTGCGCCCCTCCGTGCCGACCCCGGAAAAGCTGCTGACGTACGAGTGCGGCGTGGACCCCGTCGGCGAGGGCTGGGCGCACACCCAGGTCCGCTACTACGTCTACGCGTTCCTCTACGTCATCTTCGCCGTCGACTCGATCTTCCTCTTCCCCTGGGCGACCGTGTTCGCCGCCGCGGGTTACGGGGCCACGACGCTCGTGGAGATGTTCGTCTTCCTGGGCTTCCTGGCCGTCGGCCTGCTCTACGCGTACAAGAAGGGCGTCCTCGAATGGACGTGACACCGGCCGAGCCCCAGCTGCTCCCGGAACCGAAGCGCCTGGGCGTGCTCTCCCGCCTGGCACCCGAGCCGATGAAGGTGGTCCTGAACTGGGGCCGCCGCTACAGCCTGTGGGTCTTCAACTTCGGACTGGCCTGCTGCGCGATCGAATTCATCGCCGCGTCCATGGCGCGCCACGACTTCATCCGGCTGGGCGTGATCCCCTTCGCGCCCGGCCCCCGTCAGGCCGACCTGATGATCGTATCGGGCACGGTGACGGACAAGATGGCCCCGGCCGTGAAGCGGCTGTACGAGCAGATGCCGGAGCCGAAGTACGTCATCTCCTTCGGTGCCTGCTCCAACTGCGGCGGGCCGTACTGGGACTCGTACTCCGTGACGAAGGGCGTGGACCAGATCATTCCGGTCGACGTGTACGTACCCGGTTGCCCGCCCCGGCCCGAGGCGCTGCTGCAGGGCATCCTCAAGCTCCAGGAGAAGATCGCCCGCGAATCGCTCGCGGAGCGCTATGCGCAGGGGCCGTCCGTGGCCCAGCTGACGAGCGGTCTGGTCACGCCGCCGGTCCTCCCGACGGAGGAGAGCCGCGCATGAACCTCTACGAGACCCTCCCCGAGGGCGCCCCGCAGGTCTTCGGCGAGGAGGCCCTCGGGTCCTACGCCTACGACGTCCTGACGGTCGACGTGCCCGTCGGCAGCTGGATCTCCGCGCTGGAGATCGCGCGCGACAAACTGGGCTGCACCTACTTCGACTGGCTGAGCGCCGTCGACGAGCCGGGCACCGGCTTCCGGATCTGCGCGCACGTCGTGGCGTTGGAGAACCACCGCGTACGTCGCCTGCTGCTGCGCACCACGGTCCCGCACGCGGCGGCTTCGCTGCCGTCCGCGGTCGCGGTGTACGCGGGTGCGGCGTGGCACGAGCGCGAGACGTTCGAGATGTTCGGCGTGACCTTCACGGACCACCCGAACCTGATCCCGCTGCTCCTCCCCGAGAACTTCGAGGGCCACCCGCTGCGCAAGGACTTCGTCCTGGCCGCGCGGGTCGCCAAGGCCTGGCCCGGGGCCAAGGAACCGGGCGAGGGCGCGGACCCCGACGGTCCCAAGCGCCGCCAGATGCTTCCCCCGGGCGTGCCGGACCCGAACGAGTGGGGCCCCCTCAAGGGCCAGCTCCCCCCGGCCCCCACCCGCCCGGCCCGCACCCCCCGCGCGGCCGGCGAGGGCGCCCCGGTGCGCCGAGCGCGCTCGGTGTCGGACGGCTCGACGAGCCAGACGACCCCCGAGCCCCCGCGCCCGCCCCGCCGCACCCGCTCGGTCTCGGACGGCTCGGCGAGCCAGACCCCGCCGGAGTCCACCCCCGAGCCCCCGGTGCGCCGCACCCGCTCGGTGTCGGACGGCTCGACGAGCCAGACCCCGCCGGAGTCCACCCCCGAGCCCCCGGTGCGCCGCACCCGCTCGGTGTCGGACGGCTCGACGAGCCAGAGCCCGGCAGACGCCCCGGCCCCCGCCCCGCGCAGCCCGGACGCCCCCTGGCACGACCCCAAGCCCGCCTTCACCCCCGCCCCCACGCCCCCAGCGACGCCGACCGGGACGTCGGCCGAGCCGACCTCGCCTTCCCCGGCCACGCCGGCTCCGGCCGAGCCGACTTCGGCCACGCCGACCACGGCCCCGGGCGGGCCGACTCCGGCCACGACTCCGGCCGAGCCGACTCCGGCCGCACCGGCCCCGACGCCGGCCGCACCCGAGCCGGGCCCCGCCGCCCCCGCCGGAGGCGAATCCGGCCGGGCGGAGTCGGCCGGGGCCGCGCCGACCCCGGCCCCGGATCCCACTGAGCCCTCCGCAGGAGGTCCCGCGTGAACGACGTCCTCGACGTCGCCCTGCGACTGATCGTCGTCTTCGTCTGCTTCCTGGTCCTGCCCCTCGTCGTCGGGCAGGCCGAGCACAAGGTGATGGCCCACATGCAGGGCCGCCTCGGCCCCATGTACGCGGGCGGCTTCCACGGCTGGGCCCAGCTCGTCGCCGACGGCGTGAAGTTCGCGCAGAAGGAGGACATCGTCCCGGCCAACGCCGACCGGCGGATCTTCCAGCTCGCGCCCGCCGTCGCGCTGCTGCCCTACCTCCTCGTCCTCCTCGCCATCCCCATCGGCCCGGGCGACGGCGCGGTCGGCCAGGTCATCGACGCGGGGGTCTTCTTCGCGCTCGCGGTCATGGGCATCGGCGTGCTCGGCAGCCTCATGGCCGGCTGGGCCTCCGCCAACAAGTTCTCGCTGCTCGGCGGCCTGCGCACGGCCGCCCAGCTGCTCGCCTACGAGCTGCCGATGCTGCTCGCCGCCGCCTCCGTCGCGATGGCCGCCGGAACCGTGTCCCTCACCGGGATCGTCGGCGCCTTCGAGTGGTGGTGGCTGCCCTGGCAGATCGTCGGCGCCGTGGTCTTCTTCACCGCCGGCCTCGCCGAACTCCAACGGCCGCCGTTCGACATGCCCGTCGCCGACTCCGAGATCATCTTCGGCGCGTACACGGAGTACACCGGACTGCGCTTCGCCCTCTTCCTCCTCTCCGAGTACGCGGGCATCGTCGTCCTGTGCGGACTGACCACCGTCCTCTTCCTCGGCGGCTGGCACGGCCCCTTCGGCGGTGACGACCTCGGCTGGGTCTGGACCCTGCTCAAGGTCGCCGTCCTCGCCTTCGTCGTGATCTGGCTGCGCGTGACCTACCCACGGCTGCGCGAGGACCAGCTCCAGAAGCTCGCCTGGACCGTACTCATCCCGCTCGCGCTCGCCCAGATCGCGCTCACCGGCATCGTGAAGGTGGCGATCCAGTAATGCCTCCCGTCCCCGGATCCGGCCTCGCCAAGGGCCTCGCCGTCACGCTGCGCACGATGGTCAAGCGCTCGCACACGGCCCAGTACCCCGAGGTCCAGCCCGCACTGCCGCCGCGCTCGCGCGGGGTCATCGGGCTCTTCGAGGAGAACTGCACCGTCTGCATGCTGTGCGCCCGCGAGTGCCCCGACTGGTGCATCTACATCGACTCGCACAAGGAGACGGTCCCCGCGGCCGCCCCCGGCGGACGCGAGCGCAGCCGCAACGTCCTCGACCGCTTCGCGATCGACTTCTCGCTCTGCATGTACTGCGGCATCTGCATCGAGGTGTGCCCCTTCGACGCCCTCTTCTGGTCGCCGGAGTTCGAGTACGCGGAAACGGACATCCACGAACTCACCCACGAGCGCGACAAGCTGCGCGAGTGGATGTGGACCGTCCCGGCCCCGCCCGCGCTCGACCCCGCGGCCGAGGAGCCCAAGGAGATCGCGGCCGCCCGCAAGGCCGTCGAGAAGGCCGAGGCGGCCGCGGCGGCAGCGGCCGCCGCCGCCGCGACGCCGCCCGAGACCACCCCGGAGACAGACGCGTGAGCCCCGCCGCCACCCTGGCCGCCACCACCGCGGCAGGACCCGGATTCCTCTCCCCGACCGGCGTCGAGATCGCCTTCGTCCTGGTCGGCCTCGCCACCCTCGGCGCGGCCCTCATCACGGTCACGACCAAGCAGCTCGTGCACGCCGCCCTCTGGCTGGTCGTCGCCCTCGGCGGGATCGCCGTGGAGTACCTGCTGCTCACCGCCGAGTTCATCGCCTGGGTCCAGGTCCTGATCTACGTCGGTTCCGTCGTCGTCCTCCTGCTCTTCGGGCTGATGCTCACCAAGGCGCCCATCGGCCGTTCCCCGGACGCCGACTCCGGCAACCGCTGGGTCGCGCTCGGGGTCGCCGTGGCCGCCGCCGCGTGCCTCGTGTGGGTCGTCGTCGACGCCTTCCGCACCACCTGGATCGACCTCGACGGCCCGGCCCAGGGCTCCACCGCGGTGACGGGCGGCTTCCTCTTCCAGCACTGGGTGCTGCCCTTCGAGGCGCTGTCGGTCCTGCTGCTGGCCGCCCTGGTCGGCGCGATCGTGCTCTCCCGGAAGTCCGACCCGGCCGCGGACCCTGCCGCGGACCGGGCGTCCGGACCGGCCGGCGGCACCGAAGACAAGGAGCGGCAGCGCTGATGCACCTCGCCTATCCCGCCGTACTGGCGGCGCTCCTCTTCTGCACCGGCCTGTACGGAGTGCTGGCCCGGCGCAACGCCATCCTGGTCCTGATGTCCGTCGAGCTGATGCTCAACGCGGTCAACCTCAACCTGGTCGCCTTCGACGTCTGGCTGCGCGACAGCCTGCACGCCGGGCAGGCGCTCACCCTCTTCACCATCGCCGTCGCCGCCGCCGAGATCGGCATCGGCCTGGCCATCGTGCTGATGGTCTACCGCAACCGCGGCACCGCGGACGTCGACCGGCTGCGCGACACCGCGGAGCCGACGGCCGCCCACGACGCCCGGACCGCACCCGGCGCCCCGAACAGCCAGAGCGAGGTCACCGCGTGAGCACCACGACCCTCGCCGTCCTCGTCCCGCTGCTGCCCTTCCTGGGCGCGCTGGCCGGACTGCTCCTCGGCCGCAAGGCGCCCGGATTCGTCCGCCCGCTCGCCGTCCTGCCGACGCTGGCCGCCGCCGTACTGGCCGTCCTCGTCGCCGTCCGGCACGGCGGCGGGCAGGCCATCGACGCCGCGACGGAGCTGACGCCGACCGGCTCCGTGCCGATCGAACTGGCGCTCCACCTGGACGGCTTCGCCGTCCTGGCGGCCGTCCTCGTCGGTGTCGTCGCCACCTGCGTGCAGATCTTCTCGACGGCGTACCTGCGCGAGGACCCGCGCTACCCCTCCTACGCCGGTCTGGTCTCGCTGTTCACCTCCGCCATGCTGCTCGTCGTCTACTCCGGCGACCTGATGGTGCTGCTGGTGGGCTGGGAGATCATGGGCATCTGCTCGTACTTCCTGGTCGGCCACTACTGGGAGACCGAGGCCGCCCGGGCCGCCTCCCTCAAGGCCTTCCTCGTCACCAAGCTCGGTGACGTGCCCTTCCTGATCGGCCTGTTCGCGCTCGCCGCCGACGCAGGTTCCTTCCGGATCACCAAGATCCTCGGGGCCGTCACGGCGGGCGGGCTCGACCACCCGACCCTGATCGCGCTGCTCCTGCTCGCCGGAGTCGCGGGCAAGTCCGCGCAGTTCCCGCTGCACACCTGGCTGCCCGACGCGATGGCCGGTCCCACCCCCGTCTCCGCGCTGATCCACGCGGCGACCATGGTCGCCGCCGGCATCTACTTCATCGCGCGCCTGCTGCCCGTCTTCACGGCCTCCCGGGCCGCGATGGTGGTCATGGCCGTGATGGCGGCCGTGACGATGGTCGGCTCCGCGCTGGCCGCCCTCGCGCAGGACGACATCAAACGGGTCCTCGCCTACTCCACGATCGGCCAGCTCGGCTACATGACCGGGGCCCTGGCCGTCGGCGACCGCGGGGCCGCCGTCTTCCACCTCCTGTCGCACGGCGCCTTCAAGGCGCTGCTGTTCCTGGGCGCGGGCGTGATCATCCACGCCGCCGGTACGAACTCCCTGGCCGCCATGGCCCGGATGGACGGCCTGGCCCAGCGCATCCCGGACGCCTTCTGGACGATGACGATCGCGCTGCTGGCGCTCGCCGCCGTGCCGCCCTTCGCCGGGTTCTTCTCGAAGGAGACCGTGCTGGTCGCCGCCGAGGAGGCGGCCGCCGGGCACGCCGCCGCCGCCCCGACGACGGCCGGCTGGCTGGTCCTGGTCGCGGGCGTGCTGACGGCCCTGCTCACCGCCGCCTACGCCACGCGGCTCTGGCTGCTGGCCTTCCGCGGCCGGGGCGAAGCCGCCCCCGAGCACCACAAGGACCCGCTCGGCATGACCGGCGTGCTGTGGCTGCTCGCCCTCCCCTCGCTCGCCTTCGGCCTGGCCGCGTGGGCGCTCCCCGACTGGTTCGACGGCGGGGAGTTGAAGCCGACCCTGCTCACCGTGGTCCTCGGTACGGGCGCGGCGGTCATCGGCGCGCTGCTCACCTACGGCCTGTGGCAGCGCGGCCGCTCCCTCGCACCGGCCGGCGCACCCGCCGCCGATCCCGGCAAGGCGCTCCTGGGCCCCCTGCACCGCCACGCGGCCGCCGGCTTCCACCTGGACGCCGTCTACGAAGCGCTGTTCGTCCGCCCCGTCCGGGGCGCCGCGAGCCTCGTCCGCTTCCTGGACCGCGAGGTCGTCGACACCTACGTCCGGGGCGCGGGCAGTGCCCCCCGGCTGCTCGGCACCCTCGTACGCCGCGCCCAGACCGGCAACGTGCAGAGCTACCTGAGCGCCCTGCTCGCCGGCGCCGTGGTCCTGGCGCTCGCCACCGCCGTCCTCGCCAACGTCAACGCCGGATCGTGAGCCGTGAGTCAGCCGTGATTGATATCAGCGCATCCGTGATGCAGTTCCTTCTGGCGTTCATCGTGGCCGCACCGCTCCTCGGTGCCGTGGCGGCGCTGCTCCCGGCCCCGCCCGGTCTCAGGGGGCGCGGCCCCGAACAGGCCGTGCTGCGCCACGGCGTGACCGTGACCGGCGTGATCCTCGCCGCGGCGATCGCCCTCACCCTGGGCTTCGACCACGACGCCCCGTCGCGCTTCCAGGCGACGACGGACATCAGCTGGATCCAGGCCCTGAACGTCCGGATCCACCTCGGCATCGACGGCATCTCGCTCCCCCTCCTCCTGATGACCGCGCTGCTGTTCTTCCTCTGCGCGCTCTACAGCTACTTCAAGCTCCCCGCGGGCCCCTCGCCGAAGGCCTTCGTCGCGCTGCTGCTCGTCCTGGAGTCCGGCACCCTCGCCACCTTCGCCGTCCTGGACCTGCTGCTGTTCTTCCTCGCCTTCGAGATGGTCCTCATCCCGATGTACTTCCTCATCGCCCGCTGGGGCGGGGCGCAGCGGCAGGCCGCCGCCTGGAAGTTCATCCTCTACACGCTGCTCGGCTCCGTGGTCATGCTCCTCGGACTGCTGCTGATCGGGCTCGACAGCGGCACCTTCGACATGGTGGCGCTGGCCTCCGACAACGGCCGCGGGCTCTCCCACACCACCCAGCTGATCGCCGTCCTCACGATCGGCATCGGGCTCGCCGTGAAGACCCCGATGTGGCCGCTGCACAGCTGGCTCCCGGACGCCCACACGGCCGCCCCGACCGTCGGCTCCGTGCTGCTGGCCGGCGTCATGCTGAAGATGGGCACCTACGGGTTCGTCCGGATCCTGTTGCCCGTCGCCCCCGACGGCATGCACACCTTCGCGCCCTACCTGGCCGCCTTCGCCGTCATCGGCATCGTCTACGGATCGCTGGCCTGCCTCGCGCTGGCCCGCAAGGGCGCCAAGGGCGACCTCAAGCGCCTGATCGCCTACTCCTCGGTCGGCCACATGGGCTTCGTGCTCCTCGGCATCGCGACGATGACGCCGACGGGGGTCAACGGCGCGCTCTTCGCGAACATCGCCCACGGCCTGATCACCGGCCTCCTCTTCTTCCTCGTCGGCGCGCTCAAGGACCGCTACGGCACGAGCGACCTCGACACCCTCGCCGGAGCCACCGGCGCGGCCCTCTACGGCCGCGCCCCCCGCTTCGGCGCGCTCCTGGCCTTCGCCGCCGTGGCCTCCCTCGGGCTGCCCGGCCTCGCCGGGTTCTGGGGCGAGATGCTGACCCTGTTCGGAGCCTTCGACCCGGCCGCGGGGCTGTCCCGGCCCGCCTTCCTCACCTTCATGGCGATCGGCGCCTTCGGCACCCTGCTCACCGCCGCCTACATGCTGGTCGTCGTACGGCGCATCTGCATGGGCGACCCGCTGGCCCGCCCCGCGGACCAGGCCCCGCTCGCCGTGGCCGACATCCAGCGCTACGAGTTCGCGGCCTGGACCCCGCTCGCCGCCCTCACCGTCCTTGCCGGCCTGTGGCCCGCAGTCCTCCTCGGCCTCACCGACCCGGCCGTCCAGAAGCTCCTCGCAGGAGGCAACTCATGACGGCCCTGTACGCGGCCACCGTGGCCACCGCGGCCGCCGCCCCGCAGCCGGGCGCGCCCAGTGTGGTCCAGTCCGTCGACTGGCTCGCGATCGCGCCGGTGGTCATCGCGGCCGCCGTCGGGCTCGTCATCCTGGTCGCCGACCTCTTCGTGCCCGAGCGGAAGAAGTCGCTCCTGGGCTGGAGCGCCGTCGCCGGCCTGGCCGTCGCCACCCTCGCCCTGCTGCCGCTGCGCGCCGGGGACCGGTCCACCTTCTGCCTCGTCGGCGACGCGGGCGCCTGCAGCTACACCGCCGACCACTTCACGCTGGTCGTGCAGTTCCTGGTGCTCGGCGGCGCCCTGGTCACCGCCCTGCTGTCGGTCACGGCCGTCGAGGAGGGCCGGCTGCCCGCCGGGGAGTTCTGGTTCCTGCTGCTCTCCTCCGCCGCGGGCGCGGCCCTGTTGCCCGCGGCCCGTGACCTGGCGACCCTGATCATCGCCCTGGAAGTCGCCTCGCTGCCCGCCTTCGCGCTGGTCGGCATGCGCCGGGGCGACCGGCTCTCCTCCGAGGCCGCCCTCAAGTTCTTCCTGTCCTCGGTGACGGCCACCGCCGTCTCCCTGCTCGGCGTCAGCTTCGTCTACGCCGCCACGGGCAGCCTGCACCTGAACCGGGTCGCCGACGGCCTCCAGCACGTCCCCGGCCAACTCGACACCCTGGCGATGGCGGGCGTCGCGCTCACCCTCGTCGGCTTCGCCTTCAAGACGGCCGCCGTGCCCTTCCACTTCTGGGTGCCCGACACCTATGTCGGCGCCCCGCTGCCCATCGCCGCCTACCTCTCGGTCATCGGCAAGGCGGTCGGCTTCACCGGCCTCATCCTCGTCACCGTGATCGCCTTCCCGGCGTACTCCGACGTCTGGGGCCCGGCCCTGGCGGTGCTGGCCGCGCTCACCATGACCCTGGGCAACGCCGCCGCGCTGCGCCAGGCCAAGGACCGCGCGCACAGCGCCGTCCGCCTGCTGGCCTGGTCCTCGGTCGGCCAGGCCGGCTACCTGCTGGTCCCCATCGCGGCCGCGGCACACGCGGGCCGGGAGCAGATCGGCTCCACCGTCGCCTACGCCCTGATGTACGCCGCCGTGAACCTGGGCGCCTTCGCCGTGGCCGCCCTGGTGGCCCGTACGAGCCCGCTGGGCCGGATCAGCGACTACCGCGGCCTCTACGCGACGCGGCCCTTCGCCGCCCTGTCGCTGGCCTTCTTCCTGCTGTGCCTGGCGGGCCTGCCCCCGGGCATCATCGGCCTCTTCGCCAAGGTCACCGTCTTCCGCTCGGCCGTGGACGCCGGGCTGGGCTGGCTCGCGGTCGTCATGGCGGTGAACGTCGTCGTGGCGCTCTACTACTACCTCCAGTGGACGGCGCTGCTCTTCCGCTCCCCGGACGCGGACTCCGCGCCGGCCCCGGCGACCCCGGCGACATCCCGCCCCAAGGCCCCGCTGCCCGTCGTCGCGGCCATCGCCCTCACCGCTGCTGTCGCTCTTGTGTTGTCGGGCGCCCCTCAGCTGGTACTACGTTTCGCATCCACCGCACTGTTCCCGCAGTAACCCGTACGGAGTAACGCCCGCCCGGCGTCCCGCCCCCGCCCGCCGCCCGGCCCGCCCCCGCCCCCGCCCGGGGCCGCGGCGGGAACCCGTCGCGCCCGCCTGGCGTTGACCAGGGAGGAAGGGTCCACTGGACCGGAGACCCTCGGATCCGCCGATCCAAAAGATCCACGACTCACAGATCCACAGCTCACAGATCCATCGATCCACCGATCCTGGACGGGTCCCCTGCCGCACCACTTGGAGGGCGTACCGTGCACCGCCGGCACAACGGGCTGAAGACCGCCGTACTCCTCGGCGGGCTGTCGGCACTCATCATCGTCATCGGTAGTTTCTTCGGCCGGACCGGCCTCGTCGTGGCCGTCGTCGTCGCCCTCGGGACCAACGCGTACGCGTACTGGAACAGCGACAAGCTGGCTCTACGCGCGATGCGCGCCCGCCCCGTCAGCGAGTTCGAGGCGCCCGAGCTCTACCGGATGGTGCGCGAGCTCTCGACCTCCGCGCGCCAGCCCATGCCCCGCCTCTACATCTCCCCGACCGAGGCCCCCAACGCCTTCGCCACCGGCCGCAACCCGCGCAACGCCGCCGTGTGCTGCACCGAGGGCATCCTGCGCATCCTCGACGAGCGCGAGCTGCGCGGGGTCATCGGCCACGAGCTGAGTCACGTCTACAACCGGGACATCCTGATCTCCTCGGTCGCCGGAGCCCTCGCCTCCGTGATCATGTTCCTGGTGAACTTCGCCTGGCTGATCCCGGTCGGCCGGTCCAACGACAACGAGGGCCCGGGCCTGATCGGCATGTTGCTGATCATGATCCTCGGCCCGGTCGCCGCGTCCGTGATCCAGCTGGCCATCAGCCGCTCCCGCGAGTACGAGGCGGACGCCTCCGGGGCCCAGCTCACCGGTGATCCGCTGGCCCTCGCGAGCGCCCTGCGCAAGCTCGACGCGGGGACCAAGCAGCTGCCGCTGCCCCCCGAGCCCCGGCTGGAGACCGCGAGCCACATGATGATCGCGAACCCCTTCCGCCCGGGCGAAGGAATGTCGAAGATGTTCTCGACCCACCCCCCGATGGCCGAGCGCATCGCCCGGCTCGAACAGATGGCAGGCCGTCAGCAGTGAAAACCATCCTGAACATCATCTGGCTCGTGCTGAGCGGCTTCTGGCTCTGCATGGGCTACGCCCTGGCGGGTCTGATCCTCTGCATCACGATCATCGGCATCCCCTTCGGCATAGCCGCCTTCCGGATCGCGATCTACGCCCTGTGGCCCTTCGGGTACACCACGGTCGAGCGTCGGGACGCGGGCGCCCCGTCCTGCATCGGCAACGTCCTGTGGCTGGTCCTCGCGGGCTGGTGGCTCGCGCTGAGCCACATCGTCACCGGCCTCGCGCTGTGCATCACGATCATCGGCATCCCGTTCGGCATCGCGAACTTCAAGATGGTCCCGCTCGCCCTGCTCCCGCTAGGCCGCGAGATCGTCCCGACCGACGCCCCCTTCGCCTCGCGCTGAGCCCACCCCACCCGCCCCCATACCGAAAAGGGCCGGCCCACCGCCACAGCGGTGGGCCGGCCCTTTCGTTCGCCCGTGGAGGGGGAACGGCTCAACACATCAACGAATCTTGTAGATCGCGATCCGGTCGTTGTCGAAGACCCGGTCGGCCAGCTTCGCCAGGCCGCCCGACTCGGCTCCCGCCTTGCGGTTGACGAAGAGGAACCGCACACCGTGCCGGTCGCGCAGCTCGTTCAGCAGGGCGGGCGTGGGTGTGTAGAAGGCGGCGTCGTTCTTCTTGAGCAGGTCCTGGTCCCAGAATTCGGGGGTGCCCGCCGCCATGACCCGTGGTGCGAAGGCCCAGCCCTCGACCAGCACCGACCGCTCCGAGTAACCGCTGACGGCGAAGGTCCGGTAGTCCGTGCAGGAGGCCTTGGGGTCCTTGAAGTCGTCCGGCGACCAGCAGTGCTCATTGGTCGCGACGACGTCGGAGGGGTCGCTGTGCGCGCGCAGCCAGCGGGCCGCCTCGATCTTTCCGGCGGGGAGCGGGAAGGATCCCCAGACGGTGGCGTCCCACTTCGGCGTCCGCAGGTCCCAGACCAGCGTCGGCGCACCCGCCAGCAGCGCGGCGCTCAGCAGGACGACCGTGCCGCGCTGCCGCAGGAACGAGAAGCGGCGGGCCGCCAGCCACCACAGGAGAGCGCCGACGGCCGCGAGGAGGACCAGTACGAGCCCTGCGGCGACCATCGGCGCCAGCGCGGCCGCGGGCCCCATCCCGGAGGCCGAGGTGGCGAAGGCGCCCAGGAGCGAGTCCGTGCCCGGGTGCCGGGTCGAGAGCGCGTGCGTGACCCGGTGCTCCCAGCCGGTTCCGTGGACGACGAACACCCAGACGAGGGCGAGGGTGAAGAGCGCCGACGCGGCGGCCAGGGCCCAGCGGCCGCGTGCGGACAGCTTCGCCCGCTCGAAGGCCTCGGCGTAGCCCCAACCGGACAGGAGCACCCCGAAGGTGAGTCCGGCGTGGGTGAAGTAGCTGGAGTTCCAGCCGTTGAGGAGCAAGTAGACGGCCGGCCCGGCGATCGTGCCGCCGAGCAGGAACCACTGGACGGAGTCGAGCTTCAGCTTCCCCCGCCACAGCAGCGGCAGCGCGCCCGCCAGCCGCAGCTGGGTGTTGAGGAGGAAGGCGAACCACACCAGGGCGACCAGCACGAACTGACCGAGCCCGGACCGGAGGTCCATCGGGTCGGCCCACAGCGCCTGGATGTTGGACAGCGGGGCGACTTCCAGGCCGTAGCTCTTGAAGTTGAAGATCACTGCGGTGGAGAACAGCTGGGCCGCGCCCACCGCACCGCCCATGACGACGATCAGCCAGGGGATCCGGCGCGTCCGGACGAGAACCACCAACCCGGCCAGCGCGAGTCCGGCCAGCGTCACCGGTACGGACGTGGCCTTCGCGGCGCAGGAAGCCACGGCGAACAGCGCGACGAGCGTGACGACGGCGGTACGGCCCAGGGCGGGCACGGGATCGTCCGCCGACCGCTCGCGCAGTCCTTCGCCGACCGCGCCGATCAGTGCCAGCAGCAGCGGGATGCTGTAGGTCATCGAGATGCTCGCCCACACCATCAGCGTGGTCTGGGGCGAACCGAACGGGGTCCAGGCCGGGCCCCCGTTGAACTCGCCGACGAGGAAGATCAGCAGGGCGGCGACCGGGCCGGCCCAGGCCTTGCCGGACAGGCGCCAGGCGACGACCGCGGTGATGACGACGGTGAGGGCGACGAGCGCGGGGATCATCAGCCGCAGCTGGACGACCGGCAGGTCGATGTGGCCGACCATGCTGGTCATGGCCTCGTGGACGAAGGCGAACCAGTGGTACTCGAGCGGCTCGCCGGAGACCTGGGGGAGCGTCAGCGGGAAGTTGTGCTTCGCGTTGCCCGCCAGGGACATCTGGTAGGAGATGTCGACGAACTGCCGGGTCTGGTCGGTGAGCGGAAGGACCGGGTTGCGGTCCATGTAGGCCCGGTAGAGGTAGCCGGTGGTGGCGGCGACCATGGCCGCGATCGACCAGGACCACCCCATCGGCACCGGCGTGTAGCCGCGTACCCGCCAGTGCCGTCGCAACCGGGGCACGAGGGCGAAGGGGATCACGACCGCCAGCGGCCACAGGGTCACCGCGGACTGGAGTCCGAGGGCCATGAAAACGGCCCAGGCGGCCAGTTCGAGGGCAAGACCGGTGACGGCGCCGAAGGCGAGGTCCTCGACCAGGGTGTGGGGGCGGCGCCGCAGCGAGCGGTAGACCAGGGTGCCGGGGAGCAGCACGCCCCACAGGACGTAGAAGGCGTACCTGCCGATGTCGCCGACCGAGGTGTCCGAGGCGAGCAGGGCCGCGACGAACACGGCTACGGCGGCGAGGGCGGGCAGGGACCGCAGGAGCAGCGTCCGGGGTCCGGCCGCGGTGCCGGAGTCCTGCCCGGGCCCCGCATGGGGACCCTCACCGGTCGTCGCACCGGAACCGGGCCCGGTCCCGGGTATGGGGGGGCTGCTGTGAATCGTGCCCATCAGACGCTCTGCTCCTGTTGTCTCGCCGACTGGATGCCTGTCATGAACATCCCGCCGGCCGGCAGGGGCGTCACACGTACAGCCGCCAAGCGCGCGGCAGTGACAAGAGCGTGGGCGGAGGGCAGGTCGCCGCACTGGGCTGCCGCGGAGCTGCGTACCAGCCATGGCATCGCAAAGGACCCAGGGGCGCATGAAAGCTGTCAGGCTAACGAAAGGCTATCAGCCGGCTCGTCGTCGCCGCCTGCCTCACGGGGCGGCCCGCTTCGGGGCAGGAGAGGGCAAGGTGCCCCTTTGTACTATGATTCGCTGTTGATACCCAGGCACCATCAGGTCACACCACGGGCAGGATTACCCATGTCGGAAGCGTCGTCCACGACGACCCTGTCGGTTGTCGTTCCGATGTACAACGAGGAGGAAGCCCTCCCCGCGCTGGTGGAACGCCTGCGGCCCGCCCTCGACGGTACGGGTGTCAGCTACGAGGTCGTCGCCGTCGACGACGGCAGTGCCGACCGCACCGCCGAGCTGCTGGAGGAGTTCCGGCAGACCTGGCCCGAGCTGCGCATCGTCAAGCTGCGCGGCAACTCCGGCCACCAGGCCGCGCTGACCGCCGGTCTGCACAGCTCCAAGGGCGCGTACGTCGCGAGCATCGACGCCGACCTCCAGGACCCGCCGGAGAAGATCCCGGAGATGCTCGACCTGGCCGTCGCCGAGGGCCTCGACATCGTCTACGGCGTCCGCAGCGACCGCAGCACCGACACCGGCTTCAAGCGCCGCACCGCGGGCCTCTACTACTGGCTGATGCGCCGCATCGTCGGCAAGCAGGTCCCCTCGCAGGCCGGCGACTTCCGCCTGCTCAGCCGCGAGGCCGTCGAAGCGCTCAAGGCGCTGCCGGACCAGCACCAGGTGTACCGCCTGCTCGTGCCGTGGCTCGGCTTCCCCAGCGGCGAGGTCACCTACCACCGCGACGAGCGCGTGGCGGGCGAGACCAAGTACCCGCTGAGCAAGATGATCCGGCTCGCGGTCGACAGCATCACCAACTTCTCCGCCGCCCCGCTGCGGCTGGCGACCTGGCTCGGCGTCTTCAGCTTCTTCTCCTGCTTCGTGCTGATGGCCGTGACCTTCGTCATCTGGCTCATCGGGCACACCGTCCCGGGCTGGACCTCGCTCTTCGTGGCGATGCTCTTCCTCGGCGGCGTCCAGTTGATATGCGTCGGACTGCTCGGCGAGTACATCGGGCGCATCTACACCGCCGTGCAGCGCCGTCCCACGTTCTTCATCGGCTACGACTCCGACACCGCCCCCGCCAAGGGTTCCGGTGCCAAGGGCCGGGAGAACGCGGGCGTCTGATCGGACCGTCCCCTCCCGCGCGGCTACCTCGCCGGCCCGGATCCCGCAGGGGGTCCGGGCCGTCGTCGTACGCCGACGCCGTACAGCAGCGCGCCCAGCGCCAGCACCCCCGCGCCCGCCACCACCGAGGCCGGCGGCAGCGCGCAGGCCAGCGCCACGCACCCGGCCAGCCCCGCGGCCGCCACCACCCGCCCACCGCGGTCCACCCCGCGACCGCCCGCGCCGGGCCCCTCACTTCCGCCGAGCGTCCACGCCGAGGCGTTGGCGATCGCGTAGTACACGAGCACCCCGAAGGACGAGAAGCCGATCGCCCCCCGCAGGTCCACGGTCGCGGCCAGCACCGCGACCACCGCCCCCACCGCGGCCTCCGCCCGGTGCGGCGTCCCGTGGCGAGGGTGCACGGCCGCCAGCGCGCGCGGCAGGTGACCGTCCCGGGCCATCGCCAGCGCGGTCCGCGACACCCCCAGCACCAGCGCCAGCAGCGAGCCCAGGGCCGCCAGTACCGCCCCGGCCCGCACCACGGGCGTCAGCCCGCTCCACCCCGCGGCCCGGACCGCGTCGGACAGCGGCGCCGCCGACCCGGCCAGCCCCTCGACCCCCAGCACCGACAGCACGGCCACCGCCACCGCCGCGTAGACCGCCAGCGCGATGCCCAGCGCCAGCGGCACGGCGCGCGGGATGGTCCGCCGCGGATCGCGGACCTCCTCGCCCAGCGTGGTGATCCGGGCGTAACCGGCGAAGGCGAAGAACAGCAGCCCGGCCGCCCCCAGCACCCCCCGCACGCCCCCGGAGCCGTCAGGACCCGACCCGCCCCGCCCGAACGCCCCGGCGACGTCGGCCGCGCCGGAGGTCAGGCAGGCCGCCACGACCCCGGCGAGCACCGCCAGTACGACCGCCACGATCACCCGGGCGATCCGGGCCGACTTCTGCACGCCGCCGTACCCCGCGGCGGCCAGCGCCACCACGGCGACCACGGCCACCACGTGCTCCCGCCCGGGCCACAGGTACGCGCCCACCGTCAGCGCCATCGCCGCGCACGAGGCGGTCTTGCCGATGACGAAGGCCCACCCCGCCAGGTACCCCCAGAACGGCCCGAGCCGCTCGCGCCCGTACACGTACGTCCCCCCGGACGCCGGATGGCGGGCGGCCAGCCGGGCCGAGGACCAGGCGTTGCAGGAGGCCACCACGGCGGCCACGGCGAGCGCGGTGAGCAGGGCGCCGCCCGCCGCCCGGGCCGCCGGGGCCAACGCGGCGAAGATGCCCGCCCCGACCATCGCGCCCAGGCCGACGACGACCGCGTCACCCACCCCGAGACCGCGCTTGAGCCCGCCGGTCGCCGCGCCCGCCGACCCGCCGTTCGTTCCACCCTCTGTGCTCGTCACGGCCGGGACACTAACCGAGCCCGGTGACGCCCCCGTGACCAGGAGCCGAAGCGACGCGCTTCGCCCGCTGCGCCTGCCACCCGTCCAGCGCGGTCAGACACGCGTGGTCGAGGTGGCGCAGCCCGCTCAGGTCGAAGCGCACGGCCCGGTCGCCGGGCAGCGCGTCGAGCACGTCGAGCAGCCGCGGCAGCCGCAGGAAGCTGGCGTTGCCCGCCACCCGCAGGCACAGCACGTCCCCCTCCCACACCTCCTCCACGTGCACGCTGGAGGTCTCCCAGGCCGCCTTGGCGACCGCGAGGACCAGCCCCACCAGCACCCCCTCGAAGAGGTTGGTCGCCACGATCGCCCCCGCCGTCGCCAGCAGCACCACCGCCTCCCCGCGGTGCGAGCGCCACAGCGCCGCCACCCCGCGCACCGGCAGCAGCTTCCACCCCGCGTGCAGCAGTACGCCGGCCAGCGCGGCCAGCGGTACGACGGCCAGCGCGTGCGGCAGCAGCACGGCGAAGAGCAGCAGCCACGCCCCGTGCAGCACCCGCGAGGCCCGGGTGCGCGCCCCCGCCTCGACGTTGGCGGCGCTGCGCACGATCACGGCGGTCATCGGGAGCGCGCCGAGCAGCCCGCAGACCGTGTTGCCGGCGCCCTGGGCGATGAGTTCGCGGTCGTAGTCGGTGCGCGGCCCGTGGTGCATCCGGTCCACGGCGGCCGCGCTGAAGAGGGTTTCGGCGGAGGCGATCAGCGCGAAGGCCGCCACCGTCCCCAGGGCGCCCGCGGAGCCCAGTACGGCGAACTGCCCCCAGCCCGGCGTCGATACGGCGTCCAGCACCCCCGTGACCTCCACCGTGGCCACCGGCAGCCGCAGCGCCGCGGTGGCCCCGGTCGCCGCCGCGACCGCGACGAGGGCTCCCGGCACCACCCGGACCTGCGCCGGCAGCCGCCGCCAGCCCACCATCACCAGCACGGTGGCCACCCCGAGCGCGATGGCGGCCCAGTCGGCCTCCGCCAGCAGCCGCGCGAGCCCCGCGAACTTCGCCAGCGTCCGCGCGGGCGCGTCCACCCCGGCCACGGCGTACAACTGCCCGGCGATCAGCACCAGCCCGATCCCGGCGAGCATCCCCTGGACGACGGCCACCGAGATCGCCCGGAACCACCGCCCCAGGCGCAGCGCCCCCATCGCCAGCTGGAGCAGCCCGGCGGCGAGGACCAGCACCCCGAGCGCGGCCACGCCGTACGTCCGCACCGCCTCGAAGACCAGCACGGTGAGCCCCGCCGCCGGACCGCTGACCTGGAGCGAACTCCCGCGGAACCAGCCGGTGACCAGCCCGCCCACCACCCCGGTGACGATCCCCAGCTCGGCGGGCACCCCGGAGGCCACCGCCACTCCTACGCACAGCGGCAGCGCCACCAGCGCCACCACGACGGACGCTCCCACGTCCTGACGGAAAGTGCCGTCCCCTGGCATTCGGGTCCCCCTGCCCACGCGGTGTATGGATGGCGCCCAGCCTGGTGGGGCGCATCCCGCCGGGCCCAGTCCGCACCGAAGCCCCCCGGGGCCCGCGCGCCGCACGCGCCCCGCGCACACCCCGCCGAGCGCCGCCCCCACCGGGCGCCGCCCCCCGAACGCCCGCCCGAACGGCCGAGGGCGCAACGGGAGGATCCCCATTGCGCCCTCGGCGGCCGTACCCGGTTGCCCGTGGGTCAGCGGTAGTTCACGAACTGGATCGCGAAGTCCAGGTCCTTGCCCTTGAGCAGGGCCTGGACTTCCTGGAGGTCGTCGCGGCTCTTCGAGGTGACGCGCAGCTCCTCGCCCTGGACCTGGGCCTTGACGGCCTTGGGGCCCTCGTCCCGGATGATCTTCGCGACCTTCTTGGCGTTCTCCTGGGAGATGCCTTCCTCGATCGTGGCGAAGATCTTGTACTCCTTGCCGGACAGCTGCGGCTCGCCGGCGTCGAGCGCCTTGAGCGAGATGCCCCGCTTGACCAGCTTGGTCTCGAACACGTCGAGGACGGCCTTGACGCGGTCCTCGGAGTTCGCCTCCATGACGATCTTCTCGCCGGACCAGGCGATCGTGGCGCCGGTGCCCTTGAAGTCGTAGCGCTGCGAGAGTTCCTTGCCGGTCTGGTTGAGGGCGTTGTCGACCTCCTGCCGCTCGACCTTCGAGACGATGTCGAAACTGGAGTCGGCCATGTGCTGTGGCTCCTTGAAGTCGGCTGTGATGGCCCACAGGGGCACGCGCCGGACGTTCCCCGGCCGCGCCGTCAAGCCTAGGCCCTGTCTCCCGGATCGGACCGGACAGCCCGGGCGTCGGTGTCCGATCCGCCACCCGCACGCACCCGCGGACCCCCTGCGGAGCACGTCACCGGCCGGGCGGCGGAATCGGGTGGCGAAGCACCCCTGTCCATCGGGTATCGTTTACGTCGTTGCCAGAGAGCACCGCCGCAAGGCGGAAATCAAAGGCTTCCTCCCATGGCGGTGTGCCCGAGTGGCCAATGGGAACGGACTGTAAATCCGTCGGCTTAGCCTACCCAGGTTCGAATCCTGGCGCCGCCACGTGGTAAAGAAGTCCCCCTGATCAGCGGAAACGCAGATCAGGGGGACTTCTTCGTGTTCCGGGGGCGCCGGGGTCAGATGACGTCCCGGCGGGTCTCCTCCACGACGGGGATCGCGCCCGCGGCGCGGCGACGCTTGTAGATGCTCGTGTACACGGCGAGGCCGATCGCACCCACCGCCATCATGATCAGACCGACCAGGGGGAGGTTGACGCTCTCCAGCTTCCAGTCGGTGGCGAAGGTGAGGATGGCGCCCACCACGATCAGGATGATGCATCCGCCGATTCCCATGAGTTGCCTCCGCTGTTGGGTTGCCTGACGGCGCGGCTACCCGGCTTCGGCGGGTGAAAACGCCCCGGGGGCCCGGTGGTCGGGGTCCCGCGGCGGCCGTCGGGCGCTTCGGCCGGATGCCACGCGCGGGGCGCGGCGGCCGCAACGTCGCGGGCCGACGGTCGTTCACCCGGCGTGATGTGGACTACTGACACCCGCGGGAAGGTCGGCGGCGGGGTGCTGCTCGCCCTGCTCGGAGCGGGCATCCCGGCCCTGGTCGGGGCCGCGCTGCAAGGGCACACGGGCGATCCCTACCGCGAGACCCGGCTCTACTTCGGCACCGCGCGCCCCGGCGGGGCGCCCCCGGTCGCGGAGCGGGAGTTCGACCGCTTCCTCGACCGGGAGGTCACCCCGGCCTTCCCCGATGGGCTGACCGTGCAGCCGGGCCACGGGCAGTGGCGCGGGCCCGACGGCAAGGTCGTCCGCGAGGCCTCCTACGAGGTCGTCCTGCTCTATCCGGAGAAGGGCGCGGACGAGCGCGGCGCGAGCATCGAACGGATCCGCCGGGCGTACGAGAAGCAGTTCGCGCAGGACTCCGTGCTGCGCTCCGACGACCAGGTGAACGCCGACTTCTGACGGTCCGACGGTCCGACGCTCCGACGGCCCGCCGGCTCGGCGGGCCCGGTGGCCTCCCGGGCCGGCCGTCAGTTGCCGGCGACCGCCTTGACGGCCACCGCGACCGGCGTCGTGCCCGACACCAGCTCCAGGGTCAGTCCGGCCGTCGCGGGCGTCTCCACCAGCTCGGCCAGCACCGCCGCCACGTCGTCGCGGGAGACCGGCCCGCGGCCCGTCGTCGCCTCCAGGCGGACCAGGCCGGTCCCCGCCTCGTCGGTGAGCGCCCCGGGCCGCAGGACCGTCCACTCCAGGCCCAGCCGGGTCCGTACGTGGTCGTCGGCCTCGCCCTTGGCGCGCAGGTAGACGTCGAAGACGTCGTCGCCCGGGTGGTTCGCGTCCGCCCGGATCGAAGACACCATCAGGAACCGCGGTACGCGCGCCCTTTCGGCCGCGTCGGCGAACAGCACCGCCGCGCCCCGGTCCACGGTGTCCTTGCGGCCGACGCCGCTGCCCGGGCCCGCGCCGGCCGCGAACACCGCGACCTGGGCGCCCTGCAGGATGCCCGCGACGTGCTCGACGGTCGCCGACTCCAGGTCGCACAGGACGGGTTCGGCACCGGCCGCCCGGAGATCGTCGCCCTGTGCCGGATCACGGATGATCCCGGCGACCTCGTATCCGCGTGCGGCGAGCAGGCGCTCCAGCCGCAGCGCGATCTGACCGTGTCCACCAGCGATGACAATGCGCATGAGTCGACCGTACGTCGACGCGCGCGCCCCCGCGCCCGAAGTCGGCGCCGACGCTCAGGGACCGGGCTCCGTACGGCCCTGTCGGGGCAGGTCCAGGGCGACCGCGACCGCCGAGTCGCAGTACTCGCGCACGGCGCTGGTACGGGCCACCACCCGCCCGCGGTGGATCACGATCCGGCTGTAGGCGAGGGACAGCACCGCCGAGATCCGCTCGCCGCGCACGGCGAGCAGCTCCGCCGGGAAGCCGGCCTCCACGCGGACCTCCGGCAGGCCCATCGCCTCCCGGGCCGCCGTGCTCACCGCGTGGTAGGCCTCCGCCGCCCGCAACCCGCCCTGCGAGGCCAGCAGGTACGCGGCCTCCAGGGGGTCCCCGCGACCGACCGGGTTCCCGGCGTCCCGCAGGGCCCCGCTGCCCGCCGCGACCCGCACCCCGGCCGAGCGCAGCAGCCGTACGGGCGCCGTGCGCAGCCCGCGCCGCTCCAGGGCCGCGCAATCCCCCTGGGGCAGGCAGGTGACCCGTACGCCCGCCGCGGCCAGTTGGTCGGCGGCGCGGGAGGCCAGGTCCAGGGGGAGCCGGGAGAGGCCGCCGCAGGGGCCGATGGTGACGCCGGGGCGCAGCCCGCCGGCCATGGCCGCGAGCCGGGCGAGGCGGGCGGGATCGTCACCGTCCGTGTGCAGGTCCACCGGGCAGCCGTGCTCACCGGCCAGCTCCAGGACGGCCTCGACGAAGCCGGTCGGGTCCGGGTCGAGGTCCGGGCAGCCACCGACGACGGCCGCGCCCATCTTGACCGCGTCGCGCAGCATCGCCAGCCCCTCGGCCCCCGCGATCCCGGTCAGCCGGCGGGGCACGGCGACCGCCGTGAGGTCGGCGAGCCCGCGCAGCGAGCGGCGGGCCTGGAGCACCGCCTCCATCGGGCCGAGGCCGTGCCCGTCGGTGATGCGGACGTGCGAGCGGATGGCGGTGGCGCCGTGGCCGAGCTGGAGCAGCGCCGCCTCGGTGGCCCGGCGCTGGACCTCGTCGGCCGTGTGGGACACGGGTCCTTCGCCGTCGGCGGTGAGCGCGGTGTCGCCGTGGGCGTGCGGTTCGGCGGGGGCGGGGAGCAGCAGGTAGCCGGTCAGGTCGACCCGCGAGGGGGTGGGGGAGTGCAGGCTCCCGGCGGCGGCGACGGCCTGGATGCGACCGCCGCCGAGCCGTACGTCGACCGTGCGCCCGTCGAGGAGGCGGGCGCCGGCCAGCAGCAGGGTGGTGGTGTCGGCGGGGGTGGGAGCGGGGCCCTGGCCGCCGCCCTCGCCGCGGCCGCCGCGCGGGGAATGGGACGGCTGCGGCGGCTGGCTGTCGGACATCGCGCTCCTGCGGGGGGCTCGGGCGGTTCCTGGGCCCCGTGGCCGCGGCCCGCGGCCCAAGATCACGCAGCGTGTTCAGAGCCTAGGGCGCGCCGAGCCCCCCTGCGGGGAGCCCCGCAATAGTCGTACCGGCGTGGTGCCTCCCCCGCCGGTACGGGCCGGGCAGAGCCGAAGCCGGCCTCGCGCGAGCCGCTCCAGCCCGACTGGACGGAGCCAAACCTCGCCGGGACCGAGCCGAAGTCAGCCTCGCCGGGGCCAAACCCAGCCTCGCCGGAGCCGCTCCAGCCCGGCTGGGCGGAGCCAAACCCAGCCTCGCCGGAGCCGCTCCAGCCCGGCTGGGCGGAGCCAAACCCAGCCTCGCCGGAGCCGAGCCGAAGTCAGCCTCGCCGGAGCCAAACCCAGCCTCGCCGGCGTTTGAGGCGCGGGTCCGGGCGGAGCCCGGGGCGGCCCGCCAGGGCCGTTGTCCCCTGCGGGGCTCCTGGGGCTCCGCCCCAGACCCCGCGCCTCAAACGCCGGCGAGGCTGAGGGTGGCGCCGATGGCCCTGGTGGGGCCGGGTTGACCCCGGCGAGGCTGTAATGGCGCCGGTGGCGCCGGTGGGGCCGGGTTGACCCCGGTGGGCGGCTGTGATTTCGGTCCGATCCGGGCGCGGTCCGAGTTCTGGATCACGGCCCGAGGCCAGGCGCCGCAAAGGATTTGGGCGATCGGCGGGCAACCGTGTAATGTCTTCATCGCTCGCCCCAATAGCTCAGTCGGTAGAGCGTCTCCATGGTAAGGAGAAGGTCTGCGGTTCGATTCCGCATTGGGGCTCTGGTGAGAAAGCCCCCCCACCTGCTTTAGGGTGGGGGAGCAATCAACACCAAAGCGGCGTAGCTCAGTCGGTAGAGCAAGCGGCTCATAATCGCTGTGTCACCGGTTCAAGTCCGGTCGCCGCTACACACAGTAGCCGATTGCGGGGTCGGTCTCCCGGTCGGCTACTCTTGTATGCGTTCATCCGTCCAAATTTCCGTCAAGGAGCACTCACGTGGCTGCCACCGACGTCCGCCCGAAGATCACGCTGGCCTGCGTGGAGTGCAAGGAGCGGAACTACATCACCAAGAAGAACCGGCGTAACAACCCGGACCGTCTTGAGATGAAGAAGCACTGCCCGCGCTGCAACTCGCACACCGCGCACCGCGAGACCCGCTGACCCCAGCGGTTTCTCGAATACAGGCTCCGTCATAAGGTCGTCCCCTGCAAGGGGGGCGGCCTTGTGTCGTTTCTGCGTGTCCTTTCGTATCCAACACAGGAGGTAGTGAGCCATGGCGCTCGACCAGTCCTTCGTGGGGCGGAGCTACCCGCCCACCGATCCGTACGAGGTCGGCCGGGAGAAGATCCGCGAATTCGCGGAGGCGGTGGGCGACGCCAATCCTGCCTACACCGACCCCGAAGCGGCCAAGACGCTGGGTCACCTCGACGTGATCGCGCCTCCGACTTTTGTGTTTGCCATCACGTTCAAGGCGGCCGGTCAGGTCATCGAGGACCCGCAGCTCGGCCTGGACTACAGCCGTGTGGTGCACGGCGACCAGAAGTTCGCCTACACCCGGCCCGTGCGGGCGGGCGACCGGCTGCTGGTGACGTCCACCATCGAGGCCGTGAAGTCCCTCGCGGGCAACGACATCATCGACATCCGCGGTGAGGTCCACGACGAGACCGGCGAGCACGTGGTGACGGCCTGGACGAAGCTGGTGTCCCGGGCCCCCGCCGAACCGGCCGCCGTCACCGAGGAGGTCTGACATGGCTGCGCTGATCCAGTACGCGGACGTGGAGGTCGGTACCGAGCTGCCGGCCGCGAGCTTCCCGGTGCAGCGGGCCACCCTGGTCCGTTACGCGGGGGCGTCGGGTGACTTCAACCCGATCCACTGGAACGAGAAGTTCGCCAAGGAGGTCGGGCTGCCGGACGTGATCGCGCACGGCATGTTCACCATGGCCGAGGCGATCCGGGTGGTCACGGACTGGGTGGGCGACCCGGGTGCGGTGGTCGAGTACGGGGTGCGCTTCACCAAGCCGGTCGTGGTGCCGAACGACGATCTGGGCGCGGTGATCGAGGTCACGGCCAAGGTCGCGGCGAAGCTGGACGACCACCGGGTCCGGGTGGACCTGACGGCCACCAGCGCCGGCCTGAAGATCCTGGGCATGTCCCGCGCGGTGGTCCAGCTGGCCTGACGGGCCGGCCCTGCCGCGGCCCTGCCCCGGGCCGGCCCTGCCGCGGCCCTGCCCCGGGCCGGCCCTGCCGCGGCCCTGCCCCGGTCCGGCCCCGCCCTCGGGCCTGGCCGGGTCGGGGCGGTGGGCGGTGGACGGTGTGGGTGGGCGGTGTGGCCCGGCCGGGGATTGTCGTGGGGGCGACTGCTGGTTGACGTAGTTAGTGATTGGCCACTAACTTAAGAGCATGGTCAGGATGAGCGCGGACGAGCGGCGAGAGAGCGTCATTCGCGCGGCGATGCACGAATTCGCCCGCGGTGGTTACTACGGGACCTCCACCGAGGCGATCGCCAAACGCGTCGGCGTCTCCCAGCCCTACCTCTTCCGTCTCTTCCCCAACAAGCAGGCCATCTTCCTCGCCGCGGCCGCCCGCTGCGTGCAGGACATCCGCGTCGTCTTCGAGGACTCCTCCAAGGGGTTGCGGGGCGAGGAGGCCCTCGATTCGATGGCCGCGGCCTACATGCGGCTGATCGCGGAGCACCCCGACAAGCTCCAGATGCAGCTCCAGCTCTACGTCACCGTCGCCGCCGCCGAGGCGGCCGGGGAGCCCGCCTTTGGCGAGATGGTCCGCAGCGGCTGGATGGAGCTCTGGGAGACCGTCGAGGCGGCCCTCGGCGACGGCCCCGGCGGGGTGACGGAGTTCATGGCCTGCGGCATGTTGATCAACACCCTGGCCGCCATGGGGTTTCCGTCCGGCCACCGGGTCTGGGAGGGGTGCTACCCGTCCGCCCGCTCGGACCGCCCCGAGGCGTGAGGGTCGGGAGGTGCGCGTTCCCGTGCATCTCCCTTTTTTTGGGCACGAAAGTTAGTAATTGATAACTAACGTTCCAGGGGGAACCGTGAACACTCCAGTCCAGCCCGCCACCGACACCCGGCTGCGCGGCCCCGCCGTCTGGGCCCTCGTCCTCACCGGCGTCGCCAGCTTCATGGCCGCCCTCGACAACCTGGTCGTCACCACCGCCCTCCCCGCCATCCGCACGGATCTCGGCGGCGCGCTGGAGGACCTCGAATGGACGGTGAACGCCTACACCCTCACCTTCGCCGTCCTGCTGATGTTCGGCTCCGCCCTCGGTGACCGGTTCGGCCGCCGCAAGCTCTTCATCGCCGGCCTCACCGTCTTCACCGGCGCGTCCGCCGCGGCCGCCCTCTCGCCCGGCATCGACGCCCTCATCGCCGCCCGCGCCATCCAGGGCATCGGCGCCGCGGTCATGATGCCGCTCACGCTCACCCTGCTCACCGCCGCCGTCCCGGCCGCCCGCCGCGGCATGGCCCTCGGCATCTACGGAGCCGTCACCGGCCTCGCCGTGGCCAGTGGTCCGCTCATCGGCGGCAGCCTCACCGAGCACATCTCCTGGCAGTGGATCTTCTGGCTGAACGTGCCGATCGGCCTCGCCCTGATCCCCCTCGCCCGGCTCCGCCTGGCCGAGTCCACCGCGCCCGACGCGCGCCTGGACATCCCCGGCACCCTGCTGATCAGCGCCGGCCTCTTCGGCATCGTCTACGCCCTGGTCAACGCCAACGCCGACGGCTGGACCAGCCCCCCGGTCCTGACCGGCCTGATCGTCGGCGGCCTGCTCGTCGCCGGCTTCGTCCACCACGGCTCCGGCAACCCCCGGGCGATGCTCCCGATGCGGCTCTTCCGCGACCGCGGCTTCCTCGGGATCAACCTGGCCAGCCTGCTGATGTTCCTCGGGATGTTCGGCTCGATCTTCCTGCTCAGCCAGTTCCTCCAGGGCGCCGCCGGCTACTCGCCCACCGAGGCGGGCCTGCGCATGCTGCCCTGGACCGGGATGCCGATGATCGTCGCCCCGATCGCCGGAATCCTCTCCGACCGGATCGGCGGCCGCCCGGTCGTCGCCGCGGGCCTCGCCTTCCAGGCGCTCGGGCTCGGCTGGTTCGCCGCGGTGCTCAGCGCCGACGTGACGTACGCCGCCCAGCTCCCCGCGCTGATCCTCAGCGGCATCGGCATGGCCCTGTACTTCGCCCCCGCCTCCAACGTCCTGATGTCCACCGTGAGCGTCGCCGACCAGGGCAGGGCCTCCGGAGCCAACAGCGCCCTGCGCGAGCTGGGCGGCGCCCTCGGTGTCGCGGTCCTGGCCTCGGTCTTCGCCTCCCAGGGCGGCTACGAGACGCCCCAGACCTTCACCGACGGCACCGTCCCGGCCCTGTGGATCGGCGCGAGCGCCGTCGCACTGGCCGCCCTGCTGGCCCTGCTGCTGCCCCGCAAGCCCAAGCAGCCGCAGGAGCCGCAGCAGTCGGGGCCGTCCCCCGTCGCGGCCATGGCGACCGACCGGACCGGTCTCGCCGCCGCGCCCGAGAAGGTGTCGACCCACTGACCCGCCCCACCCCGCACCCGCCCCGGATCCGCCGAAGCCCGGTCCACGCCCCACCGGGCGGAGCCCGACGCCGAGGAGAAGCGGAACCACCCGAGCGGAGCGCGTACGGTCCGTGGCCCCGCATCGACAGGGGGACGCGGACCGTACTCTTGTCCACGTGCAGGAACTCCACGATGCCCCCCTCGCCCCGCTGACCACCTTCCGCCTCGGCGGCCCGGCGACCCGGCTGGTCACCGCGACCACCGACGCCGAGGTCACCGCCGCCGTGCGCGCCGCCGACGAGAGCGGTACGCCGCTCCTCCTCATCGGCGGCGGCAGCAACCTGGTCATCGGCGACCGGGGCTTCGACGGCACCGCCCTGCGCATCGCGACCACCGGCTTCGCCCTCGACGGCACCACCCTCGAACTCGCGGCCGGCGAGAACTGGAGCGACGCCGTCGCCCGCACCGTCGAAGCCGGCCTCGCGGGCATCGAATGCCTTGCCGGAATCCCCGGCTCCGCCGGTGCCACCCCGGTCCAGAACGTCGGGGCGTACGGCCAGGAGGTCTCCAGCACCATCACCGAGGTCGTCGCCTACGACCGCACCCTCGGCGAGACGGTCACCCTCTCCAACGCCGAGTGCGCGTTCTCGTACCGCCACAGCACCTTCAAGGAGCACCCGGAGCGCTACGTCGTCCTGCGCGTCCGCTTCGCCCTGGAGGCCGCCGGCGGGCTCTCCGCGCCGATCAAGTACCCGGAGACCGCCCGCGCCCTCGGCGTCGAGGCGGGCGACCGGGTCCCCGCCGCCACCGCCCGCGAGACCGTCCTGCGGCTGCGCGCCGGCAAGGGCATGGTGCTCGACCCCGCGGACCACGACACCTGGTCGGCCGGGTCCTTCTTCACCAACCCGGTCCTGACCGAGGAGGCCTTCGCCGACTTCCTCGCCCGCGTCCACGACCGGCTCGGCCCCGACACCGCCCCGCCCGCCTACCCGGCCGCCGACGGCGGTACGAAGACCAGCGCGGCCTGGCTGATCGACAAGGCGGGCTTCACCAAGGGCTACGGCACCGGCCCCGCCCGCATCTCCACCAAGCACACCCTCGCGCTCACCAACCGCGGTGGAGCCACCACCGAGGACCTGCTCGCCCTGGCCCGCGAGGTCGTCGCGGGCGTCCACGCTGCCTTCGGCGTCACCCTGGTCAACGAACCGGTGACGGTCGGCGTCAGCATCTGAGGAGCCCCGGCCGCCCATGCTCTGTCCCCTGCACGGGGCCGGTATCGACCCCACCCGGCTCGTGGGGCGCGCGATCAGCAGCGTCGTCGCGTCCTGGCACGTCTACGAGGGCGAACGCTCCGAGGCCCCGCTCGACGTCTGGTTGATCGACAGCGAGGGCGACTGCACCCGGATCACCACCGGCTCCGACTGGTGCCTCATCGTCGAGTCGGCCCGGCCGCACGAGCCGTACGACATGGGGGAGTGGGGCCGCATCGAAGTCGGCGACGACCTCGGCGACCACCCCTTCCTGCGGCACCTCGGCGACACCGTGGCGACCGTGGCCGAGTTCGCCGTGCCCGAGCAGGGCCGCACCCACCTGGAGATCGGCTTCACCGACGGCTACCGGGTGCGGGCCGACTGCTGGGAAGGCGACCTGCGCCTCACCCGCTGAGGGCCGCCGGGCCGGTCCTCACCCGGTCAGCCAGTGGTCGATCCCGGCCAGCAGCTTGGCCTGGACGTCCTCGGGCGCGGCCGAACCGCGCACCGACTGGCGGGCCAGCTCGGCCAGCTCCTCGTCCGTGAAGGCGTGGTGGCGGCGGGCGATCTCGTACTGCGCCGCCAGCCGCGAGCCGAAGAGCAGCGGGTCGTCGGCGCCCAGCGCCAACGGGACCCCGGCCTCGAAGAGGGTCCGCAGCGGGACGTCCTCGGGGCGTTCGTAGACCCCCAGCGCCACGTTGGACGCCGGACACACCTCGCAGGTGATCTGGCGGTCCGCCAGTCGCTGGAGGAGCCGCGGGTCCTCGGCGGCCCGGACGCCGTGCCCGATGCGGGCGGCGCGCAGGTCGTCCAGGCAGTCCCGGACGGAGGAGGGGCCGCTGAGTTCGCCGCCGTGCGGGGCCGCGAGCAGACCGCCCTCCCGGGCGATGGCGAAGGCCCGGTCGAAGTCGCGGGCCATGCCGCGGCGCTCGTCGTTGGAGAGCCCGAAGCCGACGATGCCGCGGTCGGCGTAGCGGACGGCGAGCCGGGCCAGGGTGCGGGCGTCCAGCGGGTGCTTCATGCGGTTCGCGGCGATGACCACGCGCATGCCGAGGCCGGTCTCGCGGGAGGCGGCGTCCACGGCGTCCAGGATGATCTCGACGGCCGGGATCATCCCGCCGAGGAGCGGGGCGTAGGAGGTGGGATCCACCTGGATCTCCAGCCATCCGCTGCCGTCCCGGACGTCCTCCTCCGCGGCCTCGCGCACCAGGCGCCGGATGTCGTCGGGCTCGCGCAGGCAGGAGCGGGCGGCGTCGTAGAGCCGCTGGAAGCGGAACCAGCCGCGCTCGTCGGTGGCCCGCAGCTTGGGTGGCTCCCCGCCGGTCAGCGCGTCGGGCAGCCGCACGCCGTACTTGTCGGCCAGCTCCAGCAGGGTCGACGGGCGCATGGACCCCGTGAAGTGCAGGTGGAGGTGGGCTTTCGGCAGAAGCGTGAGATCGCGTACGTGCTCCATCCGGTGATCCTGCCGTACCGCGGCGCTCGGCGGGAGGGGGTTTATCGATCGGGGGCCTGCCCGAACGCGCGCGCGGGGCCGGTGGAGGGTGCGGGGGGCCGCTGCGCGGGGCTTCCCGGGCTCTGCCCTGACCCGGTCCTCAAACGCCGGACGGGCTGAAAATCCAGCCCCGCCGGCGTTTGAGGCGCGGGTCAGGGCAGAGCCCGGGGAACGGTGGAAGGGCGGGTAGGGGACAAGCCCCGCGCAGCGGCAGGCCCGGGTCCGGGCAGGAAACGCCCGAGCGGCGGCTCCCCGAGGGGAACCGCCGCTCGGACCTGGCTGCAGCCCGCCCTAGGGCTAGGCCTTCGCCTCGGCCAGGAGGTTCTGGATCCGGGTCACGCCCTCCACCAGGTCCTCGTCACCGAGGGCGTACGACAGGCGCAGGTAGCCCGGGGTACCGAAAGCCTCGCCCGGGACGACCGCGACCTCGGCCTCGTCCAGGATCAGGGCCGCCAGCTCGACCGAGGTCTGCGGGCGCTGGCCGCGGATCTCCTTGCCGAGCAGCTCCTTGACCGAGGGGTACGCGTAGAACGCGCCCTCCGGGGTCGGGCAGAAGACGCCGTCGATCTCGTTCAGCATCTTGACCATGGTCTGGCGGCGGCGGTCGAAGGCCTTGCGCATCTCGGCGACCGCGTCCAGGTTCCCGGACACCGCGGCCAGCGCGGCCACCTGCGCCACGTTGGAGACGTTGGAGGTGGCGTGCGACTGGAGGTTCGTCGCGGCCTTGATGACGTCCTTGGGGCCCACGACCCACCCGACGCGCCAGCCGGTCATGGCGTACGTCTTGGCCACGCCGTTGACGACGATGCAGCGGTCGGCGAGCGCGGGCACCAGCACCGGCAGCGAGGTGAACTTCGCGTCCCCGTAGACCAGGTGCTCGTAGATCTCGTCCGTCAGGACCCACAGGCCGTGCTCGGCGGCCCACTCGCCGATGGCGCGGGCGTCGGCCTCGGAGTACACGGAACCGGTCGGGTTCGAGGGGGAGACGAAGAGCACGACCTTCGTACGGTCGGTGCGCGCGGCTTCCAGCTGCTCCACGGAGACCCGGTAACCGGTGGTCTCGTCGGCGACGACGTCCACCGGGACACCGCCCGCGAGGCGGATCGACTCGGGGTAGGTGGTCCAGTACGGGGCCGGGACGATGACCTCGTCGCCCGGGTCGAGGATCGCGGCGAAGGCCTCGTAGATGGCCTGCTTGCCACCGTTGGTCACGAGGATCTGGGCCGGGTCGACGGCGTAGCCCGAGTCGCGCAGCGTCTTCTCCGCGATGGCCTTCTTCAGCTCCGGCAGGCCGCCGGCCGGCGTGTAGCGGTGGTACTTCGGGTTGCGGCAGGCCTCGACCGCCGCCTCGACGATGTACTCGGGGGTCGGGAAGTCGGGCTCACCGGCGCCGAAGCCGATCACCGGACGGCCCGCGGCCTTGAGGGCCTTGGCCTTGGCGTCGACGGCGAGGGTGGCGGACTCGGAAATGGCGCCGATACGGGCGGACACCCGGCGCTCGGAAGAAGGCGTTGCAGAGGTCATGCGGCCAATCGTCCCAGACTGCAAACCGGCGCCGCACAACGTTTCAGGTACCGGACGGAGCAGCTCCGACGGCTTCTGTTCGACGTCGGCGCCGCGACCACGTATGCTCACCTGTCGTTGGACCTCACCAACCGCCCCAAAACGCGTGCACTCCGTGCACTCGTCCGGATGCGGTAGGTTGGGGGACGCAAAGGGTCGTAGCTCAATTGGTAGAGCACTGGTCTCCAAAACCAGCGGTTGGGGGTTCGAGTCCCTCCGGCCCTGCTCCACACTCCTTCGCCGGATGTGTGCGCAGGTACCTACATCTATGCACCGCCGTGCGGCTCAACCGGGGCGCGGCACGGCCATGACCCGGATTCAGGTGAGAGACGTGACGGACGCCGTGGGCTCCATCGACATGCCTGACGCCGAGGACGAGACCCGCGAGAAGAAGGCCCGAAAGGGCGGCAAGCGCGGCAAGAAGGGCCCTCTGGGTCGTCTCGCGCTCTTCTACCGGCAGATCGTCGCGGAACTCCGCAAGGTCGTATGGCCGACTCGCAACCAGCTGAGCACCTACACCACTGTGGTGATCGTGTTCGTGGTCATCATGATCGGTCTGGTTACCGTGATTGACTATGGCTTCAACGCGGCCATCAAGTTCGTCTTCGGCTAGTCCCCGCGGGGGGCGGCACCTTGATGGGTGCCGCCCGTTTTCGCATGTTCCACCCCATTTTGTATCCAGGAAGAAGCAGCCACCGTGTCTGACCCGAACCTGAACGCGAGCCCCGACTCCGTCGAGTCCGTCGAGGACGCGCTCGACATCGTCGAGGCGGCGGACGCTGCGAACCCTGACGAGGCCGAGATCGCGGACGCCGACGCCGGCGTCGCCGCCGAAGAGGCTGCTGTGCACGTCGTAGAGGCCGACGAGATCGACGCCGACGATGAGGCCGTTGAGCTCGACGACGCCGACGAGGCCGACGAGATCGACGCCGACGAGGCCGACGAAGACGCTGTCGAGGACGACGCCGAGGTCGAGGACGAGGCCGCCGACGAGGACGAAGAGCCCGCCGAGCCGGTCGACCCGATCCAGGCGCTGCGCGACGAACTCCGTCTGCTGCCCGGCGAGTGGTACGTGATCCACACCTACGCGGGCTACGAGAAGCGCGTGAAGGCCAACCTGGAGCAGCGCGCCGTCTCGCTGAACGTCGAGGAGTTCATCTACCAGGCCGAGGTGCCCGAGGAAGAGATCGTCCAGATCAAGAACGGCGAGCGCAAGAACGTCCGGCAGAACAAGCTGCCCGGTTACGTTCTCGTCCGCATGGATCTGACGAACGAGTCCTGGGGCGTCGTCCGCAACACCCCCGGCGTCACCGGCTTCGTGGGCAACGCCTACGACCCGTACCCGCTGACCCTCGACGAGATCGTCAAGATGCTCGCCCCCGAGGCGCAGGAGAAGGCCGCCAAGCTGGCCGCGGAAGAGGCCGGCCTGCCCGCGCCCGCCGTCAAGCGCACCATCGAGGTCCTGGACTTCGAGGTCGGCGACTCGGTCACCGTCACCGACGGCCCGTTCGCGACGCTCCAGGCGACCATCAACGAGATCAACCCGGACTCGAAGAAGGTCAAGGGTCTCGTCGAGATCTTCGGCCGCGAGACCCCGGTCGAGCTCAGCTTCGACCAGATCCAGAAGAACTGATCCAGCAGAGCTGATCCAGCGGGTCTGGATCCGTCCTTCTGACACACGCTTCCGGCCAGGTCAGATCGCCCCGAAAAGGGTGGTCTGACCTGCTGGGTTTTATGCCCCGCCCTGATACCCGTTATCGTGGTGCGGTATGCCTCCATCCGGATGACCGGTTGGCGGCGAAACACTCTCACAGGACCCGGAGAGAGCAATGCCTCCCAAGAAGAAGAAGATCACGGGGCTCATCAAGCTCCAGATCAAGGCCGGTGCGGCCAACCCGGCGCCGCCGGTCGGCCCCGCGCTCGGTCAGCACGGCGTCAACATCATGGAGTTCTGCAAGGCCTACAACGCCGCGACCGAGTCGCAGCGTGGCATGGTCGTGCCGGTGGAGATCACGGTCTACGACGACCGCTCCTTCACCTTCGTGACGAAGACCCCCCCGGCCGCGCGCCTCATCCTCAAGCACGCGGGTGTGGAGAAGGGCTCGGGCGAGCCGCACAAGACCAAGGTCGCCAAGCTCACCGGCGCCCAGGTCCGCGAGATCGCCACGCTGAAGATGCCCGACCTGAACGCCAACGACCTGGCGGCCGCCGAGAAGATCATCGCCGGCACCGCTCGTTCGATGGGCATCACGGTCGAGGGCTGATCCAGCCCCTCGCATGCCCCCAGTGGTAGGGCCAGCGCTGGCCCGCACCACGACTCCACACCCTGCCACGCGGCGGAAGCCGCATGGTGTTATCTGCAAACAGGAGCAGAAGTGAAGCGCAGCAAGACTCTCCGCGCTGCGGACGCCAAGGTCGACCGGGCCAAGCTCTACGCCCCGCTCGAGGCCGTCCGTCTCGCCAAGGAGACCTCCGCGACCAAGTTCGACAGCACCGTCGAGGTCGCCTTCCGCCTGGGTGTCGACCCGCGCAAGGCCGACCAGATGGTCCGTGGCACCGTGAACCTCCCGCACGGCACCGGCAAGACCGCCCGGGTCCTGGTCTTCGCGACCGGTGACCGTGCAGCGGCCGCGGAAGCCGCCGGCGCCGACATTGTCGGCAACGACGAGCTGATCGACGAGATCGCGAAGGGCAACCGCCTCAACGAGTTCGACGCCGTTGTCGCCACCCCGGACCTCATGGGCAAGGTCGGCCGCCTCGGCCGCGTGCTCGGTCCCCGTGGCCTCATGCCGAACCCGAAGACCGGCACCGTCACCATGGACGTCGCCAAGGCTGTCACCGAGATCAAGGGTGGCAAGATCGAGTTCCGCGTCGACAAGCACTCGAACCTGCACTTCATCATCGGCAAGGTCTCCTTCACCGATGAGCAGCTGGTCGAGAACTACGGCGCCGCGCTGGACGAGATCCTTCGTCTGAAGCCGTCCGCCGCGAAGGGCCGCTACATCAAGAAGGCCGCCCTGAGCACCACGATGGGCCCCGGCATCATCCTGGACCAGAACCGCACCCGGAACCTCCTCGTCGAGGAAGACCCGGCCGCGGTCTGATCCGGCAGGGCCTCCGGGCCCACCGGCAGCATCTCGGCGGGCCCTCCGCCTCCCTCACGGGAGGTGGGGGGCCCGTTTTCGTTCCCCGGCGCCGCGGAGCCCCTCCGGGCCCGGCAGGCTCCCCGGGTCCGTAGGGAGCGTCCGGGCCCGTACGGCGCCCCCAGGGGCCCGCACGGGGCGCGGAGGGGCACAGGGGGGCGATTTGCTCCGGGGCGGGATGTTCGCGTACGCTTCGTGAGAAGCCAAAGACCGCTGGTCGTTGCCGTGCTCGAAAGAGGACGGTGGCCGAAGGATTCGCTAGCTGCGAACGACCTGCGCAGGTGTTCAGTGGAAAGCTCCCGGACTCGTTCCGGTTGAGCTCTGCCCCGAGCGCCCGCGCCGGGGCGTTTTTGTTTGTCTAGCCCCTTCTGAGCGGTCCTCATCACCCGGAAGGAGGCCGAAGCACTATGCCGACGCCCAACAAGGCTGCCGCGGTAGCCGAGCTCACGGACCAGTTCCGCGACTCGAACGCCGCCGTGCTGACCGAGTACCGGGGCCTCACCGTGGCGCAGCTCAAGACGCTGCGTCGTTCCCTCGGTGAGAACGCCCAGTACGCCGTGGTGAAGAACACGCTGACCAAGATTGCGGCCAACCAGGCCGGGATCACCGCGCTGGACGAGCACTTCGCTGGTCCCACCGCGGTCGCCTTCATCACCGGTGACCCGGTGGAGTCGGCGAAGAGCCTGCGTGACTTCGCCAAGGAAAACCCGAACCTCATCATCAAGGCGGGTGTCCTTGATGGTAAGGCGCTCACCGCCGATGAGATCAAGAAGCTCGCGGACCTCGAGTCCCGCGAGGTTCTGCTCAGCAAGCTGGCCGGCGCGTTCAAGGGCAAGCAGTCTCAGGCTGCCTCGCTCTTCCAGGCGCTGCCGTCGAAGTTCGTCCGCACCGCGGAAGCGCTTCGCGTCAAGCTCGCCGAGCAGGGCGGTGCCGAGTAATTCGGCTCGCGCATTGATCCACGCCGCCTAGTGCGTGGGTCGTAGCGGGCCGTCACGCCCGCCTCTATATACATCCGGCACCTGCCGATTTAGTGGAAGGATCGCCCATCATGGCGAAGCTCACCCAGGACGAACTCCTCGCCCAGTTCGAGGAGCTCACCCTCATCGAGCTCTCCGAGTTCGTGAAGGCGTTCGAGGAGAAGTTCGACGTCACCGCCGCCGCGGCCGTCGCCGTTGCCGGTCCGGGCGCCCCCGTCGCCACCGAGGCCGTCGAGGAGCAGGACGAGTTCGACGTCATCCTCACCGGCGCCGGCGAGAAGAAGATCCAGGTCATCAAGGTCGTGCGCGAGCTGACCTCCCTGGGTCTGAAGGAGGCCAAGGACCTCGTCGACGGCACCCCGAAGCCGGTCCTCGAGAAGGTCGCCAAGGAGGCCGCTGAGAAGGCTGCCGAGTCCCTCAAGGCCGCTGGCGCCTCGGTCGAGGTCAAGTAACACCTCTGAGGCCCTCACAGGGCCTCTCCAAGGGCGATCACCCGTAAGGGTGGTCGCCCTTTGGCGTACCCGCAGTGCCTGACTTGCCCTGCTCTCGTTGGGGAGTAGGGTGATCATCGTTGCTCCGAGACTGGGCCCGGTGATGATCCGCTCGGAGCAGGGGGCCTTGACGAACGGCACGCGGCGCGCAATTCTCAGTCCCGTTGCCACATGAAGCAGGCCGATCCGGATCCCGAGGCATGGATCGGTTACAAAGAGGGCAGTACTGATACGCGCTCTGTGTGCGAGCGCCGCAGCGTTCAACAACAAGGGGAAGGCCTGTTGCCGGACTCCAGAAATCTGGTCTGGACATCAGTGAGCCAAGTGGCTACACTGACCCTTTGCGCTGCCTGTTAGCTGCCCCCTGCCCGTCGCCAGGGGCATACCTACGCTGAAGCACACCTGATCGAACACCCTGACCTGGTCCTTTGGGCCGGATAGGGGAAGTTCCTCTTCTGTGTCAGCTGGGACCGGTACGCGCGTAGTGAGTCCGAGCCCTCGGAAGGACCCCCTCTTGGCCGCCTCGCGCAACGCCTCGACCAATACGAACAACGGTGCCAGCACCGCCCCGCTGCGCATCTCCTTTGCAAAGATCAAGGAGCCTCTCGAGGTTCCGAACCTCCTGGCGCTGCAGACCGAGAGCTTTGACTGGCTGCTCGGTAACGCCGCCTGGAAGTCTCGCGTCGAGTCGGCTCTGGAGAGCGGACAGGACGTCCCCACCAAGTCCGGTCTGGAAGAGATCTTCGAGGAGATCTCGCCGATCGAGGACTTCTCCGGGTCGATGTCGCTGACCTTCCGCGACCACCGCTTCGAGCCCGCGAAGAACTCGGTCGACGAGTGCAAGGACCGCGACTTCACCTTCGCGGCGCCGCTGTTCGTCACGGCCGAGTTCACCAACAACGAGACCGGTGAGATCAAGTCCCAGACGGTCTTCATGGGCGATTTCCCGCTCATGACGAACAAGGGCACCTTCGTCATCAACGGCACCGAGCGTGTCGTGGTGTCGCAGCTGGTCCGTTCCCCCGGTGTCTACTTCGACTCCTCCATCGACAAGACGTCCGACAAGGACATCTTCTCCGCCAAGATCATCCCGTCCCGGGGTGCCTGGCTGGAGATGGAGGTCGACAAGCGCGACATGGTCGGTGTCCGCATCGACCGCAAGCGCAAGCAGTCCGTCACCGTTCTCCTGAAGGCTCTCGGTTGGACCACCGAGCAGATCCTGGAGGAGTTCGGCGAGTACGAGTCCATGCGCGCCACCCTGGAGAAGGACCACACCCAGGGTCAGGACGACGCGCTGCTCGACATCTACCGCAAGCTGCGTCCGGGCGAACCGCCGACCCGTGAGGCCGCGCAGACGCTGCTCGAGAACCTCTACTTCAACCCGAAGCGCTACGACCTCGCGAAGGTCGGTCGCTACAAGGTCAACAAGAAGCTCGGCGCGGACGAGCCCCTCGACGCCGGTGTGCTGACGACGGACGACGTCATCGCCACCATCCGTTACCTGGTCAAGCTGCACGCCGGCGAGACCGAGACGGTGGGCGAGTCGGGCCGGCCGATCGTCGTCGAGACCGACGACATCGACCACTTCGGCAACCGTCGTCTGCGCAACGTCGGCGAGCTCATCCAGAACCAGGTCCGCACGGGTCTGGCTCGTATGGAGCGCGTCGTGCGCGAGCGCATGACGACCCAGGACGTCGAGGCGATCACGCCGCAGACCCTGATCAACATCCGGCCGGTCGTCGCCTCCATCAAGGAGTTCTTCGGCACCAGCCAGCTGTCGCAGTTCATGGACCAGAACAACCCGCTGTCGGGTCTGACGCACAAGCGTCGTCTCTCGGCGCTGGGTCCCGGTGGTCTGTCCCGCGAGCGGGCCGGCTTCGAGGTCCGAGACGTTCACCCGTCGCACTACGGCCGCATGTGCCCGATCGAAACCCCTGAAGGCCCGAACATCGGTCTGATCGGTTCGCTCGCGTCCTACGGTCGCGTCAACGCGTTCGGTTTCGTCGAGACCCCGTACCGCAAGGTCATCGACGGTGTCGTCACCGACGACGTCGACTACCTGACGGCCGACGAGGAAGACCGCTTCGTCATCGCCCAGGCCAACGCCGGCCTGAACGACGAGATGCGCTTCACCGAGAACCGCGTGCTGGTCCGCCGTCGTGGTGGCGAGATCGACTACATCGCCGGCGACGACGTCGACTACATGGACGTCTCCCCGCGCCAGATGGTGTCCGTCGCGACCGCGATGATCCCCTTCCTGGAGCACGACGACGCCAACCGTGCCCTCATGGGCGCGAACATGATGCGCCAGGCCGTTCCGCTCATCAAGGCGGAGGCGCCGCTCGTCGGCACCGGCATGGAGTACCGCTGTGCGGTCGACGCCGGTGACTCGATCCGCGCGGAGAAGGACGGTGTCGTCCAGGAGGTCTCGGCCGACTACATCACCGTCGCCAACGACGACGGCACGTACACCACGTACCGCGTCGCGAAGTTCTCCCGCTCGAACCAGGGCACCTCGGTCAACCAGAAGGTCATCGTCAACGAGGGCGACCGGATCGTTGAATCCCAGGTCCTCGCCGATGGTCCGGCGACCGAAGAGGGCGAAATGGCCCTCGGCAAGAACCTGCTCGTGGCGTTCATGCCCTGGGAAGGTCACAACTACGAGGACGCGATCATCCTGTCGCAGCGCCTCGTACAGGACGACGTCCTCTCCTCGATCCACATCGAGGAGCACGAGGTCGACGCCCGTGACACCAAGCTGGGCCCCGAGGAGATCACCCGGGACATCCCGAACGTCTCCGAGGAGGTCCTCGCGGACCTCGACGAGCGCGGCATCATCCGCATCGGTGCGGACGTCGTCGCGGGCGACATCCTGGTCGGCAAGGTCACGCCCAAGGGTGAGACCGAGCTGACCCCGGAAGAGCGTCTGCTCCGCGCGATCTTCGGTGAGAAGGCCCGCGAGGTGCGCGACACCTCGCTCAAGGTTCCTCACGGTGAGATCGGCAAGGTCATCGGCGTCCGCGTCTTCGACCGCGAAGAGGGCGACGAGCTTCCCCCGGGCGTCAACCAGCTGGTCCGCGTCTACGTGGCCCAGAAGCGCAAGATCACCGACGGTGACAAGCTCGCCGGCCGCCACGGCAACAAGGGTGTCATCTCCAAGATCCTTCCGATCGAGGACATGCCCTTCCTTGAGGACGGCACGCCGGTCGACATCATCCTGAACCCCCTGGGTGTCCCGTCCCGAATGAACCCGGGACAGGTCCTGGAGATCCACCTCGGCTGGCTCGCCAGCCGCGGCTGGGACGTCTCCACCCTCGGCGAGGAGTGGGCCGAGCGGCTGAAGGCCATCGGCGCCGACCGCGTCGAGCCCGGCACCAACGTCGCCACCCCGGTGTTCGACGGCGCCCGCGAGGACGAGCTCACCGGCCTGTTCGAGCACACCATCCCGAACCGTGACGGTGACCGCCTGGTCCTGCCTTCCGGCAAGGCGCACCTGTTCGACGGCCGCTCCGGCGAGCCGTTCCCGGAGCCGGTCTCGATCGGCTACATGTACATCCTGAAGCTCCACCACCTGGTCGATGACAAGCTCCACGCTCGGTCGACCGGTCCGTACTCGATGATCACGCAGCAGCCGCTGGGTGGTAAGGCGCAGTTCGGTGGCCAGCGCTTCGGTGAGATGGAGGTGTGGGCGCTCGAGGCTTATGGCGCCGCTTACGCCCTCCAGGAGCTGCTGACCATCAAGTCCGATGACGTGACCGGCCGCGTGAAGGTCTACGAGGCCATCGTCAAGGGCGAGAACATCCCCGAGCCGGGCATTCCCGAGTCTTTCAAGGTGCTCATCAAGGAAATGCAGTCGCTCTGCCTCAACGTGGAGGTGCTGTCCTCGGACGGCATGTCCATCGAGATGCGCGACACCGACGAGGACGTCTTCCGCGCGGCGGAGGAGCTCGGTATCGACCTGTCCCGGCGCGAGCCGAGCAGCGTCGAAGAGGTCTGACGGGCCTGACGGGGGGCTCGCTCAAGAGCCCCCCGTCATCCCCGGGACCGTTCAGACCATGATTGAGACTCGACCCCGAAAGAGGGATTGACGCACAGTGCTCGACGTCAACTTCTTCGACGAGCTGCGGATCGGCCTTGCCACCGCGGACGACATCCGAACCTGGTCCCACGGCGAGGTCAAGAAGCCGGAGACCATCAACTACCGCACCCTCAAGCCCGAGAAGGACGGACTCTTCTGCGAGAAGATCTTCGGTCCGACCCGGGACTGGGAGTGCTACTGCGGCAAGTACAAGCGTGTCCGCTTCAAGGGCATCATCTGTGAGCGTTGTGGCGTCGAAGTCACGCGCGCCAAGGTGCGCCGCGAGCGGATGGGCCACATCGAGCTCGCCGCTCCCGTCACCCACATCTGGTACTTCAAGGGCGTTCCGTCGCGTCTTGGCTACCTGCTGGACCTCGCGCCGAAGGACCTCGAGAAGGTCATCTACTTCGCCGCGTACATGATCACGTTCGTGGACGACGAGCGCCGCACCCGCGACCTCCCGTCGCTGGAGGCCCACGTCTCCGTCGAGCGCCAGCAGATCGAGAACCGCCGCGACGCGGACCTCGAAGGCCGCGCCAAGAAGCTCGAGACCGACCTGGCCGAGCTCGAGGCCGAGGGCGCCAAGGCCGACGTGCGCCGCAAGGTGCGCGAAGGTGCCGAGCGCGAGATGAAGCAGCTGCGCGACCGTGCGCAGCGCGAGATCGACCGTCTGGACGAGGTCTGGTCGCGCTTCAAGAACCTCAAGGTCCAGGACCTCGAGGGCGACGAGCTGCTCTACCGCGAGCTGCGCGACCGCTTCGGCACGTACTTCGACGGGTCGATGGGTGCCGCGGCGCTGCAGAAGCGCCTGGAGTCCTTCGACCTCGAGGAAGAGGCCGAGCGCCTCCGCGAGATCATCCGTACCGGCAAGGGCCAGAAGAAGACCCGTGCGCTCAAGCGCCTCAAGGTCGTCTCCGCGTTCCTGCAGACCAGCAACAGCCCCAAGGGCATGGTGCTGGACTGCGTGCCGGTGATCCCGCCGGACCTGCGTCCGATGGTGCAGCTGGACGGTGGCCGCTTCGCGACCTCCGACCTGAACGACCTGTACCGCCGCGTGATCAACCGCAACAACCGCCTGAAGCGCCTTCTCGACCTCGGTGCCCCCGAGATCATCGTGAACAACGAGAAGCGCATGCTCCAGGAGGCCGTCGACGCCCTCTTCGACAACGGTCGTCGTGGTCGTCCGGTGACCGGTCCCGGTAACCGCCCGCTGAAGTCCCTGAGCGACATGCTCAAGGGCAAGCAGGGTCGATTCCGTCAGAACCTCCTCGGCAAGCGCGTGGACTACTCCGCGCGTTCCGTGATCGTCGTCGGTCCGCAGCTGAAGCTGCACCAGTGTGGTCTGCCCAAGGCCATGGCGCTGGAGCTCTTCAAGCCGTTCGTGATGAAGCGCCTGGTCGACCTGAACCACGCGCAGAACATCAAGTCGGCGAAGCGCATGGTCGAGCGCGGCCGCACGGTCGTCTACGACGTGCTCGAAGAGGTCATCGCCGAGCACCCGGTCCTCCTGAACCGTGCGCCCACGCTGCACCGCCTCGGCATCCAGGCCTTCGAGCCCCAGCTGGTCGAAGGCAAGGCCATCCAGATCCACCCGCTCGTCTGCACCGCGTTCAACGCGGACTTCGACGGTGACCAGATGGCCGTGCACCTCCCGCTCTCCGCGGAGGCGCAGGCCGAGGCCCGCATCCTGATGCTGTCCTCGAACAACATCCTGAAGCCCGCCGACGGCCGTCCGGTCACGATGCCGACCCAGGACATGGTCCTCGGTCTGTTCTTCCTGACCACCGACGGTGAGCTCCGTGACACCAAGGGCGAGGGCCGCGCGTTCGGCTCCACGGCCGAGGCGACCATGGCGTTCGACGGCGGCGAGCTGGCTCTCCAGTCCTCCGTGGACATCCGCTTCCCGGTGGGCACCATCCCGCCGCGCGGCTGGGTGCCCCCGGTGGCCGAAGAGGGCGAGCAGGAGTTCCAGCCGGGCGACAGCTTCCGTCTGCGCACCTCGCTGGGCCGCGCGCTCTTCAACGAGCTGCTGCCCGAGGACTACCCGTTCGTCGACTACTCGGTGGGCAAGAAGCAGCTCTCCGAGATCGTCAACGACCTGGCGGAGCGCTACCCCAAGGTCATCGTGGCGGCGACGCTCGACAACCTGAAGGCGGCGGGCTTCCACTGGGCGACCCGTTCGGGCGTCACCGTGGCCATCTCCGACGTCGTCGTGCCCGAGGCCAAGAAGGCCATCGTCAAGGGCTACGAGGAGCAGGACGAGAAGGTCCAGAAGCAGTACGAGCGCGGCCTGATCACCAAGGACGAGCGCACGCAGGAGCTCATCGCGATCTGGACCAAGGCGACCAACGAGGTTGCCGAGGCGATGAACGCGAACTTCCCCAAGACGAACCCCATCTTCATGATGGTTGACTCGGGTGCCCGAGGAAACATGATGCAGATGCGACAGATCGCCGGTATGCGTGGTCTGGTGTCGAACGCGAAGAACGAGACCATCCCGCGTCCCATCAAGGCCTCGTTCCGTGAGGGCCTCACCGTTCTGGAGTACTTCATCTCCACGCACGGTGCCCGTAAGGGTCTGGCGGACACCGCCCTGCGTACCGCCGACTCGGGTTACCTCACCCGTCGTCTGGTGGACGTCTCGCAGGACGTCATCATCCGCGAGGAGGACTGCGGTACCGAGCGCGGCCTGAAGCTGAAGATCGCCGTTCGCGGCGAGGACGGCGTGCTGCGCAAGGCCGACGACGTCGAGACCTCGATCTACGCCCGCATGCTGGCCGAGGACGTCGTCATCGACGGCAAGGTCATCGCGCCGGCCAACGTCGACCTCGGTGACGTCCTCATCGACGCCCTGGTCGCCAACGGCGTCGAGGAGGTCAAGACCCGCTCGGTCCTGACCTGTGAGTCCGCGGTCGGCACCTGTGCCTTCTGCTACGGACGCTCGCTCGCCACCGGCAAGCTGGTCGACATCGGTGAGGCGGTCGGCATCATCGCCGCCCAGTCCATCGGTGAGCCCGGTACCCAGCTGACGATGCGTACCTTCCACACCGGTGGTGTGGCCGGTGACGACATCACGCAGGGTCTGCCGCGTGTCGTCGAGCTCTTCGAAGCCCGTACGCCGAAGGGTGTCGCCCCGATCTCCGAGGCCGCCGGTCGCGTGCGGATCGAGGAGACCGAGAAGACGAAGAAGATCGTCATCACGCCGGACGACGGTGCCGAGGAGACGGCGTTCCCGATCTCCAAGCGCGCCAAGGTCCTCGTGCACGAGGGTGACCACGTCGAGGTGGGCCAGAAGCTCACCGCGGGTGCCACCAACCCGCACGACGTGCTGCGCATCCTCGGTCAGCGCGCGGTCCAGGTCCACCTGGTCGGCGAAGTCCAGAAGGTCTACAACTCGCAGGGCGTGTCGATCCACGACAAGCACATCGAGATCATCATCCGGCAGATGCTGCGCCGCGTGACGATCATCGAGTCCGGCGACGCGGAGCTGCTTCCGGGCGAGCTCGTCGAGCGGTCGAAGTTCGAGACCGAGAACCGTCGTGTGGTCACCGAGGGCGGTCACCCCGCCTCCGGCCGTCCGCAGCTGATGGGTATCACCAAGGCCTCGCTGGCGACGGAATCCTGGCTGTCGGCCGCCTCCTTCCAGGAGACGACCCGAGTCCTGACGGATGCGGCGATCAACGCCAAGTCCGACAGCCTCATCGGCCTCAAGGAGAACGTCATCATCGGTAAGCTCATCCCGGCCGGTACGGGTCTGTCCCGCTACCGCAACATCCGGGTCGAGCCCACCGAGGAAGCCAAGGCCGCGATGTACTCGGCCGTCGGTTACGACGACATCGACTACTCGCCCTTCGGCACCGGCTCCGGCCAGGCCGTCCCGCTGGAGGACTACGACTACGGCCCGTACAACGGCTGAGTCGCTCTAGCGCAGTAGGCAAGCACCGCAGGGCGGTCACCCGAGAGGGTGACCGCCCTGCGGCGTTCCCGGGTCCAGGTAGGGCTGGAGGCGGTGCAGACGGGTCCGGTGGTCGGGGTGGCCGGACAGGAGGCGCTCGAACAGCCCGCTCTCGGCGGCTCCCGTTTCCTCGTCGGCCAGGGTCCGGTGCAGCACCGCGGCCAGCATCGGCGCGAAGCCGAGACCCGCGGCGTGCGCGTCGGCACGCAGCTCGGCCCGGCGGCCGACCGCGGCGGTTAGCCAGGGGAGCGCGAGCAGGACGAGGGGCAGTCCGTACGTCGCTGCCAGAGTGCGGTACGCGAGGTAGCCCGCGAGGGCGGTGATCAGGATGGCGGCTGTGGGGGACAGGGAACGGACGGCCCGAGTCCGTAAGCGGGCCAGTGCCCGCCAGGCGGCCCGCGCCGGGAGCCCGTACCACTGCCCGAGCAGCCCGGCCCAGGCGTGGCCGCCGGTGTGGTGACCCAGCTCGTGGGCGAGCACGGCGGCCAGCTGCGAACGGGGCAGCCGTTCCAACGCGTGCCGGGTGACGCCCACGATGTGTCCGGCGGCGGCGAGCGCGTTGAGGTCGTCGCTGTCCTCGATCCAGAGCTGGTAGCGACCGCCGTCGACCCCCGCGCGCGCGGTCACCTCGCGCCAGACCGGATCGAGGACGGCCCGTTCGTGGGGGAGCGGCCGGTGCAGGCGCAGCAGGTGGCGGGCGATGCGTTCCTCGGTGGGCCGGTGGAAGACGAGCGCGCCGGAGCCGGCCCAGAGCGCGACCGTCACCCAGGCGGGCGGGCCGACCCAGGCCTCCAGGGCGAGCGCCGCGCTCCCCACGAGCACGAGGCCGAGCAGGAAGCCGGGTAGGTGCAGTGCGATCCGGAGCCAGGCGGTGAGGTCGAGGCCGCGCTGCCTGGCCCGGTAGGTGACGCGGGTACCGGGGGCGTGGCGGTAGGCGAGGTCCTCTGCGGGGTCGGGGTCCCGGGCGGGGTCGGATATCGGGTCCATGGGAGGTCTCCGGTCAGCCGATGAGCAGGGCCGTGGGCAGCAGGAGCGCGCCCGCGCAGAAGGCGAGAAGCCCGGTGCGGATCCACTGGTGTTTGCGGACGGCGATCCGGCTGTTCGCCGCGAGGGCCGTCCGCAGGGCGGCGTCCGGGTTCGCCTGGGTGGTGGCGAGGGCTTCGGCGAGCCGGCCCTGGCGGTCCGCGGAGCGGACGTCCCCGAAGTAGGAGAGGGGGACCCCGGCCCGCCATTCGGCGCTGAGCGAGCGGGGCAGTACGGCCAGGAGCAGCGCGGGCAGGGCCACCGCGAGGGCCGTCGCGCCGGCCCACCACACGGTCTGTCCCGGCGCGGACAGCAGGCCGGGCCGCCAGTGGCGGCCGGCGAGCTGGGCGCTGAGCACCCCGGCGGTCATTCCGAAGGCGCCGACCAGCAGGGCGGCCTTGCTGTCGGCCCGGGCGATCTCGACCCGGAGGTCGGCGAGGAGGCGGGCGGCGGCCTCGTCCCCGGCGCCGCTCATCGGGGGGCGTCCGGGTCCGCCGGGTCGGAGGGGGCGGCCGGGGGCGGTTCGTGGGGGATGAACTGACCGAGGATGCCGTGGGCGGCGGTGATCGAAAGCTTCTTGATCGCCGCCAGTTCGAAGGGCTCCGCGCCGCCCTTGTCCAGCACCGCCTTCACCAGATCCAACTGTGCTTTGAGCTGGTTCCTGTGGTTCTCGGCGAGACCGTCCATGGCCGCCTTGGAATCCCCCGTGTGCTGGGCCAGGTGCATGGCCCAGGCGTCGATCCCGCCGCGCGCCAGGTACTCGCGGTAGAAGGCGATGCGCTTGGCCTCGTACTCCTGGATCTCCAGTTGCCCCTGCTGCGTGAGGACGCTGGCGGCCGTCGCGTGCTCGATCTCCTGGAGGTGGCGGGCGTGGGCGATGTTGTCCGCGTCCCTGCGGACCCGTACGGTCCACCGCACGCGCAGCCCCGCGTCCTCGCCGAGCGGTGCGTGCTGCACGGCGGACAGTACCTCCGCCTCGACGTTGGCGCTGTCGGCGATGGGGAACCGGCGTGCGACCGGGCGAGCCGCTCGTTCCAGTGCGCCGAGCAGCAGACGGGGGACGTCACGGTGGCCACTGCGCACGTAGAGGGCCGGGTCGGTGACCTGCCAGTCGAGCTCCACGGTGGCGTCGAACTCGTGGGCGTCGTCGCTGCTGGGCAACAGGATCCGGTCCCGCACCGGGTGGATGCCCAGGTCCACTTCGTAGACGGCGTTGTAGCGGCGGCGGGCGGCGCGCGGCCGGTGCGGGGGCAGAAAGGTGTCGTACGTGCCGCGCCTGGTCGAACAGACCAGGGCGTGGTCGATTCGGGTCGGGACCGTGCGGACGAGGTCGAACCGGCCGAGCTGGCGCACGGTGAGCACCGGGTCGATCAGCGGGCTGTGCCGGTGGGCGTGCTGGTCCCAGTCGGGGGCGCGGAGCAGCGGGTTCTCCATGACGGGGCTCCTCTCAGGCGGGGGTGAGGGCGCGCAGGCGTTTCGCGGCTGCGGGTGGCGGGCGGCCGTCGAGGCCCAGCACGGTGTCGAGCAGGTGATCGAGGCGGGCGGCCTCACGGGCGTCGGTCGCGAGGGCGGGCAGCAGGGATGCCAGGGCCCGTTCCGTTGCGGGGTCCCGGTCGGCGGCGCGTACCCAATCGCACAGGACGCCCTCCGCGTCCGTGGTGCGCTCACGGTCACCGAGGGCGGTACGCATCAGCAGGGCGATGCCGTGGGCGGCGGAGGTGCCCTTCGCGTACTGGGCGAGCACGGGAGGGCAGTGGCCGTCGTCCGGTGGTGAGCAGGCGGCGAGGAAGCCGTTCACGGCGAGTGCGCGGGTGGCCGGGTGGTCGTCGAGGGTGCGGAGCAGTTCGCCGAGGACCGTTTCGGCGGCGTCGGAGAGCAGCAGCAGGGCCACGGATTGGGGGAGCTCCCTGACGATGTGCTCATCGGGCTTCGCCAGCTTGTGTTGTGCACGGGCCTGAGCCCGCAAGGCGGCGAGCGTCTCGACGGGTCGATGCAGGCCGATCAGCCCTTGGGCACGGACGGCGACCCAGCAGCGCTTCGCCGCTTCGCCGTCGGCGGTCCAGACATCGATGATCTTCGGAATGTTGGGGGCGTCGAACCGGTAGGCGAACGTGAGGGCGCTGACCGCGGTGAGCTGTTGCCGCACCTCCTTCGCGGCAGCCCATCGTTCGATGATCAGCGCCATGCTGGACGGCAGGTCGCTGAGGGCGAGGACGGCCACGGTGGCGGCGGCCCGGGTGCGGACGAATGGGCGTCCGTCCTTGGAGAGCTGGTCCAGCCAGGTGATGAGTGCCGGTCGCGCGGCCGGGTGGGCGGTCCACACCTGCTTCAGCAGGATGGGAGCGGTCCTTTGGTCTTTGAAGTAGGCGTTCTCCTGCCGAACGAGCCCCCATTCCGTCTGCTCGTCAGCCGCTCCGAGGTCCGCACGTGCGATCTGGAGACGCTTGCCGATGTGTGTCCCGAACACCGGGATGCTCTCTCCGTGTTCGGAAGCGCCGGTCCTACGCAATCGCTCGAAGAGCCGGTCGCTGAGTTCGGCGGTCAAGGCGTAAGGGCCGTTGTCGAAGGCCGCGAGTGCGATGAGGAAGGCCTTCTCCCGCAGCGGGAGGGTTTCCTCGGCTTCCTCGAACCACTCCTGGACCTGGCGTTCCAGGGCGAACTGGGAGTAGCCCTCGATCCGCGCCTCGTCCTCCTGAACGAGGATGTCGGCATAGGGGACCACTTCGCGCAGCTGATTCTCCTGGGCGAGGAACCGGAGGACCGCGGGCAGGGCGAGCAGACGTTCTGCTGTGGGCTCGTCCACGCGCTGGTTCAGCAGCGCTGCGAGCACTGCTCGTGCCCGGGGCGGTGTCCAGTGGTCACGCCGGATGGTGTCCTCGACATACGGGCTGTGGCCCGTGGTGATCACCAGGTACGCGTTCTTCTTGCGTAACCGGTCTCGCACGGCGAGGAGCTGTGGCTCCCGGAGTGGCTGATCCCGCGTGATCTCGAGGTCGAACAGCACGTGGCCACCGTGCTCGCCCAAGGTGATGTCCTCGGGCTTCGTGCCGCGGTCCACGGACTGTACGGACGTGCACCCGACGGCATGCAGCAGCATCAGGGCGGCGGTGCGGCGGCCGGTGTGCGCGTGGCCCCTCAGGACCAGGACGTGTTCGGCGCGAAGCCGCCCCACCAGGGCGTCGAAGCAGGTCCCGTCGGTGACGAAGCCCCGGGCCAGCCGGTCCAAGGTCTCTCGCGGGATCTCGCCCGAGGTGGTGGAGGACCCGTAGCCGCCGAAGGCGTAGAGGTGTACGCCGCCAGTGATGTTGCGGGCGGCGACCCCGTGGTTCACACCGTCGAAGCTCATCGAGGGCGGGGCGTGGGCGTTCAGGTCACGGCGGGCGTCCCAGGCCTGCTGGGTTTGCTGCTCCGGCTGTTCCGGCGCGTCCGGCGCCGGCTCCGCGTCGGGGGACCTGGGCTCCGCGCTCACGGTCGGCCGCCCCGGTCACCGAAGCTGATGCCCCCCTGGACCTGGTTCGCGACCACGCCGTGGTTGGTGCCCCGGAATGTGAGGCCCGGCTGTTCGGGCGCGGGTGCGGGTGGCGACGTGGGCTCCCGTGTGGGTTCCGGTGCCGCGGGCGAAGCCGGCAGCGGCCCCCGGAGCCATGCCCCCAGCGGGCCGTTCTTGCTGGGGAACGTGACGTGCGTGAACTCCTCGGACCGGATCCCGAGGTGGTTGTGGCGCACGATGCCCGCGTGCACCGACTCCGAGACGCAGAGTGCGTAGTCGTCCGGGCTCTCCCGGAGCGCCGCACGCAGAGGGCCGGCGTCCAGCAGGCGGCAGGCCTCGTTGAGGTCCGAACCGACCCAGCCGTTGCCGTCCAGGGTGACGAAGCCTGTGGCGAGGACGGCCCGCAAGCGGATCCGAGCCGATTCGGCGGCCAGCCGGTTCACTGCGTGGAGCTCGGCGGGAACGTCGCTGAGCAGGGTACGGAGCAGGGTCGTGAGGGGGACCGAGGTGTCGATCAGCTCCATGACCGCATCGCCGCGGTCCTCGTGCAGCCGCAGGGTCTGATCGACTCCGGCGGCCTGCAAGGAGCGGTCGACGATGCCGTAGAGCATGCGGCGCAGGTACGCCTGTTGGACGTCGTCGCGGTCGCTGAAGCGCTCGGTGTCGATGAGGAGGATCGAGTACGGGAGCGGGTGTCCCGTGGGCGGGTTCGTGGTCATGGGAGGAGCGTGCGGCAGTCCGGGACCACGGCGTGAGGTCGTATGACGCTGCCGGAGTGTGACCGTGTGCACTGAAGACGGCAGTGCTCAGCCCGCTGGTGGCTGGGCCCGGGCGATCCGGCGCAGGACGTCCGGCCGTACGATCACCAGCGCGCGGCGGCCCGTGCTGACGACCCCGCGGTCGCGGAGGTCCTTCAGCGCGCGCTGGACCATCTCGCGCGACGCGCTGACGGCCCCCGCCAGTTCCTGCTTCGTCAGCGGGACCCCCACCTCGACGCCCTCGTCCGTGCGTCTGCCGTGGATCTGGGCCAGGTCCAGGAGGAGGATCGCCAGGCGCTCGCGCACGCTCAGAGAGGCGAACTCGAGGCTGCGCCGGTCCGACGCCCGGTTCCGATCGGAGACGAGGGCGGCCAGTTGCAAGGAGACCTCGGGGCTGCGGCCAAGGAAGAGGCGGAAGCTCTCGTGCTCGATCACCACGGCGCGGACGCCTTCGAGCGCGGTGACGGTCGCGGAGCGGGGCCGCCGGGTGAGGGCCGCGGATTCACCGATGATGTCGCCCGGACCGCGGAGGGCGAGGAGCGCCTGGTACCCGTTCGCGTGCGCGGCCGTGACCTTGGTCCAGCCGTGCAGCACCAGCAGCACGTGGGCCGTGGGCTCGTCCTGGTGGAGCAGGGCGGCACGGGGCGGATAGGTCACCTCGCGCCCCAGGGCCCGTAACGCAGCGCCGTCCGCGTCCCCCAGCCGAGCGAGGAAGGGGACACGATCGTCCAGCCCGCCGTCCCCGCTCGTGACGTGCGTGTCCGCACCCATCCGCTGCCGCCTCCCGCCCGGTGATCAGGGCGGTCAATGTACTGAACACAGGGTTCGGGCGGCCCCGGAACGACGGTATTAGCCGGCTGCGCCCCTGCGGCGGCGGCCTGCGACCGTGACCGAGATCAGGGCCAGGAGGGCCAGGGTGCCGGCTGCTAGGCCCGGGGTGAGGCCTCGGGGGGTGAAGGTGCACGCGACCTTGCCGGTGGACGGGGTCACCGGGAGGGCGACCAGGCCGTGGAAGGCGGTCGGGGTGGTGGTGGCGCCGTCCGCGGTGCACTGCCAGCCGGGGACGTCGGTCATCGCGAAGACCGCCGTGCCGGAGGCGCCGCGGGGGAGGGTGGCCTCGATGTCGTGGCCGCCGGCGGTGACCTTCGTGGCCCCGGTGGCCTTCAGGTGGGCGACGGCCGCGTCGAGGCGGCCGCGGTCCAGGCAGCCGACGGGGTGTGCGGGGGCGGCGCCCTGGGAGCGGGTCTCCACCGTCACCTCGACCGTGCCGGAGGCCGGGACCGGGCCGAGCTTCATGACCCCGGAGAGCTTGTCCTCGATCGGGCGGCGGGTGCCGTCGCTGACGACGGTGCCGTAGAGGGCGGGGGAGTACCAGTACAGCTCGGAGCCGGGGGTGCACCGGGCGGTGTACGTCTGTGCGGTGTCCGGGCCCGTGCGGGTGACCTTCGGGACGTCGTAGACGGAGGCGCCCAGGACGTCCTCCTGGTGCGCGTACACGCTGTCGGCCGGATGGGGCGAGGTGAAGGGGGCGCTGCGCACGGTCACCAGGGGCGGGGCCGGGAAGCGGCTGGCCGTCCAGCTGTTCGGGGCGTCGCCCGGGCGGACCCGGGCGCCGATCGAGAAGATCGCGTCGAGGACCGGGTTGTCGGCGCCGAAGAAGGTGCGGCCGTCGTTCTTGTAGCCGAAGCCGAGGGGTTCGAGGGCCCGGTACGTGGCCTCGGGGAGGTAGCTGCTGTAGTACTGCGGACCCTCGGCCCGCAGGGCGAGGGCGTCGTTGTACGCGGTCTGCGGCGCGCCGGAGTCCGTCCGGTAGGCGGGCCAGCCGTCCACGTCGCGGACGGCGTCGAAGTGCTGGGAGATCGACCGGTTCGAGGTCACTGCGGGCGCGGCCCAGCGTTCGCGGGCCCGGCGCTCGTCGGCGTTGACCGCGGCCAGGGTCGACTCCGCGAAGACGACGCCGACCATGAGGACGGCGGCGACGGGCACGAGGTAGCGGCGCTTGCCGCCCATGACCAGGAGCAGCAGCGCGAGCAGCGAGACGCCCCCGCCGCCGAGGACCGCGAGCCAGGTGGCGCCGCCGAAGTCGTTGGTGTGGCGCAGCACGAAGGTGGCGACGACCAGCAGGGCCGCGCTGAGCGCCAGGTGCAGCGGGCGCGGCCGGTGGGCGAGGGCCAGCCAGGCCAGCACCACCAGCATCCCGCTGAAGACGAAGGCCTCGCGGTACGGGTTGCCGTTCGGGACGGCCAGGCCGTGCCACACGTACTGGGTCGGCGGGAACTGGAACGAGGCCGCCACCAGCACGATCGCGGCGCCCCACACCAGGCGGGTGCGCTTGGCGACGGCGGTGTTGAGCAGGAAGGACCCGGCCAGGATCAGCCCGAGCGAGGCGATGTAGAGCCGGGGCCGGCCGCCCCACAGGTGGGTCGCGGGCAGCATCCCGCTGAGGAAGACCTCGATGCGCTGCGGGTGGAAGGAGGAGGCGTCGGTGGGCTGCGCCGCGCCGCTGGAGAGGAAGGACGGAAGGAGCAGGGGGAGGGTGAGCATGATGCCCACCGCCGCGGCGGTGGCCGCGCGCCACACGGCCCGCAGTCGCGCACCGGACTCCATGTCCCGGGTGATGAGACGGACGGCGAGCAGTACGCAGGCCGCCATCGTCGCCATCATCGCGGTGTAGAAGTTGCCGTACCAGGCCAGCGCGACGAGGAGGGCGACCGAGGGCCAGCGCCGCTGCTCCAGGCACCATTCGACCGCGATCCCGAGCAGGGGCAGCGCCACCAGGCCCCACAGCCACATGGGGATGTACGAGGCGTCGCTCAGCGCCCATCCGCACAGGCCGTAGCAGGCGCCCAGCACCCCGCGCTGCCACCACGGGCCGGGGACCAGCTTGCCGAGGTAGACGGCCATCAGGGCCGCCGCGAGCCCCATGGTGAGCGGGGTGACCAGGAAGACGGCGAGGTCGACGCGGGCCCGCGGGACCAGCACGGTCAGCCAGGACAGCGGGTTGCCGAGGTAGGTGTAGTAGTCGGACAGGAACTGTTGTCCGAAGCCGCCGCGCCAGGTGAAGAGCAGGTCGCCGGCGGCCTGCCCGTGGACCAGGTCCCAGAGCGCGCGGTGGAAGGGCACGTACTGGTTGGCCTGGTCGTTCAGGGCCCGCCCGGTGTTGCCGAAGGGGTAGCTCCCGCGCAGCGCCCAGGCCGAGCAGAACGCGGCCGAGGTGACGAGGAAGGCGAGCAGGGGCGCGTACAGCCGCCGCAGGACGAGCCGCAGGCGCCGGCGGGCGGGCCGTGCGGGCTCTGGGGGCGGATCGCCGACCGTCGACCGCTCCGATGCCACGGTGCCCAATGTCTTGCTCCTGATGCTCGCCGATGCCCGTCGGTGCGCCGTGCGTCCGCGGGGGCCCACCGGGGCCGGCGCCGGGTCGCGCGCTGTTCGATGATCGGTATGCTGGTTGGTTTCGGGTAGTTTAAGCGGCCGTGGCCCGGGCCCCCGGGGGTGGTCGACCCGGCGGGGGCATTTGTTTTGACCGGAGTGAATGCGGTAGGTACGCTCAGACCTTGTGCCTGGGGTGTGCCTGGGCTCCCGTGCGTGTCCATCAACCGCACGCGAGCCGCACTGGCCACCGTTATCCGTAGGGTCTCCGCGCTGAGCGGGGGCTGAGCGGGTACGACACACCCGACCGCGTGGGTCGGCAAATGTTCCAGGTTAGCTTCACTACACGGCACACAGAAACCGGAGAAGTAGTGCCTACGATCCAGCAGCTGGTCCGTAAGGGCCGGCAGGACAAGGTCGAGAAGACAAAGACCCCCGCGCTTGAGGCTTCGCCCCAGCGTCGCGGCGTCTGCACGCGTGTGTTCACGACCACCCCGAAGAAGCCGAACTCGGCGCTCCGTAAGGTCGCGCGTGTGCGTCTGACCTCCGGCATCGAGGTCACGGCCTACATTCCGGGTGAGGGACACAACCTGCAGGAGCACTCGATCGTGCTCGTGCGTGGTGGCCGTGTGAAGGACCTGCCGGGTGTTCGTTACAAGATCATCCGCGGTGCGCTTGACACCCAGGCTGTCAAGAACCGCAAGCAGGCCCGCAGCCGCTACGGCGCCAAGAAGGAGAAGTAGAAATGCCTCGTAAGGGCCCCGCCCCGAAGCGCCCGGTCATCATCGACCCGGTCTACGGTTCTCCCCTGGTGACGTCGCTCATCAACAAGATCCTCCTGAACGGCAAGCGCTCCACCGCCGAGCGCATCGTTTACGGCGCCATGGAAGGCCTCCGCGAGAAGACCGGCAACGACCCGGTCATCACGCTGAAGCGCGCGCTCGAGAACGTCAAGCCGTCCCTCGAGGTCAAGTCCCGCCGTGTCGGTGGCGCCACCTACCAGGTGCCGATCGAGGTCAAGCCGGGTCGTCAGTCGACCCTCGCGCTGCGCTGGCTCGTGGGTTACTCCCGCGCCCGCCGCGAGAAGACGATGACCGAGCGCCTCATGAACGAGCTGCTGGACGCCTCCAACGGTCTTGGCGCTGCCGTCAAGAAGCGCGAGGACACGCACAAGATGGCCGAGTCCAACAAGGCCTTCGCGCACTACCGCTGGTAGTCCGAACCCACATCGAGACCGAGAGAAGACTGAGCCGATATGGCTACCACTTCGCTTGACCTGGCCAAGGTGCGCAACATCGGCATCATGGCCCACATCGACGCGGGCAAGACGACCACCACCGAGCGCATCCTGTTCTACACCGGTGTGTCGTACAAGATCGGTGAGGTCCACGACGGCGCTGCCACGATGGACTGGATGGAGCAGGAGCAGGAGCGTGGTATCACCATCACGTCTGCCGCCACCACCTGCCACTGGCCGCTCGAAGATGTTGACCACACCATCAACATCATCGACACCCCGGGTCACGTCGACTTCACCGTCGAGGTGGAGCGTTCGCTCCGCGTCCTCGACGGCGCCGTCACCGTGTTCGACGGTGTGGCCGGCGTCGAGCCGCAGTCCGAGACCGTTTGGCGTCAGGCGGACCGCTACGGCGTCCCGCGCATCTGCTTCGTCAACAAGCTGGACCGCACCGGCGCCGAGTTCCACCGCTGCGTCGACATGATCAAGGACCGCCTCGGTGCGGTTCCGATCGTCATGCAGCTCCCCATCGGCGCCGAGATGGACTTCCAGGGCGTTGTCGACCTGGTCACCATGAAGGCGTTCGTCTGGTCCGCCGAGGCGACCAAGGGCGAGATGTACGACATCGTCGACATCCCGGACACCCACAAGGAAGCCGCCGCTGAGTGGCACGCCAAGCTGGTCGAGACGGTCGCCGAGAACGACGACCAGATCATGGAGCTGTTCCTCGAGGGCGTCGAGCCGTCGGTCGAGCAGCTGCACGCCGCTGTGCGTCGCATCATCATCGGTTCCAAGGGTGACAACGGCGCCACCGTCACCGCGGTGTTCTGTGGCACGGCGTTCAAGAACAAGGGCGTCCAGCCCCTGCTCGACGCCGTCGTCCGCTACCTCCCGTCGCCCCTCGACATCGAGGCCATCGAAGGCCACGACGTCAAGGACGCCGAGGTCGTCGTGAAGCGCAAGCCGTCTGACGAGGAGCCCCTCGCGGCGCTCGCGTTCAAGATCATGCGCGACCCGCACCTCGGCAAGCTCACCTTCGTCCGGGTTTACTCGGGCCGCCTGGAGGCCGGCACTGCGGTGCTGAACTCCGTCAAGGGCAAGAAGGAGCGCATCGGCAAGATCTACCGCATGCACGCGAACAAGCGTGAAGAGATCGAGTCGGTGGGCGCCGGTGACATCGTCGCCGTCATGGGCCTGAAGCAGACCACCACCGGTGAGACGCTGTGTGACGACAAGAACCCGGTCATCCTGGAGTCCATGGACTTCCCGGCCCCGGTCATTCAGGTCGCCATCGAGCCCAAGTCCAAGGGCGACCAGGAGAAGCTGGGTGTCGCCATCCAGTCCCTGGCGGAGGAGGACCCCTCCTTCCACGTCCACTCGGACGAGGAGACCGGCCAGACCATCCTCGGTGGTATGGGCGAGCTGCACCTCGAGGTGCTGGTCGACCGTATGAAGCGCGAGTTCAAGGTCGAGGCCAACGTCGGCAAGCCGCAGGTCGCTTACCGCGAGACGATCCGCAAGACCGTCGAGCGTCACGACTACACCCACAAGAAGCAGACCGGTGGTACCGGTCAGTTCGCCAAGGTGCAGATCGCGATCGAGCCGATCCTCGAGGCCGACGGTCCGGCGTACGAGTTCGTGAACAAGGTCACCGGTGGCCGCATCCCGAGGGAGTACATCCCCTCGGTCGACGCGGGTGCGCAGGAAGCCATGCAGTTCGGCATCCTGGCGGGCTACGAGATGACTGGCGTCCGCGTCATTCTTCTCGACGGTGGCTACCACGAGGTCGACTCCTCCGAGCTCGCCTTCAAGATCGCCGGTTCGCAGGCCTTCAAGGAGGCCGCGCGCAAGGCTTCTCCCGTGCTCCTCGAGCCGATGATGGCCGTTGAGGTCACCACGCCCGAAGAGTCCATGGGTGATGTCATTGGTGACATCAACTCCCGCCGTGGCCAGATCCAGGCCATGGAGGAGCGTCACGGCGCTCGCCTCGTGAAGGGCCTCGTGCCCCTCTCGGAGATGTTCGGCTACGTCGGAGACCTCCGCAGCAAGACCTCGGGTCGCGCCAGCTACTCGATGCAGTTCGACTCCTACGCCGAGGTTCCCCGGAACGTCGCTGAGGAGATCATCGCGAAGGCCAAGGGCGAGTAACTCTTCCGAGTACACGCTTTAGGCTTGTCACCGGAGCCTCAGGGGCAACAGGAGCAACCCTCCCGTTGCCCCGGGGTACCGGCTTTCCAGCAAAGATCACCTGGCGCCAATCTGTAAGGCGTACAGAACCACTCTCCAGGAGGACCCCGTGGCGAAGGCGAAGTTCGAGCGGACTAAGCCGCACGTCAACATCGGCACCATCGGTCACATTGACCACGGTAAGACGACCCTCACGGCCGCCATTACCAAGGTGCTGCACGACAAGTACCCGGACCTGAACGCGGCCTCGGCCTTCGATCAGATCGACAAGGCTCCTGAAGAGCGTCAGCGCGGTATCACCATCTCCATCGCGCACGTCGAGTACCAGACCGAGGCGCGTCACTACGCCCACGTCGACTGCCCGGGTCACGCGGACTACATCAAGAACATGATCACCGGTGCCGCGCAGATGGACGGCGCGATCCTCGTGGTCGCCGCCACCGACGGCCCGATGCCGCAGACCAAGGAGCACGTGCTCCTGGCCCGCCAGGTCGGCGTTCCGTACATCGTCGTCGCCCTGAACAAGGCCGACATGGTGGACGACGAGGAGATCCTGGAGCTCGTCGAGCTCGAGGTCCGTGAGCTCCTCTCCGAGTACGAGTTCCCGGGCGACGACCTTCCGGTCGTCCAGGTCTCCGCGCTCAAGGCGCTCGAGGGCGACAAGGAGTGGGGCGACAAGCTCCTCGGCCTGATGGACGCCGTCGACGAGGCGATCCCGACCCCGCCGCGTGACACCGAGATGCCGTTCCTCATGCCCGTCGAGGACGTCTTCACGATCACCGGTCGTGGCACCGTCGTCACCGGTCGTATCGAGCGTGGTGTCCTGAAGGTCAACGAGACCGTCGACATCATCGGTATCAAGGAGACCAAGACCACCACCACGGTCACCGGTATCGAGATGTTCCGCAAGCTCCTCGACGAGGGCCAGGCGGGCGAGAACGTCGGTCTGCTCCTCCGCGGCATCAAGCGCGAGGACGTCGAGCGCGGCCAGGTCATCATCAAGCCCGGCTCGGTCACCCCGCACAAGGAGTTCGAGGCTCAGGCCTACATCCTGTCGAAGGACGAGGGTGGCCGTCACACCCCGTTCTTCAACAACTACCGCCCGCAGTTCTACTTCCGTACCACGGACGTTACGGGCGTCGTGACCCTCCCCGAGGGCACCGAGATGGTCATGCCCGGTGACAACACCGAGATGACCGTCGCGCTGATCCAGCCGGTCGCCATGGAAGAGGGCCTGAAGTTCGCCATCCGTGAGGGTGGCCGGACCGTCGGCGCCGGCCAGGTCACCAAGATCAACGCCTGATTTCAGGCCTGATCCGACCTGGTAGCTCTGCGGAGCACCATGCACTGAGGGGCCCTTCCCCGTCGCGAGAGCGACGGGGAAGGGCCCCTCGGCGTTTCCCGGGGGGCGTGCCCCGGGGGTCCCGTTACGACCAGCCGTTGTCGAAGGTGGTGGCCGTCTTCACCGGGGTGGACCAGCCGTTGTCGCCGGCGACGTTCTGCCCGGTGCTGGACTCCATAGGAGACTGGCCGATAATGATGGCCAGCGCCGCGGCTACACCGGTGATGAGCAGGGCGATTCGGGCAGAGATCGACTGCATTGTGTGGGTCCTTTTCATGCTGAGAGGTCAGAACAGCATCAGATTGCCGGTCGACATACGGCGCTGATCAGCCAGTTTTGGATGTTCCCCGGATGGCCGGCTGGCTTGTCTTCGAGTAGCTTGCCGCGCGCAGGAGCCGCACGGGACCCCCCTTGACCTGCGGTATTCACGTCTGTCGCAAACACGAAGGGTGGCGAAGTCGATGGAGTACGGCGAAAACGGAGCCGCTGAGGTTCCGCCGGCGGAGCTGACACCCGACGGGTTGCGGCTCTACGAGTTCGTGGCCGGTCTGCCCTCCTTCACACCGGAGGAGGTGGCGGGTCCGCTCGGCCTCGGCGAGCTGGAGCTACAGGCCGCCGTCGAGCAGCTGGAGGCGCTGCGGCTGCTGCGCCGGGACGCGGAGCACAAGAACCGGCTCGCGGTGGTCTCCCCGCAGTTCGCGGCCGGTCAGCTGCTGTGGCCGATGGAGCGCAGGATCCGCCGGCAGTCCGAAGCGGTGGAGCGCATCCGCACCTCCTTCGCCACGCTGGGGCCCTGCTACCAGCAGGGTCAGCAGCGCCAGCAGCGCAAGGCCGTGGAACTGCTGACCGACCTGGACGACGTACGACGCCTGATCGACGGGCTGACGGACAGCTGCCAGACCGAGGCGCTGCACGTGCAGCCGGGCGGCGCGCGCGACCCCGAGGCGCTGCAGAAGGCGCGCGGCAGCATGGCGCGGCTGCTCGAACGCGGGGTGAGCAGCCGGTCGATCTACCAGCACCCGGCCCGCTACAGCCAGCACACGGTGGAGTTCGCCGAGTGGATGATGGAGCGCGGCGCGGAGGTGCGCACCCTCGCCGACGGCCCGGACCGGATGCTGATCTACGACCGCCGGGCGGCGGTGGTCAGCGTGCAGGGGAACTCGGCGCACGCCCTGGTGGTCTACGAGCCCAATCTGGTCGCGTTCATGGTGACCTCGTTCGAGACGGCGTGGCGTGCGGCGGACCCCTTCCCCGTGAGCTTCGACCGCGAGTGGGCGAAGCAGGTCTCCGAGGACCTGCGCCATTCGATCGTGCGGCTGCTGACCGAGGGCCTGGACGACAAGGCCATCTCGCGCAGGCTCGGGATGTCGGTGCGGACGGTTCAGCGGCACGTCGCGGAGATCATGCGGTCCCTCGACGCGAAGAGCCGCTTCCAGATCGGCTACCTGGTCGGCCTGGAGGAGGCGGGCGTGGTGCTCGACGGCGAGTCCCGGGCGGGCGGCGCCGGGGGCGGTGCGGTCGGTGGTGCTGGTGCGGTCGGTGGTGCTGGGGCGGTCGGCGGTGGTGGGGCCGCGGAGGGTGCGGCTCCGGTCACCACTGGGCCCGGGGCCTAGGCGGGCCCACGTCCCGGCGGCTGTGGCCGAAGGTCATGGCCCGCATGACGGCGGGGTCGGTCCGCCCGGCGAGCAGTGCGTCCAGGACGGAGCCGAGCGCCGCCGCGAGCCGGAGGTTCTCGTCCCGCGGCAGGGGCCGCGCGGGCGTCGGGGCCAGCCAGTCCAGGCCGGGCGGCGGCGGGCCCGGCACGACCATCACGTACTCGTGTTCGCGCGCGTACGGGCCCCCCTGCGGCGACCGGGTCCACCACGCGGCCCCGGCCCCCTCCAGCGGGGGCACGGGCGGGGCGACGAGTCGGGGGATCCGGCCGGTCAGCTCCCGTACCAGGGCGGCCGCCGCCGCGGCCGGGTCGGCCGAGGCGGTCAGCGGGGCGTGGGGCAGGGCGGGCGTCCCGCCGGGCAGGACACCCACCCGCCAGGGGCCGGCCGGGGCGCCGGTGGCCCCGGCGGGCGTGCGGGCGTAGACGTAGCACCGGACGGCGGTCACCGCCGGGGCAGCCGGTCCGGGAGGCCGAGGAGCAGCAGGGCCAGGTTGACCCCGGGCCGGCCGAATTCCTCCTGGTAGCGGTCGATGACCACGTTCTCCTCGGTCAGGGAGGTCCGGGCGCCGCCGGAGGTGACGCGGGCGCGGGTGCGCGCGCGGGCGGCCTCGGCGCGCCGGCCGACGAGGTGGATGATCTGCTGGTCGAGGACGGCGATGTCGTCGGGCTGCATGGGGTTCTCCGTTGTGGTGGTCACGGGGGTCAGCCGGCCGGTACGAGCGCGGCGGCGCCGGAGTCGGCGGCGGTACGGGCCCTGCGGCGCAGGGTGGTGAGGGCGACGAGCCCGCACAGGGCGGCCAGCGGCAGCCAGACCCAGAGCGGGTCGCCGAGGCCGATGAGCGCGATGCCCGCGGAGGGGCCGAAGAACATGCCGATGCCCATCATCGAGTTGCACAGGGCGCTGGCCCGGGTCAGCTCGCGGTCGGGCACCTTGGAGATCAGCCAGGGGTGGAACGAGCAGGAGTAGGCGCACTCGCCGAGGCCGAAGAAGGCCGCGTAGAGGATCAGCCCGGTGAGCTGGACGGGCCCGGGGCCGAAGGCGCTCACGCCGGCGCAGAGGAAGCCGATCACCCACAGGGCCACGGCGAGGCGCAGTCCGCGTTCCTCGGCGTGCTTCTCCAGGAGCTTGCCGAGGGGGCGTTGGCAGGCCACGATCACCACGACGTTGACGGTGAGCATCACCGAGATCCAGCCGATGCCGGTGTCCATGAGCTGGTCGGCGACGAGCGGGGCGGTGGCCTCGAACTGGCTGAAGCCGAAGAGGTACGCGCCGAACTGGAACAGGGCGGCGGTCAGCGAGGCGCGGACGAGCATGCCGGTGCCGAAGGCGGGGGCCGCCGCTTCCGGGGCCGGGCCGTCGGGGCTCTGGCCGGCCGCCGCGGATTCAGCGATCCCGGGGACCTTGCGGGCCAGTGCCAGGACGAGGGCCACCGGCAGGTATCCGGCGGCGTTCACCAGCAGCAGCCAGGTGATGGCCTCCCGGGAGAAGGCGGCGAGGAACAGGCCGGCCACCAGGGAGCCGCCCGCCAGCGTGGCGTTGAGGATCTGGTAGCGGCGGGCGAAGACCGCGCGCCGTTCCTCGGGCGGCACGAGGGAGTTCACGATCGGGATGATCGCGGCCATGAAGGCGCCCTGGCCCGCGCCGCCGAGCACGGCGGCCGCGCCCGCCTCGGGCAGGGTCGTGGCGCCGGTCAGCACCCCGAAGCAGCCGACCCACAGGAGCAGGCCGAGGACGCCGAGCAGGTGCCGGGGGACGCGGACGACCGCGGCGGTGAGCAGCAGGGACACGGCGAGGTTGGCCAGGCCGCTGGCGCCGTAGTAGACGGCGACTCCGGCCGTCCCGATCCGCGGCTGGGCGGCCAGGTGGATCCCGATGAAGGGGAAGACCATGCCGTAGCAGAAGGACGACAGGCCGTGCAGGACCAGGATGCGGTTGACCGACCTGCGGCGGAGCGCGGCCAGGGCGTCGGGCGTCGGGCTCATGGGTGCCTTCCGGGGCGGCGGGAACGGGGGACGGTCAGGCGCCGGCGGCGGCCGGTACGAGGGCGAGGATGCGGGCGGGGCTGCCCGATCCGCCGACGATGGGCAGCGGCGCGGCGATCAGCACCGCGCCCAGGGCGGGCAGCCGGTGGAGGTTGCGCAGCTGGGTGATGCCGTACTTGTCGGCGCCGTGGAAGTACCAGTGGCAGGGGTAGGGCTGGTCCTCGAACTCGCCGGCGAGTCCGGCGTCGGTGCCGACCGTCTCCACGCCGATGCCGATGACCGCGGTCTCCTCGGCGAGCCAGCGGGCGCAGTCCGGGGCGATGCCGGGGGTGTGCCGCCCGTTGAGGAAGGTGTCCTGGTCGCCCTGGCGGGCCTCCCAGCCGGTGCGGTAGAGCAGCCAGCCGCCCGCCGGGAGGTCGCCGTGCTCCCGCTGCCAGGCCTCCACGTGGTGGCGCTGGAGCAGGAAGTCGGGGTCGGCCGCGGCTTCGGCGGAGAAGTCGAGCACGGCGGCGGGGCCGACCAGGCGCTGCGGCGGTACCTGGGAGACGTCGTCGAGGTCGCGGCCCGTGAGCCAGTGGACCGGCGCGTCGAAGTGGGTGCCGGTGTGCTCCGAGAGGCGGATGTTGTTCCAGTAGACGGTCGGTCCGGCCTCGTCGTAGTGGCTGATGACCTCGCGCGCGAACGGCCAGGGCTGGCCGCGCTCCGGCGGGAGCTGGATCAGCGGGGTCTGCTCGGACAGTGGCGAGGTGAGGTCGACGACCTCGACGGAGCCGTCGAGGAGGGCGCCCAGCAGCGGCGCGAGGGCGGTGGCGGCGGTGGTGGCAGTGGTGGCGGCGGTGCTCATGCGGAGGTCTCCGTCGTGTGGACGATCGTGTTCCAGTGCCGGTAGTCGGGGTGCTGGTCGCGCACCACCGCGTCGTAGAGCTCCTGGAGCTTGCGGGTGGTCACGCCCGGTGTGCCGTCGCCGACCGGGATCCGGTCGATGGTGGTGACCGGGGCGACCTCGGCGAGGGTGCCCGCGACGAAGATCTCGTCGGCGGTGTACAGCTCGGTGCGGTCGATCTCGCGGCGCTCCATCGGGATGCCCAGCTCGTTCGCGGCGAGTTCGCCGAGGGTGGCGACGGTGATGCCTTCGAGCACGCCGCTGGTCCCGGGCGGGGTGACGAGCTTGCCGTCGCGCAGCATCACGACGCAGGAACCGGGCGCTTCGGAGACGGTGCCGCGCTGGTTGAGCAGGAGCGTGGTGTCGTAGCCGTTGCGCACGGCTTCGTGGTGGGCGAGCCGGCTGTTGTGGTAGTTCGCACCGGCCTTGATGCGCGGCGGCATGCTGTCGTCGCTGATCCGGCGCCAGGAGGAGATGGTCGCGGAGAGCCCGCCGTCGAAGCCGCGGCCGCGCGGGGCGCGGGTGGTGGTGATGTGGGCGCCGGCGTCGTCGGTGTGGCTGAGCGGGTCGCCGTTCGGGCCCATGTTGAAGTACGAGACGACGCAGATGTGCGCGTCCTCCTCGAAGGCGTTGGCCTTCAGCACGTCGAGCACGCCCTGCCTCAGCTGCTCGTCGGTGAAGGGGATCTCCATGCGCAGCGCCTTCATCGAGCGGCGCAGTCGGGCGAGGTGCTCGTCGATGCGGAAGACGGCGAGGCCCGAGCGGTCGGGGCGGCGGTAGGCGCGCAGGCCCTCGAAGACGTTGGCGCCCCAGAAGGCGCCCTGCGAGCGGGCGTGGACGGTGCAGTTCTCCCAGTCGACGACAGTGCCGTTGAGCCAGCCGTGGGTGGGGAGTTGGGGGACGGTCATGGGGTGCTCCTGGAGGCGGAAGAAGGGGGAGGGCGGGCGCGGACCGGGCCGGGTCAGACGGCGACCGGGACGCGGACGTCGGCCGCGGCGTCCTCGGCGGTGGCGGCCGTGGCCAGCGCGCAACGGGCGAGCGTGTCGCCGTAGCGCTCCGGACGGTCGGCGTCGGCCAGCGCGCCCAGGTGGCCGTCGGGGCGGACGACCAGGCAGGTGCCCTCGGTGGCTTGGTAGGCGGCGCGCAGCACGTTGTCGCGGTCGCGCAGTACGGTCACGCCCGCGGGCATGTCGTCGGCGGGGCCGGCGGCCGGTACGGCCAGTTCGCCCTCGCGCAGGACCACGATCAGGTCGGCGGTCAGGCCGCGGGTGTCGGCGAGCGCGCGCTCGGCGAAGGCGCGGGCGGTCTCCCGGTCCGCGGCGAAGTACAGGCCGGTGAAGCCGGCGCCGTACAGCTCGCGCAGGCGGGCGGCGCCGGGCGCGGAGATCCGGGCGTCCGGGGCGAAGGCGCCCAGGAGCGGGTGGCGCTGCGCGGACTCGACGACGGGGGAGTCGACGTAGGTGTGCGGCTCGGCCATCTTGCCGCTGTTGACCTTGTCGCGGGCGCCCTGGAAGGGCTGGGAGAGGGTCAGCAGCACCTTGCGGACCGTGCGGCGCAGCAGGTTCGGCGGCACCATGAACTTGATCGTCGCCTCGGTGACGGCCAGGTTCTCCTTCGCGGCGGCGTAGCGCTCGTCGTGGTAGGTGTCGAGCAGGGCGTCGTCGGCCTGGCCGCGCATCACGAGGGCGAGCTTCCAGGCGAGGTTGTCGGCGTCCTGGATGCCGCTGTTCATGCCGCGGGAGCCGTACGGCGGCAGGGAGTGGGCGGAGTCGCCGGCGAAGAAGATCCGGCCGATCCGGAAGTTCTCCACCACGCGCTGGTGGAAGCGGTAGGTGGACAGCCAGTCGATCTCGTAGTCCACGTCACCGATCACCGCGCGCACGCGCTGGTCGAAGCGGCCGTCGGCGCGCTCGGCCTCGATGTCGGTGTTCGGGGCGAGCTGCCAGTCGATGCGCCAGATGTCGTTCGGCTGCGGGTGCATGACCAGCTGGCGGCCCGGGTTGAAGGGCGGGTCGTAGTGGAAGTGGCGCTCCTTGGCGAGCGGCAGCTTCACCTTCAGGTCGGTGATCAGGAAGCGGTCCTGGTGGCTGTAGCCGGTCCAGGCGACGCCGGTGAGCGCCCGCATGGGGCTGCGCACGCCGTCGCAGGCGACGAGGTAGCGGCAGGTGTACGTGCGCGGACCGTCCGGGGTGTCGGCGGTGACGGTGACCCCGTCGGCGTCCTGCACGGCGTCGGTGATCTCGTGCGCCCAGCGGACCTCGGCGAGGGGCTCGGACTCGATCTTCTCCAGCAGCAGCTGCTCGATGCGGAACTGCGAGATGTTGACGAAGGGGCCGTATCCGATCCGGCGGGTGTACTCGGCGGCGCGGATCTCCTTGCCGCGCACGTAGGTGCGGGCGGTGGTCCAGGTGACGCCCTCGGCGCCGATGGTCTCGGCGCACCCGAACTTGTCGAGCACCTCCAGCACGTCGCCCTGGATCAGGCAGGCCTTGGAGCCCTGCTTGCGCAGCTCGGGGTCGCGCTCGAAGAGCACGGAGGGGATGCCGAAAGAGGCCAGGCGGGCGGCGAGGGCCATGCCGACGGGGCCGGCGCCGACGATGCCGACGGGGATCTGGTCGCTGTTCATGCTGCTGCTTCGCCTTCGTTCGGGTGGCCGGGGGTGGCGGTGCGGGTGTCGGTGTCCGGCTCCTCCGTGACGCTGCGGAAGACCGGGATCTTGCGCACGGAGCTGAGGTACGGGGTGCCCTCGGTGGCGCCGGTGCCCGAGCGGGTGCCGAGCATCCGCACGGCGATCCGGTAGTGGGTCTGGCGCCAGCGGCGCAGCGCCCCGGCGAAGCCGAGCATCGAGGCGGTCAGCACCTCGCGGTCGGCGGCCGTGAAGCGCGGGTCGCCCAAGGCGGTGGTGCAGGCCGCGTCGAGGGTCTGCTGGCCGGCCAGGATCCGCTCGCGCACCTCGGGGGTGGAGCGGTAGGCGGGGGAGTCGAGCCGGTCCTGGTCCGGGACCCGGCACAGCGACTCGACCAGCTTGTAGTTGCGGGACTGGATCGCGCTGGCGCCCTCGGTGAAGTCGCGGAACACCCGGAACGACTCGACCTGCATCGTCGCCAGCAGCGAGAAGAGCGGGGCCGATTCGGCGAGCGCGCTCTCGGCGACCGCCAGGTGGGCGGCGGCCTCCTCGGTGCGGGCGCCGTCGAGGTGGCCGATGGCCGTACGGATGCTCAGCGCCAGCAGCGCGAAGGTCGTCTCGAAGGTCTGGAGCACCCGGATGAACATGTGCTCGTCGTGCGACACGTAGACCGGCAGCATGCTGAGCCGCAGCACCTGGCGCTCGCGGGCGTCCAGCAGTTCGCCGTCGGCCAGCGCCCACAGCTGGGCGGCCTGCCCGGCCGGGTCGGCGGCGGTGAGCCGGTCCCCGAGCCCGAGCCGCTCCAGGGCGGGCCGGGCCACGCGGACCGCGAGCCGGTGGCGCTTCTCCACCATCCGGGCGTCGGGCCGCATCTCGGGCAGCCACGTGGTGCGCCCCTCGACGGCGGCCAGCTCGAAGCGCAGCAGGTCGGCGAGGAGTTGGACGGTCAGCCGGTCCCGGGTCACCCGGGCCGCGGCGGCGGCCTCCGGGCCGTCGTCGGCGGTGGGCAGGCCGAGCACGCCGAGCGAGGTGTAGGTGGGGTAGTCGTAGCGCCCGTCCCACTTGTCGAGCGCGGTGTCCAGGAACCGGTCCAGGAGCAGGCGCTCCGCCGCGTCGACGTCGGCGTCGGCGTCGGCGTCGGTACCGGTCACCGGCTGCGGGGCGAGCCGTTCGCGGGCCAGGGCCAGGGACTTCAGGGTCGCGTCGGACACGAAGTGCTTGCCGACGAGGTGGAACTCCTGGAGCACGGCGGGGTAGGGGAACCGGCTGGGTACGGGATCGGCCAGCCAGTCGGTCAGCTCTTTCACTCTGGGGGTCTCACCTTCGGGAGCGGGACGGGGACGGGGACGGGCAGGGCGGGTCCGGTCAGTGCGCGGAAGGCGCGAACCTCCTGGCACAGGGCCTCCACGTCGGCCGCGGAGTTGTAGTAGTGGAAGGACAGGCGCACGACGGGGCCGCGCGGGCTGACCGCGATGCCCCGCGTCGTCAGCCATCCGGACAGGGAGCGCGGGTCGACGTCGTACAGCGCGAGGTGGGCGCCCTGCGCTTCGGGCGTCCGGGCCCGGCGGACCCGCTCGCCCTGGGCGGTCAGGGTGCGTGCGGCGAGGTCGACCAGGGCGCCGACGTGGCGTCGTACGTCGGCCCAGTCGACGCCGTCGAAGAGGCCGAAGGCGGCGTTCGCGGCGTAGACGGCGGGCACGGCCGGGGTCCCGGTCTCGAAGCGGCGGGCGACGGCCGGGAAGTCGAGGCGCAGCGGGTCGAAGGCCATCGGCTCGACCCGCCCGAACCAGCCCGTGAGCCGCGGCTCCCGGTCGGTGGTCAGGCCGGCGCGCGCATAGAGGAAGGCCAGGCCGGGCAGGCCGGCGAGGTACTTCATCGTGCCCGCGACCAGGTAGTCGCAGCCGATCTCGGTGACGTCCACCGGCATCACGCCCACGGCCTGGTAGGCGTCGACGAAGGTCAGCGCCCCGGCCTCGCGGCCGGCCCCGACGATCTCCGCCACCGGGGGCCGCTCCGCGTACTGGTAGGTGGACATCGGCACCGAGACCAGAGCGGTGCCGGGGCCGAGGACGGCCGTGTAGTCATCCGTCGTGACCCGCCCGCCCTCCCGGTCCCCGGTGAAGCGGACGCGGGCGCCGCGCGGTCGCTGGGCGAGCCAGACGTGCGCGATGGAGGGGAACTCCTCGACCGTGGTGACGATCTCGGTCCGCGGCGTCCGAAGGGCCAGGGTGGAGACCACCTGGTAGGCGCCGACGGAGGCGTTGGGCAGGATCGCGATCTGGTCCGGGGTCGCGCCGATCAGGGCGGCGATGTTCTCCCGGGCCTCGTGCACCTCCCCTTCGAACCGGTCCCAGGGCGCCCCGCGCGCCCCGATGGCCTCCTGCATGCGCTCCAGGGAGGCGTCGACCGCGTCGGACCGGGCGCCGAGGCTGCAACTGGCCAGGTGGACCGTCCGCTCCAGCATCGGGAAGGCGCGCCGGAAGGCGGCGGCCGTGACGCCGGTGACGCCGGTGGCGCCTGTGGTGCCGGTGGTGCCGGTGCTCACGCCGGGCCCATCGGGCAGGCCGGCGGCGCGGCGCCCTCCAGGTACTCGGCGTACTCGGGGGCCGGCTCGTCCTCGCCCATCGGACCGCTCAGCGTCAGCTCGGTGCGCAGCTCCCACAGCCGCGGGAAGAACTTGTGCCCGATCAGCTTGGCCAGGAACTCCACCGGCGCGCCCTTGGTGCCGACCACGGAGTGGCCGATGACCCGGGTGGCCATCTTGTAGTGCTGGGTGCGCCACAGCGAGATGCGCTCGTCCCAGTCGATGAGCGCCTCGCAGAGCCGGTACTCCGGGGTGTCCTGGCTGCTGCGGTAGACCTCGACGAGGTCGGTGCCGCGGGCCTCGGTCAGCCGCCGGAACGCCTTCTCCAGGTCCTGGCTGACCAGCCGGGCGGCCTTCCAGCCCGGGGATTCGAAGCCCGAACCGTGCCCGAGGACGGTACGGATGATCTGGAAGTCCCAGGGGGCCAGCTGCCGCATCATCTCCAGCTGGTCGGCGGTCATCCGCGCGCTCAGCGAGGCGCGGCCGAGCAGCCGGGCGGCGGTGTCGAGCTGCCCCGCGTCGATCTGCCGGGTGGCCTCCTCGACCTCGTGGCAGGCGAGCTTGAGCCACAGTTCGGTCGACTGGTGGACGACCTGGAAGAGCATCTCGTCCCGGTGGATCATGTCCTCGGGGCGGCGCTGGAGCGACAGCAGCGTGTCGGTCCGCATGTAGCGCGTGTAGTCGTTGTCCCCTTCTCCGTCGAGTACGGGAACCGAATAGTCCTTGGCCACGATGCTCCTGTCAGGCGGTGGTGGTGGACAGGGCGAGCGGCTCGGCGCGCACCCGGAAGTCCTTGGCGGTGGCGGTGATGGCGGCCTCGGCCTGGGCACCGGTCGCGGCGCGGAAGCGGAACCTGCCGCCGACGTGCTCGTAGTAGGCGTCCGCGTCGGGCAGCACCTCGCCCGGGTGCAGCACGACCTCGGCGTACGGTCCGAGGGCGCGGCCGGTCATGGAGGTCGACTCCGTGATGCGGCACGGCCGTTCGGCCGGGGCGGGCACGAGCATCCAGCCGGCCACCTCGTCGGCGGCGTGCGGAGCGGCGGCCGCCGCCGGGACGGGCGGCAGCGGGAGGTCCAGCTGGAGCTGCCAGGCGGCGTGCATCAGGTCGTAGCCGTGCACCTCGCGCCAGAGGAAGGCGATCTCGGCGCCGCCGACCCGGGCGCCGCATTCGAGGAAGCGGCAGTGGGGGCGGCCGTCCGCGTCCCGGTCGATGAAGACTTCGAGGTGGAAGACGGTGGCCCGGCCGGGGGAGAGCGCGCCGAGGAAGGCGGTGGCCGCCCGCTCCACGGCCGCGTTGACCTCGGGGTCGTCGATCTCGACGGAGCCGAGGTGGTTCCCGTCGCGGAAGCCCAGGCAGGTGTTGAGGTAGCGGGAGGCCCGCCAGGCGAGCAGCCGTTCGCCGTCGAAGACCCCGTCCACGTGCGAGATCGGGGCGTCCACGAAGGCCTGCACCAGCATCGGCTCGCTGTCCAGGTCGAGCGCGGCGACCTGTTCGGGGCGGTCCACCCGCACCACGCCGGAGCTGGAGCTGCCGGTGCGCGGCTTGACGATGACGGGCCAGCCCGTGTCCTCGCCGAAGGCGCGGACGACGGCCGCGTCGGTGGCGGCGGCGAACTCCGGTACGTCCAGGCCCGCGTCGGCGACCGCGCGGCACATCACGTACTTGTCGCGGAAGACGATCTGCGAGGCCTGGCGCGGGCCGGGTACGTCCCACTCCTCGCGCAGCGCGGCCCCGACGAGCAGGTCGTCCTCCTTGAGGGCGACGATCGCGGCGGGCGCGCCGTGCCGGGCGGCCAGGGCGCGCACCTCGGCGCGGACCCGCTCCAGGTCGTCGGTCGCGGGGACCAGGACGACCTCGTGGGCCTCGGCGGGCACGGAACCGGTGCCGACCTCGGTGCTCACGTAACTCACGCGGTGCGCGGCGTGGTCGATGTAGCGGGTGAATTCCGCGTACCGCTCGCGCCAGCGGTTGACGACGACGACGTGCGGGCGATCGGTGTCCGGGCTCATATCTGCTTCTCCTCGTCTTCCGGGTGGGTGAACACGCAGGTGCCGCGGGTGCCGGGGTTCGCGTAGGTGATGACCGAGCCGTCCCGCGGCTGGAGGGCGCGGACGAAGGCGCCGCCGTACCCCCGCGGGGTGACGAAGATCCCCCAGTTCGCGACCCATTCCCCGATGAGGCCGGTGTCCGGGTCGAGGGCTGGCTCCAGCGCCGGTACGACCAGCTCCTGCGCCACGTAGTCGCGCAGGGCGGTCGCCGCCAGGGCCGCCGCCCACGCCGCGTCGTCGACGTCCCGGCCGATGACCACGCCGTCGGCGCTGTAGCCGATGCCGGGCTTGAGCACGAGCGAGGCGCGGTGCGTACGGGCGTGCTCCAGGGCGTCTTCGCACCCCTCGGCCCCCAGCACCCAGGTCCGCGGCAGCACCCGGTCGACCAGCTCCCGCTCGGCCCCGGTCAGCTCGGCGCGGACGGCCGGGCGGTGCAGCAGGCCGAGGGCGGCCTTGCTCGTGAACAGGGCCCCTTCGAGCGGGGTGAACAGGGCGGTACGGCCTTGCGCGTGGGCCCGGTTGACGAGGCTCAGCGCGGCCCGGGCGGCCGGGTCGCCGGCGATCTGGCCGGCGGCGAAGAAGCGCAGGATCACGTCGAGCGGGCGGCCGTGCAGGTGCAGCCTGCCGTCCGGCCCCTCGGTGAGTTCCTGGATCTCCCCGAGCTGGAGCTCGATGCCGTGGCCGCGCAGGTCCTCCTGGATGGAGAGGAAGACCCCGTCGTGTTCGCCGAGCGCGCCGGGCGCCTCCACCAGGGCCACGGCCGGGGCGCCTTCGGTGGGGGCGGCGCCGGTACGGGCGGCCGCCGCGGCGTACAGCTCGGTGACCAGCTCCGCCATGGTGTCGGTGTGGCCCAGTCGGTTCTTGTCGGCGAAGGCGCGGAAGGCCGGGACGTCGAGGAAGGCGCGGTTGAGCTGGGCGCTGTCGATGCCGCCCAGTTCGCTGCCGACGTTCAGCTCCAGCAGGCGGAAGCCGGTGCCGTCGTGGAAGGCGTCGGCGCGGGCGTAGAGCAGCGGGTCGCCACCGGCGCCCTCGCGCATCACCTCGATGAGTTCGGGCGGCAGGCCGATGGCCGCGCCGTAGCGGTCGAGGTCGCCGTCGTAGCAGCGCTCCGGCAGCGAGACGAGGATGCGGAAGAGGGCGGCGAGGTCGTCGGCGAAGGCACGGACCTCGCGCTCGGGGACGAAGACGGGCCGGGGCAGCAGTACGTGCCCGTAGGTCTTGGCGTAGGCGGCGGGGACGGCGGCGCGGGCGGTGAGGGTGCGCAGCTCGCTGTCCGGGCGTCGGGTCTCCTCGACGTAGCGGCCGGTGACGGGACTGTCCATGGGCGGTCTCCATTTCTGCCGGATCGGGGCATGCCGGATCACGGCACGAAGGGGGAGCCGCCGGATGCGCGGCGGCGCGGAAATGCGGGGGAAGGGCCGGGGTCCCGGTGCGTGGGGGGACGGTCCCGGTCGGCCGGAGAGCCCGGTGGGGCGGGAATCCGGAGGCGGGCCCGTTGGCGGCGGCCCGGCGCACATGCGGCAATGCGGGAAGCGGTGTGATCCGCGGTGACGTGCCTTCACTGTGGCAGCGGCGCCCCCGGCCGGGGCGGCGTCCCGGGCTGCGCGTTTACGGCTGTCGTGAATGCGCCAGGGAGCTCCGGGCCGCCAGAAGCGGACAGAACGGGGCGAAGGGTCGGGTCGGACCGTCCGGGGCGGCCGGATCCGGTTGCGCGGGGCCCCGCTCGGCTGCTTACCTACGGATCACTGCAGGGGCCCACGCCCCTCCGGACGATCCGCGGTGACCACCGGAACGTCCACCAGGGAGAAACCACATGCCCCGCCTGCAGATCGTCATCGCCAGCACCCGCCCCGGCCGCGTCGGCCCCGCCGTCGCCACCTGGGCCGCGGCCGAGGCCGGCCGCCACGGCGGCTTCGAGATCGAGACCGTCGACCTCGCCGAGGCCGCCCTGCCCTTCTTCGACGAGCCCGGGCACCCGTCCGAGGGCGCGTACGTCCACCAGCACACCAAGGACTGGAGCGCCACGGTCTCCCGCGGCGACGCCTACCTCTTCGTGATGCCCATGTACAACGGCGCCTTCACCGCGCCGCTGAAGAACGCCATCGACTTCCTGTACCAGGAGTGGCAGGACAAGCCCGTCGCCCTCCTCAGCTACACCGCGGGCCCCTCGGGCGGCGTGCCGGCCGTCGAGATGCTGCGCCCGATCCTCACCCGGATCGGCTTCCGCGCCGCGCAGCGCAGCCTGTCCGTCCCCGGTGTCGGCGAGCTGACCGACCCCGCCGACCCGTCCGTCTTCCACGCCCCGGCCGACCTCGCGGGCGACCTGAAGGGCGTGCTCGACGAGCTGACCGAGCTCCTCGCGCCGCTCGACGCGTCCGACGCGGCCCAGGTCTGAGGGGCGCGGCCATGACCTCGCACTCCCCGCCCGCGCCCGGGCCCGTAGCCGCTCCCGCTCCCGCCTGCGCCGCCCCGCGGCTGATCGTGGTCGGCAGCGGCGGGCGTCCGTACCGCGCGTACTCCTTCGCGTCCCTGCACGCCCGCCACACCCTCTCCGCGGTGCTCTCCGCGGAGCCGGACTGGCAGCGCGAGTACCTCGACTCCTACGCCGTCACCGACCTGTCCGATCCGGTCGCGATCGCCGATGCCGTACTGGCCCTCGCGGGCCCCGACATCGCCTCCGCGGCCGTGCTGACCTGGGACGAGACGGCCGTCGAGGCGACCGCCGCGGCCGCCGCCAAGCTCGGGCTGCCGCACCTGTCCGCCGAGGCAGCCGGCCGCTGCCGCGACAAGTACGCGACCCGCACGCTGCTCGCCGAGGCGGGCCTCGCCGCGGTGCGCCACCGACTCGTCACCTCCGCGGACGAAGCGGCCCTGGCCGCCGCCGAGTTCGGCTATCCCGTGGTCCTCAAGCCGCGCGCCCTCGCCGGCAGCATCGGCGTCACCCGCGCCGACGACGAGGGCCAGGTGCGGGCGGCCTTCGCCCTCGCCGACGGCGCCGCCTTCGCCACGCTGCCCACCGGCCACGGCATCCTCGTCGAGGAGTACCTCGACGGCCCCGAGATCAGCGTCGACAGCGCCGTCCACGAGGGCGAGGTCCACGTCGTCCACGTCGCGCACAAGCGCCTCGGCTTCGCCCCGTACTTCGAGGAGGTCGGCCACCTGGTCGCCACCGCGGCGGGCGAGCCCTGGGCGGACGAGGTCCGCGACCTGGTCATCGGCGTGCACCGGGTGCTCGGCGTCACCACCGGCGTCACGCACGCCGAGGTCCGCCTCACCTCCCGCGGCCCGCGCCTGATCGAGCTGAACGCCCGCCTCGGCGGCGACCTCATCCCCTTCATCAGCGCCCTGGCCAGCGGGATCGACCTGGTCGCCGTCGCCGCCGAGCTGGCCTTCGGCCGGCTGCCCGACCTGACCCCGACGCGCGCGAACACCGCCGAGGTCCGCTTCGTGTACGCGGACACCGACGGCCTCGCCCGTCCGCTCGACCTCTCCGCCGCCGCGGCCGTGCCCGGCATCGCGCACACCGCGGTGCTCGCCGGGCCCGGTGACACCCTGCGCCTGCCGCCCCGCCAGGCCATCCCGCGGCTCGCCGCGCTGGTCGCCGTCGGAGCGGACGCGCGGGACTGCGCGCGGATCCTCGACCTGGCCGAGGCCGCCGTGGACCGCGGGGTGGACCCGATCCCCGGATCGGGGGCCGACGCGTGAGCGCCCCCGTCGACGAGAGCGTCGACCTGCGGATGGCCGAGCGCACGGCGGCCGACCGTACGGCGGTCGACCGTGCGGCCGCGGACCTGCGGGCGGGCGTGCTGCCCGACGCCGGCGCCGCGCGGGACCTCGCCGCCCGCCACGCCTTCGTACCGCTCCACATCGAGCTGCTCTCCGACACCCTCACCCCGGTGACGGCCTTCGCCCGCCTCTGCGGACCCGACGAGACGGGCCTGCTGCTGGAGAGCGTCATCGGGACCGACACGAGCGTCGCCGTCGCGCGGTACTCGTACATCGCCCACCGCACCCGCCCGCTCCCGCTCGGCGACGGGGACCCGCTCCTCGCGCTCCAGCCGTTGGCCGACCGCGACGTGGCCCGGCTGCCCGGGCTCCCGCCCTTCCACGGCGGGGCCGTGGGCTACCTCGGCTACGAGAGCGCCCGCCACTTCGAGCGGCTGCCCACCGCCCCCGGGCCCGGTCCGGACATGCCCGAATCGGTGTTCCTCCAGGCCGATGACCTGGTCGTCTTCGACCACGCCACCCGCCGGGTGCTGATCACGACCCTGTACGACACGGCCGCCGAGACCTACGAGGACGCCGTCGCCCGGCTCTGCTCGACCCACGAGCGGCTCTACGGCGACCACCCCGCGGCGGCGGCCGCCACGGGCGCGGGGAACCGACCGCTGGCCCGGACCCGGACCGCCGATCAGCAGGACCGTTCCGCCTGGCGCGCCCACACCTCCGAGGAGCGCTTCCTCGACATGGTCGACACCGCCCGCGAGCACATCCGCGCCGGCGACATCTTCCAGGTGGTCCTCTCCCAGCGGTTCAGCAAGCCGCTGGCCGCCGCGCCCCTCGACGTCTACCGCCACCTGCGCGCCGTCAACCCCTCGCCGTACATGTTCCACCTCTCCCTCGGCGGCGGCCGGCACGTCATCGGGGCCTCGCCCGAGCTCCTGGTCAAGGTCGAGGACGGCCGGGCACAGACCCGCCCGCTCGCCGGGACCCGCTGGCGCGGCACCGACGCCGCCGCCGACGCGGCCCTGGAAGCGGAGCTGCTCGCCGACGAGAAGGAGTGCGCCGAGCACGTCATGCTCGTCGACCTCGGCCGCAACGACATCGGCCGGATCGCCGCCCCCGGCACCGTCCGGGTCGACCGGCTCATGGAGGTCGAGCGCTACTCGCACGTCATGCACCTGTCGTCCACGGTCAGCGGCGACCTCGCCGAAGGCCGTACGCCGCTCGACGCGCTGCGCTCCACCTTCCCCGCGGGCACCGTCTCCGGCGCCCCGAAGATCCGCGCCATGGAGATCATCGCCGAGCTGGAGCACGAGCGGCGCGGGGTCTACGGCGGCGCGCTCGGCTTCATCGGCACCGGCGGCGACCTGGACACGGCCATCGCGCTGCGCACCCTGGTCATCGCCGACGGGCAGGCGTGGGTCCAGGCCGGAGCCGGGGTGGTCGCCGACTCCGACCCGGCCGCCGAGTACCGCGAGACCCTCAACAAGGCGCAGGCGCTCTTCGCCGCGGTGGAGCGGGCGGAGGCCGGCGCATGAGCACCCCCGCGTCCGTCCCGGCCCCGCGCATCGCCGTCATCGACAACTACGACTCCTTCACCTACAACCTCGTCCAGTACCTGGCCGAGGCGGGCGCGCGGCCGCTCGTCCACCGCAACGACGGCATCACCATCGAGGAACTGGCCGCCCACGACGCCGTCCTGATCTCACCCGGCCCCGGCAACCCCGGGCAGGCCGGCATCAGCCTCGCCGCCGTCCGCGCGCTCAGCGGCCGGCTCCCGCTGCTCGGCGTCTGCCTGGGCCACCAGGCGATCGCCGAGGCCTTCGGCGCCGACGTGGTCCGGGTGGGGCCCGTACACGGCAAGACCGACCGGGTGCGGCACGACGGCACGGGCGTCCTGACCGGGCTCCCGGACCCCTTCACCGCGACCCGCTACCACTCCCTGGCCGTGGACCCCGCGAGCCTGCCGCCCGAGCTGGTCGCCCACGCATGGGCCCAGGACGGCACCGTCATGGGCCTGCGCCACCGCGCGCACCCGACGTACGGCGTGCAGTTCCACCCGGAGTCGGTCCTCACCGAGCAGGGCCACCGCATCATCGCCAACTTCGTCGACTCGGTCCGCGTCCCGGCGCTGGTCCGGGATCCGGCGACGGCCCCGCTCGAAGGAGCCGCCCGGTGAAGAACGCCCTGCGCACCCTGGCGGCGGGCCGCCGCCTCACCCGCGACGAGGCGGGCAGCGCGATGGCCGCCGTACTGGCCGGGGAAGCCACCCCCGGCCAGATCGCCGGATTCGCCATGGCCCTGTCGGCCCGCGGAGCCGACGTCGAGGAGATCGTCGGCCTCGTCGCCACCGCCCGCTCCTTCGGGACCCGCCTGCCCGGCGACGGCCGGGTCCTGGACACCTGCGGCACCGGCGGCGACGGCCACGACACCTTCAACATCTCCACCACCGCCGCGATCGTCGCGGCGGCCTGCGGGGTCCCGGTCGCCAAGCACGGCAACCGCAGCGCCTCCTCGGCCTGCGGCAGCGCCGACGTCCTGGAAGCCCTGGGCGTACGGATCGACGCGGGCCCGGCGGAGGCGGCCGCCTGCCTGGCCGAGGTGGGCATCGCCTTCCTCTTCGCGCCCGTCTTCCAGCCCGCCTTCCGGCACGCGTCCGGGCCCCGCCGCGAGCTGGGCGTCCGGACCGTGTTCAACGTGCTGGGCCCGCTCTGCAACCCGGCCGGCGCCCGCTACCAGACCCTCGGCGTCTCCGACCCGGCCCTGCTGGAGGTCATGACCGAGGTCCTGCACCGGCTCGGCACCGAGCGCGCGCTGGTGTTCTGCGCGGAGGACGGCCTGGACGAGCTGAGCACCTGCTCCCCGTCCCGGGTCGTCGAACTCGCCGACGGCCGCACCACCTCCTACCGGCTCGACCCCGCCGAGCTGGGCCTCGCCCCCGCCACCCTGGCGGACCTGCGGGGCGGCGACGCCGCCGCGAACGCGCGGACCGTACGCCGCGTCCTGGGCGGGGGAACCGGCCCGCACCGGGAGATCGTGCTACTCAACACGGCCGCCGCCCTGCGAGCGGCCGGGCGCTGTGAGGACTGGCACACGGGGATCGCGCGCGCCGCCGAAGCCATCGACAGCGGCCGCGCCGCCGCCGTGCTCGACGCCTGGACGGCCGTGGGAGCGGCCCGCGGGCCGCTCCCGGCCGCCGCGTGACGCGACACCCCACGACACGACGAGGAGTCGTACGTTGACCCGCACCACCCGCACCACCCCGATGTCCGGGGCCGAGGCCGAGGCCGAGGCGCCGCACGTCGGCAGCGGTCTGCTGGCCGAGCTGATCGCTGCCGCGCACCGTCAGACCGAGGCCCGCCGCGCCGAGGTCCCGCTCGCCGAGATCGAGCGCCGGGCCGCCGCGGCTCCCCCCGTACGGGACTTCGGCGCGGCCCTGCGCGCCCCCGGCCTCGGCGTCATCGCCGAGCTCAAGCCCCGCAGCCCGCTCAAGGGCCCGCTCACCGACGACTACCGGCCCGCCGAGCTGGCCCGCGCCTACGAGGCGGGCGGCGCCTGCGCGCTCTCGGTCCTCGCGCACACCGAGGGCTTCGGCGGCCGTCCCGAGGACCTGGCGACCGTACGGGAGGCCGTCGGCCTGCCCGTCATGCGCAAGGACTTCATCGTCGACGAGTACCAGATCGCGGAGGGCCGGGCCTTCGGCGCGGACGCGGTCCTGCTCGTGGTCGCGGCGCTGACCGGCGAGCGGCTGGCCCAGCTGTACGCGTACGCGACCGGCCTCGGCCTGCACGTCCTGGTGGAGGTGCACAGCGAGGCGGAGGCGCACACCGCGCTCGGCCTCGGCGCCGTGAACATCGGGGTCAACCACCGCGACCTGCGCGACTTCCGCATGGACCTCGGGCTCACCGGCCGGCTGCGCCCGCAGGTCCCGGCCGACCGGGTGCTGATCGCCGAGAGCGGCGTGCGCGGCCCGGCGGACGCCCGCCGCCTGCGCGCGGACGGCGCGGACGCGGTCCTGGTCGGCGAGACGCTGATGCGCGCGGCCGATCCGGCGGCGCTGGTGGCGCAACTGAAGAACGTAGAGAACACCCCCGAGGAGAACCGGTCATGACCAGCACCACTTCCTTCTTCCCGGACGCGGGAGGAGCGGTCCCGAACACCGAGGGCTATTTCGGTGATTTCGGTGGCAAGTTCATTCCGGAGGCGTTGGTCGCCGCGGTGGATGAGGTTGCGGCCGAGTATGAGAAGGCGAAGGTCGATCCGGCGTTCGCGGCCGAGTTGAATGATCTGTTGGTGAATTACACGGGTCGTCCGAGTGCGTTGACCGAGGTGCCGCGGTTCGCGGAGCACGCGGGTGGGGCGACGGTCTTCCTGAAGCGTGAGGATCTGAACCACACGGGTTCGCACAAGATCAACAATGTGTTGGGTCAGGCGTTGTTGACCAAGCGCATGGGGAAGACGCGGGTGATCGCGGAGACCGGTGCGGGTCAGCACGGTGTGGCGACGGCGACGGCGTGTGCGTTGTTCGGTCTCGAGTGCACGATCTACATGGGTGAGATCGACACGGAGCGTCAGGCGTTGAATGTGGCGCGGATGCGGATGTTGGGTGCCGAGGTCATCGCGGTGAAGTCGGGTTCGCGGACGTTGAAGGACGCGATCAACGAGGCGTTCCGTGACTGGGTCGCGAATGTGGACCGTACGCATTATTTGTTCGGTACGGTCGCGGGTCCGCATCCGTTCCCGGCGATGGTGCGTGATTTCCACCGGGTGATCGGTGTGGAGGCGCGGCGGCAGATCTTGGAGCGTGTGGGGCGGTTGCCGGACGCGGTCGCGGCGTGTGTGGGGGGCGGGTCGAACGCGATCGGTCTCTTCCACGCGTTCATTCCGGACGCGGGGGTGCGTCTGGTGGGGTTCGAGCCGGCGGGGCACGGGATCGAGACGGGTGAGCACGCGGCGACGTTGTCGGCGGGTGAGCCGGGGATCCTGCATGGTTCGCGTTCCTATGTCCTGCAGGACGAGGAGGGTCAGATCACCGAGCCGTATTCGATCTCGGCGGGTCTGGACTATCCGGGGATCGGTCCGGAGCACGCGTATTTGAAGGACGCGGGCCGGGGCGAGTACCGGGCGGTGACCGATGACCAGGCGATGCGGGCGTTGCGTCTGTTGTCCCGTACGGAGGGCATCATTCCGGCGATCGAGTCGGCGCACGCGCTGGCGGGGGCGTTGGAGTTGGGCAAGGAGCTGGGCAAGGACGGGTTGATCATCGTGAACCTGTCCGGACGCGGTGACAAGGACATGGACACGGCGGCCCGCTACTTCGGCCTCTACGACGGCACCGAGGGGGAGAGCAAGTGAGCACCACGACTGCGGGACAGGGCAACGTCCAGCTGCTGAGCGACACCTTGGCGAAGGCCAAGGGGGAGAATCGGGCGGCGCTGGTGGCGTATCTCCCGGCGGGGTTCCCGACGGTGGACGGTGGGATCGAGGCGGTCAAGGCCGTCATCGCGGGTGGCGCGGACGTGGTCGAGGTCGGCCTGCCGCACAGTGACCCGGTCCTGGACGGTCCGGTGATCCAGACCGCGGACGACATCGCGCTCCGCGGCGGGGTGAAGATCGCCGACGTGCTGCGCACGGTGCGTGAGGCGCATGAGGCGACGGGTGCGCCGGTGTTGGTGATGACGTACTGGAACCCGATCGACCGGTACGGCGTGGAGCGGTTCGCCGCGGAGTTGGCGGCGGCGGGTGGCGCGGGGTGCATCCTGCCGGACCTGCCGGTCCAGGAGTCCGCGCTGTGGCGCGAGCACGCCGACAAGCACGGCCTGGCCACGGTGTTCGTCGTCGCGCCCTCCAGCAAGGACGCCCGTCTGGCGACCATCACCGCGGCCGGTTCCGGCTTCGTCTACGCGGCGTCGCTGATGGGTGTCACCGGGACCCGGGTCTCGGTCGGCGCACAGGCCCAGGACCTGGTCGCCCGCACCCGCAAGACCACCGACCTCCCGGTCTGTGTGGGCCTCGGTGTCTCGAACGCGGCGCAGGCGAAGGAGGTCGCGGTCTTCGCGGACGGCGTGATCGTCGGCTCGGCCTTCGTCAAGCTCCTCCTCGACGCCCCCGACCTCCCGGCCGGCCTCGCCGCCGTGCGGGCTTTGGCGGGCGAGCTTGCGGAAGGCGTACGCAGGAACTAGGCCGCCTCCTTCGCCTCAACCTCCCCCAAAATGCCGCCCCGCCGGCGTTTGAGGCGCCCCCGGAGGGGTCTTTGGGGGACCGACCGGCAAGCTCCGAAGGGGCCGCCCAGGCGTGGCTGACCACGGACGGAACTACGTCGTGCAGCCCTTGCAGCACCCGGGCTCGGCCGCGCGGTAGGCCCGGTCGCACCGCTCACAGTTGCGCAGCGGCAACACCGGGGGCACCGACGCCCGCGGTGTGCCGATGCCCGCCCAGCCCGACCTTTCGGGCGGAATCTGCACGGTGAGCCGGTGCGCGACCAGCCCGGCGGGGTGGCGCGGCCGCGGCGGCAGGTGGAGGGTGAGCGCGGCGGTCACGGCGTCCGGCGAGGCCCCGCGCTCCAGCCAGGCCTCGACCGCGGGCGCGAGCCGCTCGACGTCCCGCTCCCCGAGCAGCAACCGGGGATCCACCCCGCGCAGCCGTACGAGCACCTGCTCGGCGGCCGCCCGGCGCGCGGCGTTGGCCGGGCCGGAGGGCCGGGGGAGCGGTCGTAGCGGGATGGCGGCCGCTACCGGTGGTGGCTCGGACTCCGCCGCCATGGCCTCGGCCGCTCCGGGCTCTGCCCCTACGGGCTCCGCTTCCCGCCCGGTTTCCTCCTCGGGGACGGCGTAACCGGGCCGGTTGTAGAACACGGTCCGCGTGATCACCTGCCCGCCGGGCAGCCGATGCCGGGTGCGCTCCAGATAGCCGTGCTCCTCCAGCTCCCGCAGCGTCCGGCCGATCCGGTACTCGCTCTCGGGGAACCGGGCGGCGAGGTCCTTGATGCCGATGGGGGTGCCGGTCGGCAGCGACTGGATGTGCGTGCCGAGGCCGATGCCCATCAGGGACATCTCGGAGTGCTGGGCGAGGTGGTTGCCCACCACGGTGAAGCGGCGGGTGTGCCGGATGTTGACGTGGATGACCCCGTACCGGGGACTCCCGTCGGTGTTCCGGGACGAGGCGCGCGGACGCACGCTAAGCTTCTGAATACCCATCGGGAAGAGCCTTACTTCCTCGCTGGTCAGGCCCCCGCCCGGGATTGCAGTCCCGCCGGGGGCCGACGCATGTCTGGACTTGTCGCGCCGAGCATATGCCAGCGAACCCCCATGAAAGCCAGCCCAGTTGGCCCAGTTCACCCGTGTGAGCTACGCCCCCGCACCGCCCTTCCCCGAGAGGCTGGAGAGGCTTGGCAGAGGCCTTTCGCTTCCCCAGTACTAACCCCTTACACAGCTAACCCCACCGCATCGCGGTTCCCCACGACGCGGCTGCGTGGCGCCTCCGGGCCCGGTTCGAGCGGAGGGCAATAAGGATGTCTACGACCGCGGGATGCCCTTGCCGATCGCCTCCGCGACGAACCCGACCAGCCACGTCCCGGTGATGCCGAGTGCCCAGGAGTTGATGGTGTTCATCGTCGCCGGGGCCACGAGCACCGCGTCCGCCGGCGGCCACACGTCCGGGTGGCCGGGCCTCGTCAGCCCGAGGCGCACGTCCCAACCGCGAGCCTGCGACTCCTCCACCACACCGGCGATCTCGAAGACGGGCGGAGCCGCCGAACAGAGCAGGTACAGAGTCCTCGTCCTCATGTTCCTGAACCTATGCAACCGCCCCCGAACCGCGTCGAGTCGGGCGATCGGCGAGCGGCCGCCCGCCCACGGCTCCCGCCCGATTACTACGCTGCGGCCATGACGATTCGCGCTGTGGTTTTCGACGTCGGTGAGTGCCTCGTGGACGAGACCCGGGAGTACGGCACGTGGGCCGACTGGCTCGGCGTACCCCGCCACACGTTCGCGGCGATGTTCGGGGCCGTGATCGCACAGGGCCGCGACTACCGGGAGGTCTTCGAACCGTTCAAGCCCGGCTTCGACCTGGCGACCGAGCGGGAAGCGCGGGCCGCCGCGGGCAAGCCGGAGTGGTTCGGCGAGGACGACCTCTACCCGGACGTGCGGCCCGCGCTCGCCCGGCTCCGCGCGGACGGGCTCTGGCTCGCCATCGCCGGGAACCAGACCGTGCGCGCCGGCGGACTGCTGCGCGAGTTGTTCACCAAGGACGTGGACCTGATCGGCACCTCGGACGACTGGGGCGCGTCGAAGCCGGACCCCGAATTCTTCGAGCGGGTCGCCGCGGTCGTCCCCGCCGAGCCGTCGGAGATCCTGTACGTCGGCGACCGCGTCGACAACGACCTGCGGCCCGGCAAGCAGGCGGGGATGCACACCGCGCTCGTCCGCCGGGGCCCGTGGGCCACGATCCAGTGGGACACCCCCGAGGCGCGCGAGCTGCCGACGTTCCGCGTCGAGAGCCTCGCCGAGTTGTCCCCCCGCATCGCCGACTTCAACGGGCGATAGCGCTGACCACCGCACCCCAGGCGTAGAGCCGATCGTCGAGGTCGCGGACGTACTGCTCGTGCTCCCAGGGGCCGAGCGCGCGCCGCACCTCGCGGACCCGCTCCAGCCCGGTGGCGTACCAGTGCGTCTCCAGCAGTTCCAGCGCGCGCAGGGCGTACCGGGCCGCGTCCTGCGGGCGCCCGGCGGCGGCCTCGACCGCACCGAGGTCGCCGAGGACGACCGTGCGCTGCTTGTCGGCGTCCCCGGGCAGTTCGTCGAGTACGCGCAGGAGCGTCTCGCGTGCTTGCGGCAGGTGTCCGGCGGTCAATTGCGTGTTGCCCTTGAACGCGGCGAGCCGGACCGGGCTGAACCAGTCCATCCACTCGGGGGTGGGGCTCGCGGTGTCCTCGACGACGGTCTCGCCGTGGGCGATCAGGTTGAGGGCCGCGCGCGCATCGCCGCATCGGGTGGCGCACTCCGCCTCGACCGCGTCGAGCCAGGCGACGAAGTGGCCGCCGGCCCGCCCGCGGCGGGCGTAGGTGCGGGCTGCGACCATGCGTTCGGTCGCTGCTGCTCGCTGTCCGGCCCACCCGGGGATGAACGCCATGTGGGCGAGGACCGCGGCGCCGAGGAGGGCGTCGTCGGCTTCTCCGCCAGCCTGGAGCGCGCGGACCCACGTGTCACCCGCCCGCTCGGGCTCGCGGAGGTCGAAGAACTCGATCCGGCCGGCCAGGAGCCAGCTCTCCGCGAGGGAGGCCGCGAGCGTCTGCCGGGTGCGGCCGGTGGTCGCATCGAGCAGCTGGCCGCCGAGGGCGGCGTGCGCGGCCACGGCCGGGTGCAGTATCGCGGGGGCCACGGTCCAGTACAGCCGACGGTGGGCACGCGTGACGGCGAGGAAGTCCCCTCCGACGCTGGCGGGTTGCGGCGGACTGGCAGTGCGGATCGGGCCGCGGTTCGCGGGGGCGATGAGGCTCTTGGCGGGCAGGGGGCCGGTACCGGACGGCACGTTGAATCCGAGCTCGTCCAGGGTGCGTCCGAGGAGGTCGACGAGCGCCTGACGGACCTCCGGATTCGGCAGGGGCGGGTTCTCCCCTTCGTAGCGGCGGGCCTGGCGCAGACCGATGTGGAGTCCGCGGGCCGCGAGGGCATCGACCAGTTCTTGCTGGGTCCGGTAGCCCGCGGCTTGGCGGGCCGCCCTGAACCGGGCGTTGCCGGTGGGTCGGCTCATTCCAACTCCCTTGACGGGTGGGTGTCCTGGCCCACTGTCCCAGGGAGCGCCCTTTGCCGCCATGGTCCACGAAAAAGGGGACCGCAAAGCCCTCTTTTGGACTCGAAAAGGCCGCTTCTAAGTCCTCCCCATAGGACTTTTATGAGTCCAAGGTGTCTTTCACCACCCACTGATGACGGTAGGGAGCACCCCGGATGGACGTACGCGAGAGCAGGCCGGACGAGACCTTCGGGCACGTCGACCACCCCCTCCTGCACCGGCGGGTCCGCGACCCGCAGTCGATGCGCGAGGGCGAGCTGATGGCCGTCGTCGAGGAGTTCCTCGGCGTGGTCGCGGGGGAGCGGAAGTACACGCGGACCGCCTACATCCGTGGCGCCGACGGCCTGGAGTTCACCGCGGCCCCGCACACCCTGGAGCAGCTGTGAGCTCCGGGGCGCCGGCCGCCGGCCGGATCTGCGTCTTCTGCGACCGCCCCATCAAGGCCGGCGGCCACGAGTTCGTCCCGCACTCGGCCTCCGGCGCCCAGCCCTCCAGCTGGGCCCACGACATCCGCGACCCGTCGTGCAAACCGCTCCGCGCGGACGAACGGTGACCCACGAGGGCCCGACTCCGCCGGGGCGCCGGGCATGCCTGGTGCTGCGCACCCTGTCATGGACCGGGCGCGCCCCGCCCATCCGATGGCCTGGAATTTTGACCGTCAGGTCCGGATTCCTCCGAGAGCCGCAGAGTCAAGCTACTCAAGCCCCTCCAGAAGGTCGTGGACGTACGCGCGCAGTGCTGTGGGGTGCGCCTCAAGGTCGATGCTTCCCAGATGTGTGGCCATGTCCGGATCGAGGAACTCGGAGAGCTGGAGCAGTGCATTGAGCTGCGCCTCCAGCGCCTCGCTGTCCCGCTCCTGAGCGGCGGCGAGAGCCAGCACGCCGGCCAATTGCCGCGCCACCTCCGGAGATGCGACGAAGGACAGGTCGGTGACCTTGTCTGCCGCGCTCTCACGCCGCCTGGCATCCTCGTGGGCCAATTCCCTGATCATTTCGAACGCGAGACGAGAAGACGAAGCCATCTCGGGGTGGGTCCTCTCAATAGGGGAGTTCATAGCCGCCCGGCCACGTTATGTGAGTGTCATTGGCGGCGGCCGGATTGTGGTGCTCGCTCCTGGGGTTGTGAACTTGCCGGTGGTGGAGCGTTCCGGATTCGTCCTGATACCTTCCGCCTATCGAAATGCGGTAGATATCCCCGCTGGCGGCGTTCGATCCTGCAGGCGCGGTCGCGTCGGCATCGTGAATTCTCAGACGGACCGTATTGCCTGTCACATCGTCCATCCACTTGTACTCGACTCCCTTCTGGGCTCCCCCATTGGGATCGGGTGTGAGCGTTCGAACCGTGGCGTCCTCCGGAACGATGTCCAACGGGTTCTGTTGGGGGCGGGGGAGAGGCCCAGGGGGTCCGGGGTGAGGTAGCGGGCCGTTTCCGGGTCGTAGGTGCGGAAGACGTTGTGGTGGAGGCTGGATTCCGGGTCGTAGTACTGGCCCGGGAAGCGCAGCGGGGTGTAGGCGGTGGCGTCGCGGTTCCAGGTCGTCGTGCCCCACAGGGTGGTGCGGGTGTGCCAGGCGACCTCGCCCGCCTCGTCGATCAGCTGGGTCGGGGTGCCGATCAGGTCCGTGACGATGGCGAAGAAGCGGTCGTCGACGCCCTCCTGGTCCAGGTGTTCGGTCTGGGTCAGGGGGTGCGCGCCCTGGTGGGTCCATGTCAGGTTGACCGGCCCGTGCTCTGCTCGCAGAGGGCGGCGCCGTCCCAGGTGAACACGACCTCCTCCGTCGGGCTCCGCTTCGAGGTGCGGCGGCCCAGGGGGTCGTAGGTGTAGGTCCAGCGCGTGCCGTCCGGGGTGGTGACGGCGGCCAGCTGGTCCTGCGCGTTCCATTCGTAGTGCCAGGTGTCGGGCTTGCGGGACAGCCGCGTCTTCTGCCGCAGCACCGTCCGGCCCAGGGCGTCGTACTCGTAGCGGACCGAGCCCGCCCGGGTGAGGAGGGTGCCGGTGTAGGTGCGGGCCCCACGGGCCTCCGCCCCCGGGTGGGGGTCGGGCCAGTCGGCCGAGGTCTGGTTGCCGGCGTCGTCGTAGGCGTACCGCTCCGACCACGAGCCCGCCTCCACCGCGGTGACCCGCGCGGCCGCGTCGAGCGTGAAGGTGCGGGCGCCGGTGAGGGAGTCCTCGGTCCCGGTCAGGTGGCCGTCGGCGCGGTAGCCGTAGCCCCGGCGCTGGAGCGTGCGCCCGTCCCGGCCGATGACCGACTGCGCGGTCGTGCGGCCGAGCTCGTCGTACTCCTGGGTGAGGGATACGGCGCCGATCGTGCGCGCGAGCTCCTGGCCCGCCGCGTCGTGCGTGAAGGTCAGGGTGCGGCCGGAGGTCGTCAGGGCCGCGCTCCGCCCCGCCGCGTCGTGCGTCCGGACCGTGCGCCGCTGGGCGTCGTACGGGCGATGCGGCGGCCCAGGGCGTCGTAGGTGTAGCTCAGCGTGCGGCCGTCGACCGTCTCCGAGCGGACCCTGCCCGCGCGAGTGCCCGTACGCCCCACTCCCAGCGCCCGCAGAAGTCCTCGAAGACCGATGCGACGGCCGGGTGGCCCGCCTCCATGCCCGTCAAGGCCAGAGCCCCGAAGCCCGCGCCGAAGGACGCCCCCGCCGAGGACGCCCCGATGCCGCCGATCTCGCCCAGCTCCGCCGTCGTCGCCCTCAAGCCGCTCAGTACCTGTTCGACGGCCGCCGGGTCCACCGCCAGGTCCTTCGACGCCTCGGACGCCTCTTCGCCGCCGCTACCGCTCATGTCCCACCCCCGTGCTCGAAACGGCAGCGTAGGAGGTGGTGCGGGCGGATCGATCTTTGCGCGTGCGGATCCGGCCAAAGGCCCTCCCCGGGCCCGCCTTCGGGCTGGTCAGGGGCTGTGAGAGGCTCCGCTGACAAAGATCACGGGGGTGGAGCATGACAAACGATGAAAGCCGCGGCGGGAGCGGATCCGGGGTGCCCGACGACGAGTGGGCGCGGTTCGTCCAGGACGCCGAGCGGGGGAGTGGGGCGGCGCCCAAGGAGCCGTCGGCGCGGGCGCGGATGGTGACGGAGCGGTTGCGGCGCGAGGACGAACAGCGGGCCGCCGCCGCGCGCGGGCGGTTCGGGCGGCGGCGCGGGTCCGTGCCCGTCGAGCCGCCCGGGTGGCGGACCGGGCCGGCCTGGCAGGAGATGCGGGGCCGGGGCAGGGCCAAGCGGCGGATCAAGACGACCCTGGCCGTCGTCTTCGTCGCGGGGCTCGCGCTGGCCGCACTGCGGCCCGAGCTGCTGGTCGACAAGCTGACCGGCGAGGGGGAGGACCGGGACCGGGACCGGGCCCGCATCGCCGCCCCGCTGCCCGCCGAGACCGCGCGGCCGACCGCGGCTCCGGGGCCGGTGGACCCGGACCGGCCGACCCTCAAGGAGCCCTTCCGCGGCTCCCCGGCCCTCCAGTGGGCGGACGGCGCCGCCGGCATCGAGCTGCCGGCCGCCACGGCCGTGAACGGGGTCCCCCAGGAGCAGGTCGCCTCCCTGCTGGCCCGCACCCGGGACCTGCTCGTCGCCGCGAACCTGGACCCCGCGGTCCTGGCCGGGGCCCGGCCAGAGGTCGCCCTGGGGCTCCTGGACCCGCTGCAGGACGAGGTCAAGGGCCGCATGGAGCGGGCGCTGGAGAAGCCTTCCGCCGAGGACAACCCGCTCTTCCTCTTCAGCCGCTTCGACCCGGCGGAGGTGCGCTTCCACGGCGGGGTCGTCAAGACCCGGGGCCGGATGACGGTCGAGGGCGGCAAGGAGGCGGGGGAGGTGCTCGTGCACGCCGACTACACCTTCGTCTACCCGGTCGTACGGGCGAAGGGCGGCTCCGACGAGGTGGCCCGCACCATCGTCCGGCGCACCGTGACGACGGCCTACCACGACCCGAAGCACTGGCAGGTGACCGACGGCAAGCTCCAGCTCGTGGAGTGGAAGGAGAGCGCGGGCAACGACGACTGCACCCGGGACGGGACCGGCTACCTGCACCCGAACTTCGCCGGTGACCCGCGTACGACGCCGAACCCGACCGGGTCGGTCACGGACCCGTACGACCGGAGCACGCCGCTGGACGCGCTGCCGCAGGACTGCGGGACCGTCTCCCGGTCCTGACCCCCGCCCCGGTGCGGCGCTGCGTGGTGCAGTTTGACCACGCAGCGCGACGGGGTATTGTTCTGCGCCCGATTGGCGCCATACGTGTCGGGTATGGCAGACTACTCAAGTTGCTCGGCTGAGTGCCGATGCTGCGCGCCTCCCGCCGGGAGGACCGGAAGCGAGTCCCACAGTACTCGTCGCCTTCATCTGCCCTCCGGGGCAGCACTGGGGCGGACGTACGGGAATCTTCTGGGAAGTGTCAGCACGGAGTAGGCCAGGCACTCGGTGGGTGTTTCTCCCCCGATGCGCGGTCCTGGGACCGCACCCCCTTGGCAGGGAATTTCCTATGGAAATTTCTTTGGAGGGAGTGCGACACGCCCGACCGCGTGGGTCGGAGGAGGAGCTGTGGAGAAATCCGCGGCCTACCGGGAGCCAGAGCGTTTCCACAACAGACAGGACTACGGAGTAGCCATGGCGGGACAGAAGATCCGCATCCGGCTCAAGGCCTACGACCACGAGGTCATCGATTCCTCGGCGAAGAAGATCGTCGAGACGGTGACCCGCACTGGTGCGTCGGTCGCGGGCCCGGTGCCGCTGCCCACTGAGAAGAACGTGTACTGCGTCATCAAGTCGCCGCACAAGTACAAGGACTCGCGCGAGCACTTCGAGATGCGCACGCACAAGCGCCTGATCGACATCCTCGACCCGACGCCCAAGACCGTTGACTCGCTGATGCGCCTGGACCTTCCGGCCGGCGTTGACATCGAGATCAAGCTCTGAGAGGCACGGAGAAGATGGCAAAGCAGATCAAGGGCGTCCTGGGCGAGAAGCTCGGCATGACCCAGGTCTGGGACGAGAACAACCGTGTCGTCCCGGTGACCGTGGTCAAGGCCGGACCCTGCGTCGTTACCCAGGTCCGTACGAACGACATCGACGGCTACGAGTCGGTCCAGATCGCCTTCGGCGAGATCGACCCGCGCAAGGTGAACAAGCCCCTCAAGGGCCACTTCGCCAAGGCCGACGTGACCCCGCGCCGCCACCTGGTGGAGCTCCGCACCTCTGACGCCAGCGAGTACACGCTCGGCCAGGAGATCACTGCGGCCGTGTTCGAGTCCGGCGTCAAGGTTGACGTCACGGGCAACAGCAAGGGCAAGGGCTTCGCCGGTGTCATGAAGCGGCACAACTTCCGGGGCCTCGGCGCCGGTCACGGTGTGCAGCGCAAGCACCGCTCCCCCGGTTCGATCGGTGGCTGCGCCACCCCTGGGCGTGTCTTCAAGGGCATGCGCATGGCCGGTCGTATGGGTAACGAGCGCGTCACCACCCAGAACCTGACCATCCACGCGGTTGACGCGGAGAAGGGCCTGCTCCTCATCAAGGGCGCGGTTCCCGGTCCGAACGGCGGCCTCGTCCTGGTCCGTACCGCGGTTAAGGGGGCTTGAGTTAATGAGCACCATTGACATCCTTTCGCCGGCAGGCGACAAGGCCGGTACCGTCGAGCTCCCCGCGGAGATCTTCGACGCCAAGACCAGCGTTCCGCTGATCCACCAGGTCGTCGTCGCTCAGCTGGCAGCTGCCCGTCAGGGCACGCACAAGACCAAGCGTCGCGGCGAAGTCCGTGGTGGTGGCCGCAAGCCGTACCGCCAGAAGGGCACCGGCCGCGCCCGTCAGGGTTCGACCCGCGCTCCGCAGTTCGCCGGCGGTGGCGTCGTCCACGGCCCGCAGCCGCGTGACTACTCGCAGCGGACCCCGAAGAAGATGAAGGCCGCCGCTCTCCGCGGTGCCCTGTCGGACCGTGCGCGTCACTCCCGCATCCACGTCATCACCGGCGTGGTCGAGGGTGCCGCCTCCACGAAGGCCGCCAAGACGCTGTTCGGCAAGATCTCGGAGCGCAAGAACCTGCTCCTGGTCGTCGACCGCGCCGACGAGGCTGCGTGGCTGTCCGCCCGCAACCTGCCCCAGGTCCACATCCTGGAGCCGGGCCAGCTGAACACGTACGACGTGATCGTCTCTGACGACGTGGTCTTCACTCAGGCCGCTTTCGAGTCCTTCGTGTCTGGCCCCAAGGCCGACGAGACCGAAGGGAGCGACGCGTAATGTCTGACGCGACCGTTACCAGCAAGACCTTCACTGACCCGCGCGACCTGCTGATCAAGCCGGTTGTCTCGGAGAAGAGCTACGCGCTGCTCGACGAGAACAAGTACACGTTCATCGTCGCGCCGGGCTCGAACAAGACCCAGATCAAGCAGGCTGTGGAAGCGGTCTTCTCGGTCAAGGTCACCGGGGTCAACACGATCAACCGTCAGGGTAAGCGCAAGCGCACCAAGACCGGTTTCGGCAAGCGCGCTGACACCAAGCGCGCCATCGTGACCCTCGCTGAGGGCGACCGAATCGACATCTTCGGCGGCCAGGCCTCCTAACGGAGGTCTAGTCGTCCGGAATCGGACGAGGACTGAGAAATGGGTATCCGCAAGTACAAGCCGACGACCCCGGGCCGTCGTGGCTCCAGCGTCGCCGACTTTGTCGAGATCACGCGGTCCACGCCGGAGAAGTCGCTGGTTCGCCCGCTGCACAGCAAGGGCGGCCGTAACAACACCGGTCGGATCACTGTTCGCCACCAGGGCGGCGGCCACAAGCGCGCCTACCGCGTGATCGACTTCCGTCGTCACGACAAGGATGGCGTGCCGGCCAAGGTCGCTCACATCGAGTACGACCCCAACCGCACCGCGCGCATCGCGCTCCTGCACTACGCAGACGGCGAGAAGCGCTACATCATCGCCCCGGCCAAGCTGAGCCAGGGTGACCGGATTGAGAACGGCCCTGGCGCCGACATCAAGCCGGGCAACAACCTCCCGCTCCGCAACATCCCGGTCGGTACCACGATCCACGCGATCGAGCTCCGTCCCGGTGGTGGCGCCAAGTTCGCCCGCTCTGCCGGTTCTTCCGTGCAGCTGCTCGCGAAGGAGGGCCAGTACGCCCACCTGCGTATGCCGTCGGGCGAGGTTCGCCTGGTCGACGTCCGCTGCCGCGCCACGGTCGGCGAGGTCGGCAACGCCGAGCAGTCGAACATCAACTGGGGCAAGGCCGGCCGCATGCGCTGGAAGGGCGTTCGCCCGACCGTCCGCGGTGTCGCGATGAACCCGGTCGACCACCCGCACGGTGGTGGTGAGGGTAAGACCTCCGGTGGTCGTCACCCGGTCTCCCCGTGGGGTCAGAAGGAGGGTCGTACTCGCTCGCCGAAGAAGGCTTCGAGCAAGTACATCGTCCGCCGCCGCAAGACGAACAAGAAGCGCTAGGAGCGGGTTTAGATGCCGCGCAGTCTCAAGAAGGGACCCTTCGTCGACGGACACCTCATCAAGAAGGTGGACGTACAGAACGAAGCCGGTACCAAGAACGTCATCAAGACCTGGTCCCGTCGCTCGATGATCATCCCGGCCATGCTGGGTCACACCATCGCGGTGCACAACGGCAAGATCCACGTCCCGGTGTTCGTCACCGAGTCGATGGTCGGCCACAAGCTCGGCGAGTTCTCGCCGACTCGCACCTTCCGCGGCCACGTCAAGGACGACCGGAAGTCGAAGCGCCGCTAAAGGCGGGGTGGTTACGACTATGACTTACACCGAAGGGACAACCATGGAAGCCAGGGCCCAGGCGCGGTACATCCGCGTCACGCCCATGAAGGCCCGCCGAGTGGTGGACCTTATCCGTGGCATGGATGCCACGGAGGCTCAGGCGGTCCTGCGTTTCGCCCCGCAGGCCGCGAGCGTGCCGGTTGGCAAGGTGCTGGACAGCGCCATTGCCAATGCCGCACACAACTACGACCACACGGACGCCTCCTCGCTGGTTATCAGCGCGGCGTACGTGGACGAGGGCCCGACCCTGAAGCGGTTCCGTCCGCGTGCTCAGGGCCGTGCCTACCGGATCCGCAAGCGGACCAGCCACATCACCGTGGTCGTCAGCAGCAAGGAAGGTTCCCGGTAATGGGCCAGAAGGTAAACCCGCACGGGTTCCGGCTCGGCATCACCACCGACTTCAAGTCGCGTTGGTACGCCGACAAGCTGTACAAGGACTACGTCAAGGAAGACGTCGCCATCCGCAGGATGATGACGTCCGGCATGGAGCGCGCCGGCATCTCGAAGGTTGAGATCGAGCGCACCCGTGACCGCGTGCGTGTGGACATCCACACCGCTCGTCCCGGCATCGTCATCGGCCGCCGTGGCGCCGAGGCCGACCGCATCCGCGGTGACCTCGAGAAGCTCACGGGCAAGCAGGTCCAGCTGAACATCCTCGAGGTCAAGAACCCCGAGATGGACGCTCAGCTGGTCGCGCAGGCCGTTGCGGAGCAGCTGTCCTCCCGCGTTTCCTTCCGTCGCGCCATGCGTAAGAGCATGCAGGGCACGATGAAGGCCGGCGCCAAGGGCATCAAGATCCAGTGTGGTGGCCGTCTCGGCGGCGCCGAGATGAGCCGGTCCGAGTTCTACCGCGAGGGTCGTGTGCCGCTGCACACGCTGCGCGCGAACGTGGACTACGGCTTCTTCGAGGCCAAGACCACCTTCGGCCGTATCGGCGTGAAGGTCTGGATCTACAAGGGCGACGTCAAGAACATCGCCGAGGTTCGCGCCGAGAACGCTGCGGCCCGTGCGGGTAACCGCCCGGCCCGTGGTGGCGCGAACGACCGTCCGGCCGGTGGCCGTGGTGGTCGTGGTGGCGAGCGTGGCGGCCGTGGCGGCCGCAAGCCGCAGCAGGCTGTCGGCGCCGAGGCCCCCAAGGCCGAGGCCGCTGTCGCCGCTCCGGCTGAGAGCACCGGAACGGAGGCCTGACCGACATGCTGATCCCTCGTAGGGTCAAGCACCGCAAGCAGCACCACCCCAAGCGCCGCGGTATGGCCAAGGGCGGTACTGAGGTCTCGTTCGGCGAGTACGGCATCCAGGCGCTTACCCCCGCCTACGTGACGAACCGCCAGATCGAGGCGGCTCGTATCGCGATGACCCGCCACATCAAGCGTGGCGGCAAGGTCTGGATCAACATCTACCCGGACCGTCCCCTGACGAAGAAGCCTGCCGAGACCCGCATGGGTTCCGGTAAGGGTTCTCCCGAGTGGTGGATCGCGAACGTGCACCCGGGCCGGGTCATGTTCGAGCTGTCCTACCCGAACGAGAAGATTGCTCGTGAGGCGCTCACCCGCGCTGCTCACAAGCTTCCGATGAAGTGCCGGATTGTTCGGCGCGAGGCAGGTGAGTCGTGATGGCGACGGGAACCAAGGCGTCCGAGCTGCGTGAGCTCGGCAACGAGGAGCTCGTTGGCAAGCTGCGCGAGGCCAAGGAAGAGCTGTTCAAGCTGCGCTTCCAGGCGGCCACGGGTCAGCTCGAGAACAACGGCCGGCTCCGTTCCGTCCGCAAGGACATCGCCCGGATCTACACCCTGATGCACGAGCGCGAGCTCGGCATCGAGACGGTGGAGAGCGCCTGATGAGCGAGAAGAATGTGACTGAGACCCAGGACCGCGGCTTCCGCAAGACCCGTGAGGGCCTCGTCGTCAGCGACAAGATGGACAAGACCGTCGTCGTCGCCGTCGAGGACCGCGTGAAGCACGCCCTGTACGGCAAGGTCATCCGCCGTACGAACAAGCTCAAGGCGCACGACGAGCAGAACGCTGCTGGCGTCGGCGACCGCGTCCTCATCATGGAGACGCGTCCGCTGTCGGCGAGCAAGCGCTGGCGCATCGTCGAGATCCTCGAGAAGGCCAAGTAAGGAAATTGCCTGGGGGGTTTCCCCCAGGTCAGTTCCGCCAGGCTCGGTAGGGGCTTCCACCGCTTGAAAGAGCACCGCGAAGCCCCTGCCGGGAACCGGCAGACAAACAGGAGATAGACGTGATCCAGCAGGAGTCGCGACTGCGTGTCGCCGACAACACTGGTGCCAAGGAAATCCTTTGCATCCGTGTTCTCGGTGGTTCGGGTCGCCGCTACGCGGGCATCGGTGACGTCATCGTCGCCACCGTCAAGGACGCTATCCCGGGCGGCAATGTGAAGAAGGGTGACGTCGTCAAGGCCGTCATCGTTCGCACCGTCAAGGAGCGCCGCCGCCAGGACGGCTCGTACATCCGCTTCGACGAGAACGCCGCTGTCATTCTCAAGAACGACGGCGACCCTCGTGGCACCCGTATCTTCGGCCCGGTGGGCCGTGAGCTGCGCGAGAAGAAGTTCATGAAGATCATCTCGCTCGCGCCGGAGGTGCTGTAAGCATGAAGATCAAGAAGGGCGACCTGGTTCAGGTCATCACCGGTAAGGACAAGGGCAAGCAGGGCAAGGTCATCGTGGCCATCCCTACTGAGAACCGCGTCCTGGTCGAGGGTGTCAACCGGGTCAAGAAGCACACCAAGGCCGGCCAGACCGCTGGTGGCTCGCAGACCGGTGGCATCGTGATCACCGAGGCGCCGATCCACGTCAGCAACGTTCAGCTGGTCGTGGAGAAGGACGGCCAGAAGGTCGTCACCCGCGTCGGCTACCGCTTCGACGACGAGGGCAACAAGATCCGCGTTGCCAAGCGGACGGGTGAGGACATCTGATGGCTACCACTCCGCGTCTCAAGACGAAGTACCGCGAGGACATCGCGGGCAAGCTGCGTGAGGAGTTCTCCTACGAGAACGTCATGCAGATCCCCGGCCTCGTCAAGATCGTCGTGAACATGGGTGTCGGCGACGCCGCCCGTGACTCGAAGCTGATCGACGGTGCCATCAAGGACCTGACGACGATCACCGGTCAGAAGCCGGCCGTCACGAAGGCCCGCAAGTCCATCGCGCAGTTCAAGCTGCGCGAGGGTCAGCCGATCGGCTGCCACGTCACCCTCCGTGGTGACCGCATGTGGGAGTTCCTGGACCGTACGCTGTCGCTCGCGCTGCCGCGTATCCGTGACTTCCGTGGTCTGTCGCCGAAGCAGTTCGACGGCCGTGGCAACTACACCTTCGGTCTCACGGAGCAGGTCATGTTCCACGAGATCGACCAGGACAAGATCGACCGTACCCGGGGTATGGACATCACCGTGGTCACCACGGCGACCAACGACGACGAGGGCCGCGCCCTCCTTCGTCACCTCGGCTTCCCCTTCAAGGAGGCGTAAGCGAGATGGCGAAGAAGGCTCTCATCGCGAAGGCTGCCCGTAAGCCCAAGTTCGGTGTGCGTGCGTACACCCGCTGCCAGCGCTGCGGTCGTCCCCACTCCGTGTACCGCAAGTTCGGCCTGTGCCGCGTGTGCCTTCGTGAGATGGCTCACCGTGGCGAGCTGCCGGGCGTGACCAAGAGCTCCTGGTAATTCCCTCTCGTCCTTAGGGACTTGGGAATCACCAGAGACTCTCGGTAAGCACCTGGCCGGTGGGTGCCCCGCTCCGCATGCCGTAGGCTTGTGGGGTTGGGCGCCCGCCGTCCATAACGACTTACTACGCCGTAGGTCCCCGCACCGCACCCGTCCCGCCACTGAGTGGGGAGAGGGATGGCGCATACAGGAAACCCCGGCGAGAGAGGCCGAAGGCCGATTCATGACCATGACTGACCCGATCGCAGACATGTTGACTCGTCTGCGTAACGCTAACTCGGCGTACCACGACACCGTCGTGATGCCGCACAGCAAGATCAAGTCGCACATCGCGGAGATCCTCAAGCAAGAGGGTTTCATCACCGGCTGGAAGGTCGAGGACGCCGAGGTCGGCAAGAACCTCGTCCTCGAGCTGAAGTTCGGGCCGAACCGTGAGCGCTCCATCGCGGGCATCAAGCGGATCTCGAAGCCCGGTCTGCGCGTGTACGCGAAGTCCACCAACCTGCCCAAGGTGCTCGGCGGCCTGGGCGTGGCGATCATCTCCACGTCCCACGGTCTGCTCACCGGCCAGCAGGCAGGCAAGAAGGGCGTAGGTGGGGAAGTCCTCGCCTACGTCTGGTAGTCGGGAACGGAGGAAAAGCAATGTCGCGAATCGGCAAGCTCCCCATCCAGGTTCCCGCCGGTGTGGACGTCACCATCGATGGCAGCACGGTTGCCGTGAAGGGCCCCAAGGGCACCCTCACCCACACCGTCGCCGCGCCCATCGGTGTCGTTAAGGGCGAGGACGGTGTCCTCACCGTCACGCGCCCCAACGACGAGCGTCAGAACAAGGCCCTGCACGGCCTGTCCCGCACGCTGGTGGCGAACATGATCACCGGCGTGACCGCGGGTTACGTCAAGGCGCTCGAGATCAGCGGTGTCGGTTACCGCGTCGCCGCGAAGGGCTCCAACCTGGAGTTCCAGCTTGGTTACAGCCACCCGATCCTGATCGAGGCGCCCGAGGGCATCTCCTTCAAGGTCGAGTCGCCCACCAAGTTCACGGTCGAGGGCATCGACAAGCAGAAGGTCGGCGAGGTCGCCGCCAACATCCGCAAGCTGCGGAAGCCCGACCCGTACAAGGCCAAGGGTGTCAAGTACGCCGGCGAAGTCATCCGCCGCAAGGTCGGAAAGGCTGGTAAGTAGCCATGGCATACGGTGTGAAGATCGCCAAGGGCGACGCGTACAAGCGCGCTGCCAAGGCTCGCCGCCACATCCGCATCCGCAAGAACGTCTCGGGTACGGCGGAGCGTCCGCGCCTCGTCGTGACGCGTTCCAACCGCAACATCGTTGCTCAGGTCATCGACGACCTCCAGGGTCACACCCTGGCGTCCGCGTCGACCCTGGACGCTTCGATCCGCGGTGGCGAAGGCGACAAGAGCGCTCAGGCCCAGGCTGTCGGCGCGCTCGTCGCCGAGCGTGCCAAGGCTGCGGGTGTCGAGACCGTCGTGTTCGACCGCGGTGGCAACCGATACGCCGGGCGCATTGCCGCTCTGGCTGACGCCGCCCGCGAAGCCGGGCTGAAGTTCTAAGCCCCGGTTCCGGGACTGGACGTAACAGAGAGAGGTAATCCAATGGCTGGACCCCAGCGCCGCGGAAGCGGTGCCGGTGGCGGCGAGCGGCGGGACCGGAAGGGTCGCGACGGTGGCCCTGCCGCCGAGAAGACCGCTTACGTTGAGCGCGTTGTCGCGATCAACCGCGTCGCCAAGGTTGTCAAGGGTGGTCGCCGCTTCAGCTTCACCGCGCTGGTCGTGGTGGGCGACGGTGACGGCACTGTAGGTGTCGGTTACGGCAAGGCCAAGGAAGTTCCCGCGGCCATCGCCAAGGGCGTCGAGGAAGCCAAGAAGAGCTTCTTCAAGGTCCCGCGTATCCAGGGCACCATCCCGCACCCGATCCAGGGCGAGAAGGCGGCCGGCGTTGTCCTGCTGAAGCCTGCTTCCCCCGGTACCGGTGTTATCGCCGGTGGCCCGGTGCGCGCCGTTCTGGAGTGCGCCGGCGTTCACGACATCCTGTCGAAGTCGCTCGGCTCCGACAACGCGATCAACATCGTGCACGCGACCGTTGCAGCGCTCAAGGGCCTGCAGCGTCCCGAGGAGATCGCGGCTCGCCGTGGTCTGCCGCTCGAGGACGTCGCCCCGGCGGCTCTCCTTCGTGCGCGTGCTGCGGGAGCGGGTGCGTAATGGCCCGTCTCAAGATCACGCAGACGAAGTCGTACATCGGCAGCAAGCAGAACCACCGCGACACGCTGCGTTCGCTCGGGCTCAAGCGCCTGAACGACGTCGTCGTCAAGGAGGACCGCCCCGAGTTCCGCGGAATGGTGCAGACCGTCCGCCACCTCGTGACGGTTGAGGAGGTTGACTAAGATGGCTGAAAACAGCCCGCTGAAGGCCCACAACCTCCGTCCCGCCCCCGGCGCCAAGACCGCGAAGACCCGTGTCGGTCGTGGTGAGGCGTCGAAGGGTAAGACGGCCGGTCGTGGTACGAAGGGCCAGAAGGCCCGTTACCAGATCCCGCAGCGCTTCGAGGGCGGGCAGATGCCCCTCCACATGCGCCTGCCGAAGCTCAAGGGCTTCAAGAACCCGTTCCGCACCGAGTTCCAGGTCGTGAACCTGGACAAGCTCGGCGCTCTCTACCCCGAGGGTGGAGAAGTCACGGTGGCCGACCTGGTCGCCAAGGGCGCGGTTCGCAAGAACAGCCTCGTCAAGGTCCTGGGCCAGGGCGAGATCTCCGTGGCGCTGCAGGTTTCGGTTGACGCCGTCTCCGGCTCCGCCAAGGAGAAGATCGCTGCCGCTGGCGGCACCGTCACCGAGCTCGTCTAAGACGAACCCAGTGATTTATAGCTAGAAACCCGACCGGGGATGCCTCACATATGGGGCATCCCCGGTTGGTCGTTCCTAGGCGGGCCTTCTCGCCGGTATGGTGGCCTGCACCTTTGCTTTGTCGTATTCGTCGATCCCTCAGACCGTCACCTCTGACGCAGTAGCGCGGGGGTCGCAGGAGGCACCGTGCTCACCGCGTTCGCCCGGGCGTTCAAGACGCCCGACCTGCGCAAGAAGCTGCTCTTCACGCTCGGCATCATCGTGCTGTTCCGGCTCGGGTCCCACATCCCGGTACCCGGCGTGAGCTACAAGAACGTTCAGATCTGTGTCGAGGCCGCGGGCAGCAGTAACAGCCTCTTCGGCCTCGTCAACATGTTCAGCGGCGGTGCGCTGCTGCAGATCACGATCTTCGCGCTCGGCATCATGCCGTACATCACGGCGAGCATCATCCTGCAGCTGCTGACCGTGGTCATCCCGAAGCTGGAGAACCTCAAAAAAGAGGGTCAGTCCGGCACGGCGAAGATCACTCAGTACACGCGCTATCTGACGGTCGCGCTCGCGATCCTCCAAGGCACCGGCCTCGTCGCCACCGCCAAGAGCGGCGCCCTGTTCCAGGGCTGCCAGGTCGCCAGCAAGATCGTCCCGGACCGCTCGATCTTCACCATGATCGTCATGGTGATCACCATGACCGCCGGTACCTGCGTCGTCATGTGGCTCGGTGAGCTCATCACCGACCGCGGCATCGGCAACGGCATGTCGATCCTCATGTTCATCTCGATCGCCGCGGGCTTCGTCAGCGCCCTGTGGACCATCAAGCTCCAGGGCAAGATCGCCGGTGGCTGGGTCGAGTTCGGCGTGGTCATCCTGGTCGGCCTCGCGATGGTGGCCCTCGTGGTCTTCGTGGAGCAGGCCCAGCGCCGGATCCCGGTGCAGTACGCGAAGCGCATGATCGGGCGTCGTGCCTACGGCGGCACCTCGACCTACATCCCGCTCAAGGTGAACCAGGCGGGCGTCATCCCCGTCATCTTCGCCTCGTCGCTGCTCTACATCCCGGCCCTGATCGTCCAGTTCAGCGGCTCGAAGGCGGGCTGGGCCACCTGGATCCAGCAGCACTTCGTCAAGGGCGACCACCCGTACTACATCGCTGCCTACTTCCTCCTGATCGTGTTCTTCGCATTCTTCTATGTGGCGATCTCGTTCAACCCCGAGGAAGTTGCAGACAACATGAAGAAGTATGGTGGGTTCATCCCGGGCATCCGGGCAGGCCGACCCACTGCCGAGTACCTGAGCTACGTGCTCAACCGGATCACCTGGCCGGGGTCGCTGTACCTGGGACTCATCGCTCTTGTGCCGACGATGGCGTTGGCCGGCTTCGGCGCGAACCAGAACTTCCCGTTCGGCGGGACGAGCATCCTGATCATCGTGGGTGTGGGTCTGGAGACCGTGAAGCAGATCGAGAGCCAGCTCCAGCAGCGCAATTACGAAGGGTTCCTCCGCTGATGCGTATCGTCCTCGTCGGACCTCCTGGTGCGGGCAAGGGAACGCAGGCCACCGTGCTTGCCGAGACCCTGTCCATCCCGCACATCTCCACGGGCGACCTGTTCCGCGCGAACATCAGCCAGAAGACCGAGCTGGGCCAGCGCGCCCAGGCCTACATGTCGAAGGGCGACCTCGTTCCCGACGAGGTCACGATCGACATGGCCAAGGACCGGATGGAGCAGCCGGACGCCGCGAACGGCTTCCTGCTCGACGGCTTCCCGCGCAACGTCTCCCAGGCCGAGGCGCTGGACGTGATCCTCAAGGCGCAGGGCATCAAGCTCGACGCCGTCCTCGACCTGGAGGTCGAGGAGGACGAGGTCGTGAAGCGGATCGCCGGTCGTCGGACCTGCCGCAACGACAACAAGCACATCTTCCACGTCGACTACGCCCCGCCGAAGGTCGAGGGCGTGTGCGACGTGTGCGGTGGCGAGCTCTACCTGCGCGAGGACGACTCCGAGGCCACGGTGCGCAACCGCCTCGACGTCTACCACACGCAGACCGAGCCGATCATCGACTTCTACAAGGCCCAGGGCCTGCTCGTGACGATCCCCGCCCTCGGCGAGGTCAAGGACGTCACGCAGCGCGCGATGGACGCCCTGAAGAAGTAGCTCCGCCTCTTTGCCGTACCGGCCGTGGTGTCCCCTGGGGCGCCGCGGCCGTCTGCGTGACGGTCTTCGCGACGTGAGCCAATAATTGAGGAACCACAGCGGAGATCAACCACCTCCGCGAGAGCGGCGGCGGTTCAGCCGCAAAAGAGGGAAGGCACGTTCATGGTCCAGCTGAAGACCCCCGAGCAGATCGCGAAGATGCGGGAGGCCGGACTGGTCGTCGCCGCCATTCACGCCGCCACCCGTGAGGCGGCCGTGCCGGGCGCCACGACGCGGGACCTGGACATGGTCGCGCGCAAGGTGATCGCCGACGCCGGAGCGAAGTCGAACTTCCTCGGCTACGGCGGGTTCCCCGCGACCATCTGCACCTCGGTCAACGAGGTCGTCGTCCACGGCATCCCGGACGACAAGACCGTCCTCAAGGACGGCGACATCATCTCGATCGACGCGGGCGCGATCATCGACGGCTGGCACGGCGACGCCGCCTACACCGCCTTCGTGGGCACCGGGCACGCGCCGGAGCTGGTGGAGCTGTCCCGGGTGACCGAGGAGTCGATGTGGGCGGGCATCGCCGCCATGAAGCTCGGCAACCGCCTGGTGGACATCTCCAAGGCGATCGAGACGTACATCAAGCGCCAGCCGCGGCCGACCACCGGTGAGCACAGCCTCGGCAAGTTCGGGATCATCGAGGACTACGGCGGCCACGGCATCGGGTCCGAGATGCACATGGACCCCCACCTGCTGAACTACGTCTCGCGCAAGCGGGGCAAGGGGATCAAGCTGGTCCCGGGCGTCTGCCTGGCGATCGAGCCCATGGTCTCCCTGGGCACCGCCCAGACGGAGGTCCTGGCGGACGACTGGACCGTCATCACGACCGACGGCACCTGGTCCTCCCACTGGGAGCACTCCATCGCCCTGACCGAGGCCGGCCCCATCGTCTTGACCTCGCCGGACTGCGGCAAGGCGAAGCTGGCGGAGTACGGGGTCACGACCGCCCCGGACCCCCTCGGCTAGGCAGCGCCCGGCCCCGGCACCCCCTTCGGCGGACGGAGTCCGTCCGGAAATGGTGCTGCGGCAAGGCGAAGCTGGCGGAGTACGGGGTTGCCACGGCTCCGGACCCCCTCGGTTAATGATCTACACTTCGGGGCAAACTTTCCGGATTCGTCTTTCTGGGTGCCCTGACGTAGACTGACTCGTCGGCTCTCGTGCACTTCCATGCCTGCATGGGCGCGAGACCGATCAAGGTAGCCGATTCGAAAGGCGAAGCGTGGCCAAGAAGCAAGGTGCCATCGAAATCGAGGGCACCGTGATCGAGTCCCTCCCGAACGCCATGTTCAAGGTGGAACTCCAGAACGGTCACAAAGTCCTCGCGCACATCAGCGGCAAGATGCGCATGCACTACATCCGCATCCTCCCTGATGACCGGGTCGTCGTGGAGCTGTCTCCGTACGACCTGACGCGTGGCCGGATCGTCTACCGATACAAGTAGATCTTGTCCTCACTCCTGCCTGGGCATCCGTCCCGGTGCGGGTGGTGGCACTGACCCGGAGAACCTCACCAACATGAAGGTCAAGCCGAGCGTCAAGAAGATCTGCGACAAGTGCAAGGTGATCCGCCGTCACGGTCGGGTCATGGTCATCTGCGACAACCTGCGCCACAAGCAGCGCCAGGGCTGACGCACGCCGACCGACCTGCCTTCCGCAGTTCTTCGCGCGACGTAAGAAAACGTACATACGCAGAACCCGCCCAGCCCTGAGAGGGGCCGGCGGCACCTCCGGCGGGGGCCGGGGACTCGGCCGTACCACCACCCATCAGGTGTGGTCGGCGGTCGGGAGTGGTTCTGCGGAAGACCCCCGAACACACAGGAGCCATTGAATGGCACGCGTTTCCGGTGTTGACATCCCGCGCGAAAAGCGTGTGGAGATCGCACTTACCTACGTCTTCGGTGTCGGTCGCACCCGGTCCAAGGAAATCCTTGCGGCCACCGGTGTGAACCCCGACACCCGCGTTCGTGACCTGGCCGAAGAGGACCTGGTCAAGATCCGCGAGTACGTGGACGCCAACCTCCGCACCGAGGGTGACCTCCGCCGCGAGATCCAGGCTGACATCCGCCGCAAGGTCGAGATCCAGTGCTACCAGGGTATCCGCCACCGTCGTGGCCTGCCCGTGCACGGTCAGCGCACCAGCACGAACGCTCGTACCCGCAAGGGCCCGCGTCGCGCGATCGCCGGTAAGAAGAAGCCGGGCAAGAAGTAGTCCTCAGCCGGACGCTTACTCAGCGGTCTTCGCTGTAGGACCGACCACCTCCCGTAGGAGATTTAGATGCCCCCCAAGGGTCGTCAGGGCGCTGCCAAGAAGGTGCGCCGCAAGGAAAAGAAGAACGTCGCTCATGGGCACGCCCACATCAAGAGCACGTTCAACAACACCATCGTTTCGATCACGGACCCCGCGGGCAACGTGATCTCTTGGGCCTCCGCCGGCCACGTCGGCTTCAAGGGCTCGCGCAAGTCCACCCCCTTCGCCGCGCAGATGGCCGCTGAGTCGGCCGCCCGTCGCGCGCAGGAGCACGGCATGCGCAAGGTCGACGTCTTCGTCAAGGGTCCGGGCTCCGGCCGCGAGACCGCGATCCGCTCCCTCCAGGCCACTGGCCTCGAGGTCGGCTCGATCCAGGACGTCACCCCCACCCCGCACAACGGTTGCCGCCCGCCGAAGCGCCGCCGCGTCTGACGCAGCGACGCCTGTGCGTCTTTGAGTGTCCGGGCGGTACGAACCCCTCACGGGGGACGTGCCGCCCGTACCCTTGCTGTACGTAGTGCCCGTAGGACGTCAAATAGTGGGCGTCCACGACTGAAGGAACACACACATGCTTATCGCTCAGCGTCCGTCGCTGACCGAAGAGGTCGTCGACGAGTACCGCTCGCGGTTCGTGATCGAGCCGCTCGAGCCGGGCTTCGGTTACACCCTCGGCAACTCGCTCCGCCGTACGCTCCTGTCCTCGATCCCGGGTGCCGCTGTCACCAGCATCCGCGTGGACGGCGTCCTGCACGAGTTCACCACCGTGCCGGGTGTCAAGGAAGACGTCACCGACCTCATCCTCAACATCAAGCAGCTGGTCGTCTCCTCGGAGCACGACGAGCCCGTCGTGATGTACCTGCGCAAGCAGGGTCCCGGCCTGGTCACCGCCGCCGACATCGCGCCCCCGGCCGGCGTCGAGGTGCACAACCCGGACCTGGTCCTCGCCACGCTCAACGGCAAGGGCAAGCTGGAGATGGAGCTGACCGTCGAGCGCGGTCGCGGCTACGTCTCCGCCGTCCAGAACAAGCAGGTCGGCCAGGAGATCGGTCGCATCCCGATCGACTCCATCTACAGCCCCGTGCTGAAGGTCACCTACAAGGTCGAGGCGACCCGAGTCGAGCAGCGCACCGACTTCGACAAGCTCATCGTCGACGTCGAGACCAAGCAGGCCATGCGCCCGCGCGACGCCATGGCGTCCGCCGGTAAGACCCTGGTCGAGCTGTTCGGTCTGGCCCGCGAGCTCAACATCGACGCCGAGGGCATCGACATGGGCCCCTCGCCGACGGACGCGGCCCTGGCCGCCGATCTGGCGCTGCCGATCGAGGAGCTCGAGCTCACGGTCCGCTCGTACAACTGCCTCAAGCGCGAGGGCATCCACTCGGTGGGCGAGCTCGTGGCCCGCTCCGAGGCGGACCTGCTCGACATCCGCAACTTCGGTGCGAAGTCGATCGACGAGGTCAAGGCGAAGCTCGCCGGCATGGGCCTGGCCCTCAAGGACAGCCCGCCCGGATTCGACCCGACCGCCGCCGCCGACGCCTTCGGCGCCGACGACGACGCGGACGCCGGTTTCGTCGAGACCGAGCAGTACTAAGAGAACTTTCCCGGGGCGTCCGCCCCGGGGGAACTGTCACCGGTACCTGACACGGCCGGTGCAGATATGAAGGAGTCAGACCATGCCGCGTCCCGCAAAGGGTGCCCGTCTGGGCGGCAGCGCCGCGCACGAGAAGCACCTCCTCGCGAACCTCGCGAAGGCGCTCTTCGAGCACGGCCGCATCACCACCACCGAGGCCAAGGCCCGTCGCCTGCGTCCCTACGCCGAGCGTCTGGTGACCAAGGCGAAGAAGGGCGACATCCACAACCGTCGCCTGGTGCTGCAGACGATCACGGACAAGAGCATCGTGCACACGCTCTTCACCGAGATCGCCCCGCGCTACGAGAACCGCCCCGGTGGTTACACGCGCATCACCAAGATCGGCAACCGTCGTGGCGACAACGCCCCGATGGCGGTCATCGAGCTGGTCGAGGCCCTGACCGTGGCGCAGGTCGCCACCGGTGAGGCCGAGGCCGCCACGAAGCGCGCGGTCAAGGAGGCGGAGGCCAAGGCCGAGGCCGTCGAGACCCCCGCCGAGGAGACCAAGGAGGCCTGATCCTCCGGGATCTCGCTTGCTTGAACGGCTCTGAACGGGCCCGCCCCTACCCGGGGCGGGCCCGTTCTGCATTTCGTTGGAAAGACGCAGCAGCTGAGAGGATCGGTCACGTGAGTGACGAGGTGGAGCCCGGGCACGTCCGGGTGCGGCTGGACCTGAGCTACGACGGCAAGGACTTCTCCGGCTGGGCGAAGCAGCGGACGCTGCGGACCGTGCAGGGCGAGCTGGAGTCGGCCCTGACGACCGTCATGCGGCTGCCCGACCCGGTCGAGCTGACCGTGGCCGGGCGGACGGACGCGGGCGTCCACGCGCGCGGTCAGGTCGCCCAGTTCGACGTGGCCGAAGAGGTGTGGGCCGAGCACCACGACAAGCTGCTGCGCCGGCTCGCGGGTCGGCTGCCGCACGACATCCGGGTGTGGAAGGTCGCCGAGGCCCCCGCCGGCTTCAACGCGCGCTTCTCGGCGATCTGGCGCCGGTACGCCTACCGCGTGGCCGACCACACGGCCGGGGTGGACCCGCTGCGCCGCGGGCACGTGCTGTGGCACTCCTGGCCGCTGGACGTCGACGCCATGAACGAGGCCGCGCGGCCGCTGCTCGGCGAGCACGACTTCGCCGCCTACTGCAAGAAGCGCGAGGGCGCGACGACCATCCGTACGCTCCAGCAGCTCAGCTGGGTGCGGGACGCGGAGGGGATCGTCACCGCGACCGTGCGCGCCGACGCCTTCTGCCACAACATGGTGCGCTCCCTCGTGGGGGCGCTGCTGCACGTCGGCGACGGGCACCGGCCGGTGGAGTGGCCGGGGCGGGTGCTGGAGGCCGCGGTGCGCGATTCCTCCGTGCACGTCGTACGTCCGCACGGGCTGACCCTCGAAGAGGTCGGCTACCCGGCGGACGAGCTGCTCGCGGCGCGCAGCAAGGAGGCGCGCAACGTGCGGACGCTGCCGGGGTCGGGCTGCTGCTAATCCGTTTGGGCGGATCGTGGGCGGACCGGGACAATGCCCGACATGGGACATCTCGAAGCGAGTCATCTGGAGTACTACCTTCCCGACGGGCGGGTCCTGCTTCCCGACGTCTCCTTCCGGGTGGGGGAGGGCTCCGTGGTCGCCCTGGTCGGGGCGAACGGGGCCGGCAAGACCACCCTGCTGAAGCTGATCTCCGGTGAGCTCCAGCCGCACGGCGGCGGGGTCGTCGTCACCGGCGGGCTCGGCGTGATGTCGCAGTTCGTCGGCTCGGTCCGGGACGAGACCACCGTCCGTGACCTGCTGGTCTCGGTGGCGCAGCCGCGGATCCGGGAGGCGGCGAAGGCCGTCGACCGGGCCGAGCACCTGATCCTGACCGTCGACGACGAGGCCGCGCAGATGGCCTACGCGCAGGCGCTGAGCGACTGGGCGGACGTCCAGGGCTACGAGGCGGAGACCCTGTGGGACGTCTGCACGATGGCCGCGCTGTCGATCCCGTACGACAGCGCGCAGTTCCGCGAGGTGCGCACGCTGTCGGGCGGTGAGCAGAAGCGGCTCGTGCTGGAGGCGCTGCTGCGCGGTCCGGACGAGGTGCTGCTCCTCGACGAGCCGGACAACTACCTGGACGTGCCGGGCAAGCGGTGGCTGGAGGAGCAGCTGAAGGCCACCCGCAAGACGGTGCTGTTCGTGTCGCACGACCGGGAGCTGCTGACCCGGGCCGCCGAGAAGATCGTCAGCCTGGAGGCGAGCCCGATGGGCTCGGACGTCTGGGTGCACGGCGCCGGCTTCGACACCTACCACGACGCCCGCAAGGAGCGCTTCGCGCGCTTCGAGGAGCTCAAGCGGCGTTGGGACGAGGAGCACGCGCGGCTGAAGGCCCTGGTGCTGCGCCTGCGCAACCAGGCCGCGAGCAGCCCCGACATGGCCTCGCGCTACCGGGCGATGCAGACCCGCTTCCAGAAGTTCGAGGAGGCCGGACCGCCGCCGGAGCCGCCGCGGGAGCAGGACATCAAGATGCGGCTCAAGGGCGGCCGGACCGGCGTGCGCGCGGTCACGGTGGAGAACCTGGAGCTGACCGGCCTGATGAAGCCGTTCTCGCTGGAGGTCTTCTACGGCGAGCGGGTCGCGGTGCTGGGCTCGAACGGTTCGGGCAAGTCGCACTTCCTGCGGCTGCTGGCGGGCGAGGACGTCAAGCACACGGGGACGTGGAAGCTGGGCGCGCGGGTGGTCCCGGGCCACTTCGCGCAGACGCACGCGCACCCGGAGCTCTTCGGCCGCACCCTGGTCGACATCCTCTGGACGGAGGCGGCGAAGCCGCTGGGCCAGGCGATGGGCGCGCTGCGCCGCTACGAGCTGGAGCGCCAGGGCGAGCAGCCCTTCGAGAAGCTCTCCGGCGGGCAGCAGGCCCGCTTCCAGATCCTCCTCCTGGAGCTGGCGGGCACCACGGCGCTGCTGCTGGACGAGCCGACGGACAACCTGGACCTGGAGTCCGCGGAGGCGCTCCAGGACGGCCTGGAGAGCTACGACGGCACTGTGCTGTGCGTCACGCACGACCGCTGGTTCGCCCGTACTTTTGACCGTTATTTGGTCTTCGGTTCGGACGGTGTTGTACGGGAGACTCAGGAACCCGTATGGGACGAACGTAGGGTCGACCGGAAGCGCTGAGGGGGAAGACCGCCCCCGTGCGAGTCGAGGGGGAGGCGTTGTGGGCCTGCGGCCTAGCATCTGGCTCATGAAGTGGGACAAGTGGGGCTCCGCGAACCGGGCCGTCGACTGGCTGCTGCGGCCGGCGCCGCGGTCGTGGAAGGCCGTCTCCCTGACCGTCGTGCTGGGAATCGCCCTGTCGATGAGCCTGAAGGACAACTGGGGCTCGGACAACGCCTTCGTGGTGAAGGCCGCGGACACCCTGCTGTCGGGGGGTTCCCCGTACGAGGACAAGCGCTTCCTGTACCTGCCCAGCGCGGTGCTGATGGCGGTGCCGGAGGCGCTGCTGCCGATGCCGGTGCTGCGCTGGGTGCTGCCGCTGGTGATGTCGGGGCTGCTGGCGCTGGGCTGGTGGGCGGCGCTGAAGCTGTTCTCGGTGCCGCTGCGCTCCCGCTTCGCGGTGGGCGGTTTCGCGCTCTTCGCCATCGGTTACAAGCCGTATGCGAACCTGGTGATGATCGGGAACTGGACGGCGATCTCGGCCGCCGCCCTACCGCTCGCGCTGCTCCTCGCGCACCGCAGGTCGTGGGGGGCGGCCGGGCTGGTGGTGGGCCTCGCCATCGCGTGCAAGCCGATGCTGGTGCCGGTGGGGCTGTTGTTCCTGCTGGCGCGGCAGTGGCGGGGGCTCGCGATCGCGGTGCTGGTGCCGCTGGGGCTCTCGCTGACGGGGGCGCTGATGATGCCGAGCCCGAGCCTGTTCTTCACCAAGACGCTGCCCTTCCTGCTCCAGGGGCAGGACGCCTACGCGCTGCCCTGGGACGCCTCGCCGATCGCCGTGCTGCCGCGGCTGGGGGTGCCGCAGCCGGTGGCGGTGCTGGTGGCGTTCGCGGGGGCGCTCGGCGGGCTCTGGGCGGTCTGGTGCAGGTGGCGCCGTACGGACGACCGGGACACCGGTCAGATGCGGCTGGCGGAGACGGGCTGCATGGTGATGCTCGCCGCATTCCTGGTGTCGCGGCCGTCCTTCGACCACTACCTGCTGGTGGTGCTCCCGCTGCTGCTGGCGTCGGTGGTGCGGGAGGACTCCATGGTGCGTTCTCCCTGGTTCTGGGTGGGTATCGGGCCCCAGGTCGCGGGGGTGCCGTGGCCCGCGGAGCTGGAGCACAAGAGGCGCGCCTTCAAGGACTTCTTCACCCTGGGCGTACTGGCGGTCACGCTCATGCGGAGGTGCACGGCTCCGACTCGGGTTAACCTGGACGACGTACGAACGGCAGGAGCCGTGCCCGGTCGCGCTCGCGCCGACGAGCCTGCGGATGCAGGAGCTCGTTCGGCGTTTTGACCCGTCCGGGGCATCACGGGTATCCTGCTGGTTCGTTATGCGTATTGGCTTGTTCATTCTCACGTGAAAGGGCCCTTACGCCGGTCCACCGGGCCGATGACCAGCGGTACACACGGGTTGCGTCCCCGTTGTGGACCAGGGCTGTCGTGATCGTCCGTGGTGGCCTTGTCAGGACCCGTTCCCAAGGTCTCACGCCATATGGGAATACCCATCACTGAAGAAGCGAAGGCTACGACCGTGCGTACGTACAGCCCCAAGCCCGGCGACATCTCGCGCGTCTGGCACGTCATCGACGCCCGGGACATTGTCCTCGGCCGTCTGGCGACCCAGGCCGCGAACCTGCTCCGCGGCAAGCACAAGCCGACTTACGCCCCCCACATGGACATGGGCGACTTCGTCATCATCATCAACGCCGACAAGGTTCACCTGTCCGGCAACAAGGCGACCCAGAAGATGGCGTACCGCCACTCTGGCTTCCCGGGCGGTCTCCGTTCGGTCCGCTACGACGACCTCCTGGCGAACAACCCGGAGAAGGCCGTCGAGAAGGCCGTCAAGGGCATGATCCCCAAGAACACCCTGGGCCGCCAGATGCTCTCGAAGCTGAAGGTCTACTCGGGCGAGGTGCACCCCCACGCTGCCCAGCAGCCGGTGCCGTTCGAGATCACCCAGGTCGCGCAGTAGTTCCGGCCACACCCCCTAAGACGTAGAAAATTCTGAGGAGCATCGTGGCCGAGACCACCACCGAGACTGTCATCGACGAAGAGTTCGAGGGCGCTGTCGAGGAGTACACCACCGAGTCTGCGGACGTCCCGGAGGGTGACTACACCTCCGAGTCGCTCGCCGGCCGTTTCGGCGACCCGCAGCCGGCTGCCGGCCTGGGCCGTCGCAAGAACGCCATCGCCCGCGTCCGGATCGTTCCGGGCACCGGCAAGTGGAAGATCAACGGTCGCACCCTTGAGGACTACTTCCCCAACAAGGTGCACCAGCAGGAAGTCAACGAGCCCTTCAAGGTGCTCGAGCTCGACAACCGCTACGACGTCATCGCCCGCATCTCGGGTGGCGGCGTTTCCGGTCAGGCCGGCGCCCTGCGCCTTGGCGTGGCCCGTGCGCTGAACGAGGCGGACGTGGACAACAACCGCGCCGCGCTCAAGAAGGCCGGCTTCCTCTCGCGTGACGACCGTGCGGTCGAGCGCAAGAAGGCCGGTCTCAAGAAGGCCCGTAAGGCCCCGCAGTACAGCAAGCGTTAATCTGCGCCTGCTGGTCTGCACGATCCCGCCCCGGCGGCACACTCTGTGCTGTCGGGGCGGTTCGTTTACCGCCACAAGCGGCAAATACCTGTCACAAGCGGTCACTGCGCGCAACGCGAAACCTCGGAGGACAACATGGGACGACTCTTCGGCACAGACGGTGTACGCGGTGTCGCCAATGCGGATCTGACGGCCGAGCTCGCGCTCGGCCTCTCCGTCGCGGCAGCCCATGTCCTCGCGGAAGCGGGCACCTTCGAGGGACACCGCGCGACCGCCGTCGTCGGCCGGGACCCCCGGGCCTCGGGCGAGTTCCTGGAGGCCGCGGTCGTCGCCGGCCTCGCGAGCGCGGGCGTGGACGTCCTGCGCGTCGGTGTGCTGCCCACCCCGGCGGTGGCGTATCTCACCGGGGCGCTGGGCGCCGACCTCGGCGTGATGCTCTCCGCCAGTCACAACGCCATGCCCGACAACGGCGTCAAGTTCTTCGCGCGCGGCGGCCACAAGCTCGCCGACGAGCTGGAGGACCGGATCGAGTCCGTCTACGACGAGCACCGCACCGGCGCTCCCTGGGACCGGCCCACCGGCTCCGGCGTCGGCCGCGTCTCCGACTACACCGAGGGCTTCGACCGCTACGTCGCCCACCTGATCGGCGTCCTGCCGAACCGCCTGGACGGGCTCAAGGTCGTCCTGGACGAGGCCCACGGCGCGGCCGCCCACGTCTCGCCCGAGGCCTTCACCCGCGCGGGCGCCGAGATCATCACGATCGGCACCGAGCCCAACGGCCTCAACATCAACGACGGCTGCGGCTCCACCCACCTCGGCCTGCTCAAGGCGGCCGTGGTCGAGCACGGCGCGGACCTCGGCATCGCGCACGACGGCGACGCCGACCGCTGCCTGGCCGTGGACGCCGAGGGCAACGAGGTCGACGGGGACCAGATCCTCGCCGTCCTGGCGCTGGCCATGCGCGAGGCGGGCCACCTGCGGGAGAACACCGTGGTCGCCACCGTGATGTCGAACCTCGGCTTCAAGCTGGCGATGGAGGGCGAGGGCATCCAGGTCGTGCAGACCGGTGTCGGCGACCGCTACGTGTTGGAGTCGATGAAGGAGCACGGCTACGCGCTCGGCGGCGAGCAGTCCGGCCACGTGATCATCCTCGACCACGCCACCACCGGCGACGGCACCCTGACGGGCCTGATGCTGGCCGCCCGGGTCGCGGCGACCGGTCGGAGCCTGGCCGAGCTGGCCGGGGTGATGCGGCGGCTGCCGCAGGTCCTGGTCAACGTCCCCGACGTGGACCGCACGCGGGTCGGCACCTCCGCCGAGCTGGCCGCCGCGGTGGCCGAGGCCGAGCGCGAACTGGGCACCACCGGCCGGGTGCTCCTGCGTCCGTCCGGTACGGAGCCGCTCGTTCGGGTGATGGTGGAGGCCGCCGACATCGAGCAGGCGCGCGCGATCGCGGGCCGCCTCGCCGACGTCGTGAAGTCCGCCCTGGGCTAGGACGCCCTAGTTCTTCCGCCGCGCACTTCCTGATGGCGCACCCGGCGACCGGAGCATCCGGCCCTGCTGGGTGCGCCACAGCAGTTTCTGGGCGGTGAGGGTCAGCGTGCCCGCGACCATGATCCCGGCGAGGTTCAGCAGCAGCTGCTCGGCGGAGCCCCACATCTGGGCGAACTCGCCGTAGCCGAGGGCCACCGCGGCGTTCGCCGCCGCCGGGACGGTGGTCACCGAGATCGCGACCCCGACCAGCGCGCCCGACTTCGCCGAGGTCAGGGACAGGACGCCGGCGATGCCCGCGAGCACCGCGACCACGAAGGAGAACGGGTCCGGCTGCCAGATGAAGCTGGTGTTCGGGCGCGGATTTTCGAGCATGGCGCGGTCGAACTGGCCCAGCGCGTCCATGGTCAGGCTGAAGAGGGTCGTGGCGGCCATCGCGACCGCGAAGCCCACGAGCAGGGCGATCAGGGACCGGGCGGCCAGTCGGGGAGCCCGCTGCACCAGGCCCGTGCACACCCCGGCGAGCGGGCCGAACTCCGGGCCCACCGCCATCGCGCCCACGATCAGGATCGCGTTGTCCAGGACCACGCCGCAGGCCGCGATCATCGTCGCGAGGGCGAGGAAGGCCAGGTAGGTGATGGAGAGGGTGGACTCCTCGTGGGTCGCCTCGGTCAACTGCTCCCAGATCACCGCGTCGGCGCCCTCGCCCGGGGCCTCCTCCTCGGCCCGGTCGGCGCTGCGCGAGAGGGTCAGGTCGATCCCCTCGACCGTGATCGAGCCGACGTCGTCGAGGCCGAGCGCGCGCAGCTCGGCGAGCAGTTCGTCCGCCGACTCCCGGGCCACGTCGCACAGGACCACGTCACCGGGCGGATCGAGGGCGGCGCCCGTCAGTACGGCCAGGTGGGTGGTCCCGACCGTCCGTCGGGCGAGCGCGACCACCTCGTCGGTGAGGCGGGCCGGAGCGATCATCCGTACGTGCAGCATCCCGGCAGGTTAGCGGGCGGGCCACCGGTCCGATGGGCTCAGAGCTTGCGGAGGCTGAGCTTCTGCACCTTGTGGTCGGGGCCCTTGCGGACGACGAGGGTGGCGCGGCCGCGGGTGGGGGCGACGTTCTCCAGCAGGTTGGGCCGGTTGATCGTCCGCCACATGGTCCGCGCGTAGTCCAGCGCCTCCTCCTCGGAGACCTGGGTGTACTTGCGGAAGTAGGAGAAAGGATTCTGGAAGGCGGTCTCGCGCAGCTTGCGGAAGCGGCCCAGGTACCAGCGCTCGATGTCCTCGGGGCGCGCGTCCACGTAGACGCTGAAGTCGAAGTAGTCGGCGAGGGCGACCCGGGTGCGGCCGTCCTTGCCGGGCAGCGCGGGCTGCAGGACGTTCAGGCCCTCGACGATCAGGATGTCGGGGCGGCGCACGACGAGCTGCTCGCCCGGGACGATGTCGTAGATGAGGTGCGAGTAGACCGGGGCCGTGACCTCGTCCTTGCCGGCCTTGATGTCGGCGACGAAACGGGTGAGGGCGCGGCGGTCGTAGGACTCGGGGAAACCCTTGCGGGCGGTCAGGCCGCGGCGCTGGAGCTCCTTCATCGGGTAGAGGAAGCCGTCCGTGGTGACCAGCTCGACGCGCGGGTGCTCGGGCCAGCGGGCGAGCAGCGCCTGGAGCAGACGGGCCACGGTGGACTTGCCGACGGCTACCGAACCGGCCACCCCTATGACGAAGGGCGTGCCCCGCTGGGCGCCGTGGCCGTTGCCCGCGTCGCCGAGGAAGGTGTTCAGGGTGCCGCGCAGGTTGCTGGTGGCGCCGACGTACAGGTTGAGCAGCCGCGAGAGCGGCAGGTAGACGTCGCGGACCTCGTCCAGGTCGATCACGTCCCCGAGGCCGCGCAGCCGCTCCAGCTCGTCCGCGGTGAGCGGCAACGGGGTGCGCTCGCGCAGGGCGCTCCACTCGGCCCGGGTGAGGTCGAGGTACGGCGAGGCGTCCGTCCGGCGGTGCGAGGGCCGCTCGTGCCGGTCCGACCGGTTGGCGTGCTCCGTCGCGGTACCGGGGGCCGGACAGCCCGCCGGGTCCGCAGCGGGGGCGGCGGCGGGGTCCGCGCCGGGGGCCGTGGTGCTTCGTGGCGGCGAAGTGATCACAACGCCATTGTCGGGGGTCCGGGGCCGTTGTGGGTGGTGTGGTCGGTCACGTGAGCGCCGATCTTGGCCGGTTGCCACCGAATCGACCGTGGCTCCAGGGGTCGGGGCGCCGGGGCGGTGGAGGTACGGGTCGAGAAGCCCGCCGGAGTCGGTCAGGTCCGGGTGGGTCTCGCCGTGATCACGATTCCGGCCGCGGTCGGATATTGCAGTACGCCTGTGCGAATTTACTCGTAGATTACTCGGGCTGCACCTGCCGCAGTGATCATTTGAGTCATAGGGGAGATTCATCGTGCGTTCCACCCTCGTCCGCCGTTCCGTGCTGACCGCTTCCGCCGTGTCGCTGGCGCTGCTCGTCACCGCCTGCGGATCGGACAAGGCGGCGAAGGACGAGTCGAAGGACGGCGGTGCCACCTCGGCCGCCCCCTCCGCGCCGGCCGCCGACCCGGCCGCCAAGGCGAAGACGGCCGCCGAGCTGAAGGCGCTCCTGGTCACCCAGGCCGACCTCGCGGAGCACGTCGTCAAGGAGGCCACGGCGACCGAGCTCCAGGAGGCCGCCGCGGCCTACGCGACCACCAAGACCGAGTGCCAGCCGCTGGCCCTGGTGATGGCGGGCAGCGGTCCGGGCAAGGCCGCGGCCAACGTCGCGGCCAAGGTCGCCGGCAAGCCGAAGGCCCCCGCTGCGGACGCCTCCGCCGAGGAGAAGCTCAAGGCCATCACGGACGCCTTCAAGGTGACGGCCACGATGGACGCCCTCAACTCCTACGAGGGCAAGGGTGCCCAGGAAGCCTTCGCCGCGGTGAAGGCGGCGGGCACGGCGTGCGCCGCGGGTTACCCCGGGGCCGCGGAGGCCGACACGGGCAAGGTCACCAAGATCGCCCCGGGCCCCGCGGTGACCGCCGGTGACGAGGCCGTGTCCTTCACCGTCGAGCGGGAGCTGGATGGGGAGAAGAACCCCACCCAGCTCGTCGTGGTCCGCAAGGGCAACACCCTCGCGGCGCTCTACACGATCTCGTTCGGCGGGAGCGGCGAGACGGCGAAGGTCGTCGTCGACACGCAGGTCAAGAAGCTCGGCTGAGCCGTCCCGTGATCCCGGCCGCCCGGCGGCCGTACGGCGTCACACCCGCTCCGGCGCTTTCGCCGGGGCGGGTTTTTCGTCCGGTTCGGGTCCCGGTTCGTCCGGTTCGGGTCCCGGAATGCGCGCCGGCCGCGGCGTAGGGTGCCGCCTATGTGCGGAATCGTGGGTTACGTGGGAGCGCAATCTGCGCTCGATGTGGTCATCGCCGGACTCAAGCGGTTGGAGTACCGGGGGTACGACTCGGCGGGTGTCGCCGTGCTCGCCGACGGGGGCCTCGCCTCCGTCAAGAAGGCCGGCAAGCTGGTCAATCTGGAGAAGGAACTGGTCGGGCACCCGGTGCCGGCCGGTTCCACGGGACTCGGGCACACCCGGTGGGCGACCCACGGCGGGCCCACCGACCTCAACGCCCATCCGCACCTGGACAACGCCGGGCGCGTGGCCGTCGTGCACAACGGCATCATCGAGAACTTCGCCGCGCTGCGGGCCGAACTGACGGAGCGTGGGCACCGGCTGGAGTCCGAGACGGACACCGAGGTGGTCGCCCACCTGCTGGCCGAACGGTTCGCCGAGGCGGACGGCGACCTGGCCGAGGCCATGCGGCGCGTGTGCCGGCTGCTGGAGGGCGCCTTCACCCTGGTCGCGGTGCACGCGGACGCCCCGGACGTGGTGGTCGGCGCGCGCCGGAACTCCCCGCTGGTGGTGGGCGTCGGAGAGGGCGAGAACTTCCTCGCCTCGGACGTGGCCGCCTTCATCGCCCACACCCGGTCCGCGATCGAGCTGGGGCAGGACCAGGTCGTCGAGCTGCGCCGCGACGGGGTCTCGGTGACCAACTTCGACGGCTCGGCCGCCTCCGTGCGCGCCTATCACGTCGACTGGGACGCCTCGGCCGCGGAGAAGGGCGGCTACGACTACTTCATGCTCAAGGAGATCGCCGAGCAGCCGAAGGCCGTCGCCGACACCCTCCTCGGCCGGATCGACGCGAGCGGCTCGCTCACCCTGGACGAGGTCCGCATCCCCGCCTCCGTCCTGCGCGAGGTCGACAAGGTCGTCATCGTGGCCTGCGGTACGGCGTACCACGCGGGCATGATCGCGAAGCTGGCCATCGAGCACTGGACGCGGATCCCGTGCGAGACGGAGCTGGCGAGCGAGTTCCGCTACCGGGACCCGATCCTCGACCAGCGCACCCTCGTCATCGCCATCTCCCAGTCCGGCGAGACGATGGACACGCTGATGGCGCTGCGCCACGCCCGGGAGCAGGGCGCGAAGGTGCTGGCCATCTGCAACACGAACGGGTCGACGATCCCCCGCGAGTCCGACGCCGTCCTGTACACGCACGCCGGGCCGGAGGTGGCCGTCGCCTCGACGAAGGCGTTCTTGACCCAACTGGTCGCCTGCTACCTGGTCGCGCTGTACCTCGGCCAGGTGCGCGGCACGAAGTGGGGCGACGAGATCCGTGCGGTGATCCGTGAACTGTCCGACATCGCGGGCGCGGTGGACGCCGTACTGGAGACCATGGAGCCGGTCCGCAAGCTCGCCCGCTCGCTCGCGGACAAGAACACGGTGCTCTTCCTCGGGCGGCACGTCGGCTACCCGGTGGCGCTGGAGGGCGCGCTCAAGCTCAAGGAGCTGGCGTACATGCACGCCGAGGGCTTCGCGGCGGGTGAGCTCAAGCACGGGCCGATCGCGCTGATCGAGGAGGACGTGCCGGTGGTGGTCGTGGTGCCGTCGCCGAAGGGCCGTTCGGTGCTCCACGACAAGATCGTGTCGAACATCCAGGAGATCCGGGCCCGCGGGGCGCGCACGATCGTGATCGCGGAGGAGGGCGACGAGGCGGTGGTCCCGTACGCCGACCACCTGATCCGGATCCCGGCCACGCCGACGCTGCTCCAGCCGCTGGTGGCGACGGTGCCCTTGCAGGTGTTCGCGTGCGAGCTGGCGACGGCGCGGGGCAATGAGGTGGACCAGCCGCGTAACCTCGCCAAGTCCGTGACGGTGGAGTGAGCGAAGCGAGTTCGTAGAAGTGATCATCGGTGTGGGGATCGACGTGGCCGCGATCGACAGGTTCGCGGCGTCGCTGGAGCGCACGCCCAGGCTGGCGCAACGGCTCTTCGTCGAGGCGGAGTTGAACCTGCCGAGCGGCGAGCGGCGCGGGGCCGCCTCGCTCGCCGCCCGGTTCGCCGCGAAGGAGGCCCTGGCCAAGGCGCTCGGCGCGCCCGCCGGGATGCTCTGGACCGATGCCGAGGTGTACGTCGAGCCGACCGGGCAGCCGCGGCTGCGGGTGTCCGGGACGGTGGCGGCGCGGGCCCAAGCGCTCGGCGTGCGCTCCTTGCACGTCTCGCTCAGCCACGACGCGGGGGTGGCCTCGGCCGTCGTGATCGCCGAGGCGTGATCGGCGGGGCGTGGTCGGCGGGGCGTGGTCGCCGGGGGGATCGGGCACGCTGGTGCCATGCGTACTGCTTACAGCGTGGAGACCGTACGGGCCGCCGAGCACGAGCTGATGGCGCGGCTGCCCGAAGGGGCCCTGATGCGGCGGGCGGCCGCGGGACTGGCCGCCGTCTGCGCCGGACTGCTCGGGCGGGTGTACGGGGCGCGCGTGGCGCTGCTCGTGGGGACCGGGGACAACGGCGGTGACGCCCTCTACGCGGGCGCGCGCCTGGCGCGCAGGGGCGCGGGGGTGACGGCCGTGCTCCTGGACCCCGAGCGGGCGCACGCGGGCGGACTGGCCGCGCTGCGGGCCGCCGGGGGGCGGCAGGCCGAGCGCGTGCCGGAGCGGGTGGACCTGGTCGTGGACGGGCTGCTGGGCATCGGCGGGCGCGGGGGGCTGCGTCCGGCGGCGGCCGCGCTGGTGGCGCAGGTGCCGCCGGGCGCGCGGGTGGTCGCGGTGGACCTGCCGAGCGGGGTGGACGCGGACACCGGAGAGGTCGCGGGGGCGGCCGTACGGGCCGACGTCACCGTGACGTTCGGGGCGTACAAGCCGGGGCTGCTGATCGATCCCGGGGCCGAGCGGGCCGGGGTGGTGCGGTTGGTGGAGATCGGGCTGACGCTGCCGGACACCGCCGTGGCGCAGGCCCTCCAGCACGCCGACGTGGGCGCGCTGCTGCCCGTACCCACGGCGGAGAGCGACAAGTACCGGCGCGGGGTCGTGGGCGTCGTCGCCGGGTCGGAGCAGTATCCGGGCGCGGCGGTGCTGTCCGTGGCGGGCGCGCTGCGGGGCGGGGCGGGGGCCGTGCGGTACGTCGGGCCCGCGCGGGCGGCGGAGATGGTGCTGGCGCGGTACCCCGAGACGCTGGTCGGGCGCGGCCGGGTGCAGTCCTGGGTGGTGGGACCGGGGCTGGGCTCCGGGCGCGAGGGCGAGGTCGCGGAGCTGCTGGCGGGGGCGGCGGCGGACGGGGTGGCGGTGCTGGTGGACGCGGACGGGTTGCGGGGGCTGGACCCCGGGGTGCTGCGGGCGCACCCGCGGCCGGTGCTGCTGACCCCGCACGCGGGGGAGGCGGCGGCGCTGCTGGGGGTGGGGCGTGCGGAGGTGGAGGGGGCGCGGTTGGCTTCCGTGCGGGAGCTCGCGGGGCGGTACGGGGTCGGGGTGTTGCTCAAGGGGTCCACGACGTTGGTGGCGGGGCCGGGTTCTGGGGCGGGGCCGGTTCGGGTGAATGCCACCGGGACGCCCTGGTTGGCCACCGCGGGCAGTGGTGACGTGCTGTCGGGGGTGGCGGGGGCCTTGTTGGCGGCGGGGCTGGGGGCGGTGGACGCGGGGGCGGTGGCGGCGTACCTGCACGGGCTGGCGGGGCGGCGGGCGGCCGGTGGTGCGCCTGTGCTCGCGCACGGCGTTGCGGAGGCCCTGCCGGATGCTTGGCGCGACGCCTGCGCTCCGGCCTGAGGCCACACCGCTTTTGGCGCCGGGTCCTCAAACGCCGGACGGGCTGGGGTGGTGACGGGGGCGGCCGATCCAGCCTCGCCGGCGTTTGAGGCGCACCCCGGAGGGGTGTTGCGGGCCGGGCATGTTGCTGCGGGTGCGTGGGGCCTCCGGCGGGTCCTCAAGCGCCGGACGGGCTGGGGGCGCGGGCCACGGTCGTGCCGGGGACCCGCACGAGGGTCTCCTCGGCTCGCGGCTGCGGGGGGTCGGAGGGGGCGTCCAGTGGGGACCGCTCGTCCTTGCGGGGACCCTCCTGCGGGTCCCCGTCCCGACCGCGACCCGCGCCGGGGGGTCGGAGGCCGTCCGGGCCGGGGACCTGGTCAAGGTGTGGGCTCCTTGGGTGCTTGAGCGGCGCGCTGGTGGGGTTCTGAGACACTTGCGGCGATGAACGAGACACCGCCGCGCGTACACGCCGAGATCGATCTTGACGCCGTACGGGGGAACGTGCGCGCATTGCGCGACCGGGCACCCCGGGCCCAGCTGATGGCCGTCGTCAAGTCGGACGCCTATGGTCACGGGGCCGTGGCCTGTGCCAGGGCTGCCCAGGAGGCGGGCGCGACCTGGCTCGGTACGGCCACCCCGCAGGAGGCCTTCGCCCTGCGCGACGCGGGCATCGAGGGCCGGATCATGTGCTGGCTGTGGACCCCCGGCGGCCCCTGGCAGGAGGCCGTCGAGCGCGACGTGGACGTCGCCGTGAGCGGGCTGTGGGCCCTGGAAGAGGTACGGGCGGCCGCCCGCGCCGCCGGGCGCACGGCCAGGATCCAGCTCAAGGCCGACACCGGCCTCGGCCGCAATGGCTGCCAGCCCGCCGACTGGGCCGAACTGGTCGGCGCCGCCGTCGCCGCCGAGGCCGAGGGCACCGTCGAGGTCACCGGCCTGTGGTCGCACTTCGCGTGTGCCGACGAGCCCGGCCACCCCTCCATCCAGCTCCAGCTGACCACCTTCCGCGAGATGGTCGGATACGCCGAGAAGGAGGGCCTGGACCCCGAGGTCCGGCACATCGCCAACTCCCCGGCCACGCTCACGCTCCCCGAGAGCCACTTCGACCTGGTGCGCTGCGGGATCGCGGTCTACGGCGTCTCCCCGGCCCCGGAGCTGGGCACCTCCGCCCAGCTCGGACTGCGCCCCGCGATGACGCTCAAGGCGTCCGTCGCGCTGGTCAAGGACGTGCCCGGCGGCCACGGCGTCAGCTACGGCCACCACTACACGACGCCGTGCGACACGCGGCTCGCCCTGATCCCGGCCGGGTACGCCGACGGCGTCCCGCGGCACGCCTCGGGCACCGGCCCGGTGCTGGTCGGCGGCGCGGTGCGGACGGTGGCCGGGCGGGTGGCCATGGATCAGTTCGTGGTGGACCTCGGGCCCGGCGCGGACGTGCGCTCCGGCGACGAGGCCGTCCTCTTCGGCCCGGGCGACGCGGGCGAGCCGACCGCCGAGGACTGGGCGCGGGCGGCGGGGACGATCGCCTACGAGATCGTCACGCGGATCGGGTCCCGGGTGCCCCGGGTGCATCTCCATGTCTGATCCGATGATCCGTACGGGTGGTTCCTGTGGCAGGCTGAAGAACTGTTTGTCCGGTACGTCTGGGTTTCATGGCTGAGTGAGGTCGGCGTGAGCGAGAACTGGCGAAAGGCGGGCTGGGCGGGCGCCGCGATCGGCGTCGTGGCGGCGGGTGCGGCGGCCGGAGTGGCCGTCGAGCGGCTCACGGTCGGCCGCGGGATCCGGGCGAAGGCGCGCCTCGCGCTCGACGCGTCGGGCCCCTACGGCACCCTGCGCGGCACCGAGGGCACGTGCCGCGCCGAGGACGGCACCCTGCTCCACTACGAGAGCGACGAGCTCCCCGAGGACGGCGCCAAGCGCCGCCGCCTGCGCCGCAAGCCCGCTCCGGCCGCTACCGTCGTCTTCTGCCACGGCTACTGCCTCGCCCAGGACTCCTGGCACTTCCAGCGCGCCGCGCTGCGCGGCGTGGTCCGCGCCGTGTACTGGGACCAGCGCAGCCACGGCCGTTCGGGGCGCGGACTCGCGCAGGCCGACGGGGAACCGGTCAGCATCGACCAGCTCGGCCGCGACCTGAAGGCCGTCATCGACGCCGCTGCCCCCGAGGGCCCGCTGGTCCTCGTCGGGCACTCCATGGGTGGCATGACGATCATGGCGCTGGCGGCCCAGTACCCCGAGCTGGTGCGCGACCGGGTGGTCGGCGTGGCGCTCGTGGGCACCTCCAGCGGCCGGCTCGGCGAGGTGACGTACGGGCTCCCCTCGGTCGGGATCAGCGCGGTGCGCCGGGTGCTTCCGGGGGTGCTGCGCGCGCTGTGCTCGCAGGTCGAGCTGGTGGAGAAGGGGCGCCGGGCCACCGCGGACCTCTTCGCGGGCATGATCAAGCGGTACTCGTTCGGCTCGCCGGACGTGGACCCGGACGTGGCGCGCTTCGCCGAGCGGCTGATCGAGGCGACCCCGATCGACGTGGTCGCCGAGTTCTTCCCGGCGATCATGCTGCACGACAAGACGGCCGCCCTCCAGCACTTCGCGGACCTCCCGGTCACCGTGGTCGCCGGGGACCGCGACATGATCACCCCGCCCGAGCACAGCGTGGCCATCGCCGCCGAGCTGCCGGACGCGGAGCTGGTGGTCCTGGAGGAGACCGGCCACCTGATGATGCTGGAGCGCCCGGAGACCGTCACCGCACTGCTGAGCGACCTCCTCGCGCGCACGGGTGCGGTCCCGGCAGCGACTAACGTTGGCGGGCATGGAAGCACCGCTGCAAGCACCGCACGACCGGGCGGCTGAGACCGCGACCGGCCGGGCCCTGCTCACCATCGATTCCCCCGACGCCATGCGGGACCTGGGCCGCGAGCTCGCCGCCCTGCTGCGCCCCGGTGACCTGGTCCTGCTGACCGGTGAGCTCGGCGCGGGGAAGACCACTCTGACCCGGGGGCTCGGCGAGGGCCTCGGCGTGCGCGGGGCCGTGACCTCGCCGACCTTCGTGATCGCCCGGGTGCACCCGTCGCTGGGCGACGGTCCGGCGCTGGTCCACGTGGACGCGTACCGGCTCGGCGGCGGGCTGGACGAGATGGAGGACCTGGACCTCGACGTCTCGCTGCCCGAGTCCGTGGTCGTCGTCGAATGGGGCGACGGCAAGGTGGAGGAGCTCTCCGACGACCGGTTGCACGTGGTGATCGCGCGCGCGGTCGGCCACGAGGAGGTCCTCGACGACGTGCGCCAGGTGTCCGTGTACGGGGTGGGTGCGCGGTGGGCGGACGCCGGCATCGCCGCCTTGGCCGACGGGTCATAGCGCCGGCAGGTCCTCGCGGCCCGGTCCGTGCGTCCCTTCGGGGCGTGCGGGCCGGGCCGTTCGCGTACGGGCGGCTGGACGTTCCGACAACGTTCCGACAACGTTCCGACAGGTGCCGACAAGGTGTCGGTAAAATGTTGCGTCGAAGGGGGGCGGCGTGATGACATGGTACCGAGAGCTGGTTAGGTATACCTAACTTCGACGTCGGTCGAGCGCCAGGAGGCAGCCATGTCGGCAGCAGAGCGTGTTCCCCGCCCGTCCGGGGCGTCCGCGGCCGCGCCCGGGCCCTCGATGGGGGCGCTGCTCGCGTCGTGTCTCGCCGCCACCGCCGTGTCGACCCCACCCGCGCGGCCGGCCGCACCCGCGTCCGCACCCGCGCCCGTACGCAGGCAGGCCGCTCCGGAGTCCGAAGCGGCCTGAGCCGTGCGTCGTGTCACCCGTTCGGGTCAATTCGGCGGTCCTCCCGTAGGAGCCGCGCGCGGTACCTACGGGACGACGTTGACCCGCGTGCCGATCGTGGCGAAGTTCCACATCGCGTCGCCGTCGGCGCGCGTCATGCGGATGCCACCGGTCTTCTTGGTCGGGTCCGGCTCCGGCGTCGCGCCGTCCTTGCGGGCGCTGAAACCGATCACGACCCCGTCGGTGGTCGTGAACCGCACGATGTGCTCGATCGCCGCGCCGTCGGATCCGGTGACCGCGCCCTGGCGCGTGTCGACCGAGTAGCTGCCGGTCTTGGGGTGCACCGTGCTCGGCATCACCGAGTAGGTCTTCGTCTCCACGCCGTCCCCGCCCACCAGCCACACCCGCTTCTGGGACAGGGAGTAGACGACGCGCACGCCCTTGCCCGAATCGGCCGGAACCGGCCCCGGCTTGCCCGGTGCCTCGGGTGTGGTGGACTGGCTCGGCGCGGTGGAGGGGGCCGGCTGCTGGGCGGCCTGCGCCGGGCGGGCCGGAGCGCTCGCCGAAGCCTGGTAGCCGAGGAAACCGACCGTTGCCAGTGCCGCGGCGGTGAGCCCGGCCACGATTCCCGAGCTGCTGCGTGCCACCTTGCTCCACCTCTCCGCTGCCTTCGGGTCCTGGTACACCCGCGCTGACGGTAGCAGCCGGGGTGCCGCTCGACCGGCCGCGAGGGGCTCGGGCCGCGGAGTCGTAGGCTGTTCGCGTGCTCTTGCTCGCTGTAGATACCGCCACGCCCGCCGTCACCGTCGCCCTGCACGACGGTGAGTCCGTCGTCGCCGAGGCCCACCAGGTCGACGCCCGCCGCCACGGGGAGCTGTTGCTGCCCTCCGTGGACAAGGTCCTCGCCGAAGCCGGGCTGAAGCTCGACGCGGTGACCGGCATCGTCGTCGGCGTGGGCCCCGGCCCGTACACCGGGCTGCGCGTCGGCCTCGTCACCGCCGCCACCTTCGCCTCCGTCCTCGGCGTGCCGGTGCACGGTCTGTGCACCCTGGACGGGCTGGCCTACGCCGTCCGCGACGCCGGGATCGAGGGCCCCTTCGCGGTGGCCACCGACGCCCGCCGCAAGGAGGTGTACTGGGCCCGCTACGAGGACCCGCGCACCCGGGTCACCGAGCCGGCCGTGGACCGCCCGGCCGACATCGCCGAGCAACTCGCCGGGCTGCCCGTGGTGGGCGCGGGCGCGCTGCTCTACCCCGACCACTTCCCGGACGCGCGCGGCCCCGAGCACCAGTCGGCCGGCGCGCTGGCCGCCCTGGCCGCGGAGCGGCTCGCGGCGGGGGCGGAGTTCCTCCCGCCGACCCCGCTGTACCTGCGCCGCCCCGACGCCCAGGTGCCCAAGAACTACAAGGTGGTCACGCCCCAGTGACGGCCCCGACCGCGCCGCCCGCCCCGGCCGTCCAGCTGCGCGAGATGCGCTGGTGGGACATCGGGTCCGTGCTGGAGCTGGAGCACGAGCTCTTCCCCGAGGACGCCTGGTCCGCGGGGATGTTCTGGTCCGAGCTCGCGCACGCCCGCGGGCCGCTGGCCACCCGCCGCTACGTGGTCGCCGAGGAGGCGGACGGCGGCCGCCTGGTCGGCTACGCCGGGCTCGCCGCCGTCGGCGACCTGGGCGACGTACAGACCATCGCGGCGGCCCGCGATCAGTGGGGGACCGGGCTCGGCGCCCGGCTGCTCACCGATCTGCTCGGCGCCGCCACCGCCTTCGAATGCGCCGAAGTGCTGCTGGAGGTGCGGGTGGACAACACCCGCGCCCAGCGGCTCTACGAGCGCTTCGGCTTCGAGCCGATCGGCTTCCGGCGCGGTTACTACCAGCCCGGCAACATCGACGCGCTCGTGATGCGACTTTCCGATCCCGCACGTTCCGTCCCCGCGGACGGCCCAGTTCAAGGTGAATCCCATGGCTGACGAACCGCTCGTCCTCGGCATCGAGACGTCCTGCGACGAGACCGGCGTCGGCGTGGTGCGCGGCACCACGCTCCTCGCCGACGCGATCGCCTCCAGCGTCGACGAGCACGCGCGCTTCGGCGGGGTCGTGCCCGAGGTGGCCTCGCGCGCCCACCTGGAAGCGATGGTCCCGACCATCGAGCGCGCCCTGAAGGAGGCCGGGGTCAGCGCCCGCGACCTCGACGGCATCGCCGTGACCGCGGGCCCCGGTCTGGCCGGGGCGCTGCTGGTCGGCGTATCGGCGGCGAAGGCCTACGCCTACGCGCTCGGCAAGCCGCTCTACGGCGTGAACCACCTGGCCTCCCACATCTGCGTGGACCAGCTGGAGCACGGGCCGCTGCCGGAGCCCACGATGGCCCTGCTGGTCTCCGGCGGGCACTCCTCGCTGCTGCTGGCCCCGGACATCACCAGTGACGTACGGCCGCTGGGCGCGACCATCGACGACGCGGCGGGCGAGGCCTTCGACAAGATCGCGCGGGTGCTCCAGCTGGGCTTCCCGGGCGGTCCGGTCATCGACCGGCTCGCGCGCGAGGGCGACCCGAAGGCGATCAACTTCCCGCGCGGGCTGACCGGGCCGCGCGACGCGGCGTACGACTTCTCCTTCTCCGGGCTCAAGACCGCCGTGGCGCGCTGGATCGAGGCGAAGCGCAAGGCCGGGGAGGACGTGCCGGTGCGCGACGTGGCCGCGTCCTTCCAGGAGGCCGTGGTGGACGTGCTGACGCGCAAGGCGATCCGCGCCTGCAAGGACGAGGGCGTCGACCACCTGATGATCGGCGGCGGCGTGGCGGCCAACTCGCGGTTGCGCTCGCTGGCGCAGGAGCGCTGCGACGACGCCGGGATCGTGCTGCGGGTGCCGCGGCCGAAGCTGTGCACGGACAACGGCGCGATGGTGGCGGCGCTGGGCGCGGAGATGGTCAAGCGGAACCGGCCGGCCTCGGACTGGGACCTCTCGGCGGACTCCTCGCTGCCGGTGACCGACCCGCACGTGCCCGGTACGTCGCACGGGCACGGTGACGGGGACGGCCACGGCCACGCGCACGCACACGATCACGATCACGTGCACGAGCTGAGCAAGGACAACCTGTACTCATGAGCACCATCGTGGCCGTGATGTGGGAGGCCCGGGCCGCCGACGGCCGGGGCAACGAGCTGCTGGAATGGGCCCGTTCGCAGGTGCTCGCCCGGGAACCGGTGCGCCGCGAGGTGTTCCGGGCCCCGCAGGACCGGGTCCTGGTCATCACCTGGTGGGAGGCGGGCGCCGGTGCGGGCGAGGGCGCGGACGCGCTCCCCGAACTGCCCGAGCCGGCCGCCGACCTGATCGCCCGGCCGGTGCACCGGTGGCGCTTCGAGTCCGTGGAGCTGACCTGAGGGCGGCCCGGGGCTGACCCGGGGCCGGAGCGCTCCGCGCTGCCGCTATCCGAGTTCTGGCGCGGTACTCCTCCCTTCATGGCGGAGGTGAAGCGCACCCTTGGCTTGGATGCGCGAAGCGCCGGAGATCGCTTCGCTCCTGTCGTGAGGGTCAGTTCATGCGGGCCGGTTCTGCTGCTCGATGTACTGACGGACGATTGAGAGCGGGGCTCCGCCGGCTGATCCGGCGAAGTAGGAGCCGGATCAGAGTGACGCTTTTGTGCCGGTACTTGGTCACGAAAACCAAGTGGGTGCATGAGAAACGTGCAATGTCGACCAGTGCGAATGTTCGTGCAGTCGGCCATAAACCACATATGTATGGTGATCGGCGTGAAGCTCAGGTACCAGTTCCGTGCGTACCCGAGCGTCCCGCAGAGGACCGAGCTTGCGAGGGCGTTCGGATGCGCCCGCGTCGTGTGGAACGACGCGTTGCGCATCCGTCAGGACGCCTACACGAAGGATGGTTCGTCTCCCTCGATCGTGAGCCTTGCCAAGGAGCTCATCACCGAGGCCAAGAAAACGGAGGAGAGGGCATGGCTGGCCGACGTGTCAGCGGTCGTGCTCCAGTCCTCCCTGCGGGATCTCCAGACGGCTTACAGCAACTTCTTCGCGTCGAAGAACGGCACCCGTAAGGGCCCGAAGATGGGGCCGCCGCGCTTCAAGAAGAAGACCAGTCGTCAGTCCGTGAGGTTCACCAAAGCCGCCCGCTTCTCCATCACCGGCGAGGGCAGACTCCGTCTCCCCAAGATCGGTGATGTGGAAGTCCGCTGGTCAAGGCGGCTTCCCTCCGATCCGTCGTCCGTGACGGTGATCAAGGATTCGGCCGGACGGTACTTCGTATCGTTCGTCGTCGAAACCGAGGAGAAGCCGCTCCCCGAGCTGGACGTGGAGGACACGGATACCGGCATCGACCTGGGTCTGTCCACGTATGCGGTTCTGCGGGGCCGAAAGATCAACACGCCGAAGTTCTTCCGCCGTCAGGAGAGCAAGCTCCGGCGTGCCCAGCGCAAGCTTTCCCGTTGTGAGAAGGGTTCCGGCAACCGGCGCAAAGCCAAGCTGGCCGTAGCGAAGATCCATGCACGCGTCGCTGACCAGCGACGCGATTTCATCGAGCAGGAAACCACCCGCATCACGCGCGAGAGCCAAGCCGTGTACGTGGAAGACCTGAACGTGAAGGCCATGGGCCACCGCAAGGGCAAGCGAGCCAAGTCCGTACACGATCAAGCCTTGGGGCAGTTCACCCGCACCTTGGAAGCCAAGTGCGCCCGCTATGGGCGGACGTTCGTGAAGGTGTCCCGCTGGTTCCCCAGCACCCAACTGTGCTCCGCTCCCGGATGTGGCGCCCTCACCGGCCCCAGAGGGCTCGAAGGGCTCAAGATCCGCCGCTGGACATGCGACTGCGGAGCCGTGCACGACCGGGACGAAAACGCTGAGACCAATCTCCGGCGTGAAGGACGACGCATCGTGGCCGAGGGACTCCCGGACACGTAAAATGCCTGCGGAGCCTGTGTAGGACCCGGCACGCCGGGCAACGGGCGATGAAACAGGAACCACCTACGACCACCGCTCAACAGCGGCGGCCCGGTGGGAATTTCCCCCATTTACGGGGGAGAGAGTTAACGTCATGCGCATGCCCCGTCGTGACCTGCCGCCACCGCCGCCTCCCGCGCACCTGCGCGCATGGTTGGACCCCCACGCCGTCCGGGCCGACCGGGCCCGCTATCTGGGGGAGTTGGAGCGGCTGAGCCTGGGCACGGGGCGGCTGCTGCTGCTCTGGGCGGTCAGCGCCGTTTTCGCCCTCGGCTGGTCCTTCGTCGGCATGGCGCTGATGGCCTTCGAAGAGGGCGGCCTGACCGAGCAGTTCGTCGGCGTCGTCTTCCTGGTCCTGGGCGTGGGGGTCCTCGTACCGGCCGGCTTCTGGTTCGTGTGGGGCGCCAAGCGGGACCGCCGGGTGCGCCAACTGCTCTCCGCGTGGGCCGAGTCGGACCGCGATCCGGCCAATGACGCCCGCCTGCGCCTGCCCGGGCGGAGCCTGGCGTGGCTGCTGTCCTCGCTGGTCCTGTGCGCGCTCGGGCTGTGGGTGACCTTCGGGAGCGCGAGCGCCGCCCGACCCGGCTCGGAGACCTACGGCGAGGTGGCCTCCGTGATGGGCCTCGGGATGATCCTGTGGATCACCGGGCTGTTGGGCGCGGGCAAGGCGGCCGCGCACTACCGGTGGGCCCTGCGGGCCTTCCGCCCGCCGCGGCGCCCGCCGGCCGCACCGCCCGGGGCCGCGGCGCCCGGGAGCGCCGCCGCCGTCAGTCCCGGGGTGTCGGTACCGGGGCAGGAGCGCCGATCAGCATCGAAGGAGCGCCCGCCACTCGGGTCAGGATGACCGTCGCGGAGTTCGGGCCCTGCGGCTTGACCTTCTTGCGCAGCTCCTCCGGTTCGATCGCGGAGCCGCGCTTCTTGACGGTCAGGATCCCCACCCCGCGCTCGCGCAGCAGGGCCTTGAGCTTCTTGAGGCCGAAGGGCAGCACGTCGGTGATCTCGTAGGCGGTGGCGTACGGCGTCGCGCGCAGCTCGTCGGCGGTGATGTAGGCGATGGTCGGGTCGATCAACCGCCCGCCGAGCTGCGCGGCGACCTCGGCGACCAGGTGGGCGCGGATGACCGCGCCGTCCGGCTCGTACAGGTAGCGGCCCACCGGTCCGGCGTCCGGGTCGGGCAGCGGGTCCTCGGTGCGCAGCGTGCGCGGTCCGGGGAGCAGGGTCGCGCGGACGGCGCCGGGCGAGGTCCCGAACCAGAGCACGGCCTCCTTCACGTCCCCTCCGTCGGAGATCCACTCGGCCTCGGCCTCGGCCGGGACGGCCTCGTGCGGGATCCCGGGGGCGATCTTGATGGCCGCGTACTTCGCCGCACGGGCGGTCTCCACGGCCCAGGACAGCGGCGGCGAGTACCCCTCGGGGTCGAAGATCCGCCCGCGTCCGCCGCGGCGCGCCGGGTCGAGGAAGACGGCGTCGTAGCCGGCGGTGTCGACCTCGGTGACATCGGCTTCCACGACCTCGATCAGGTCGGCCAGCCCCAGCGCCTCGGCGTTCGCGCGGGCGACGGCGACGGTCAGCGGGTCCCGGTCCACGGCGAGCACCCGGATCCCGGCGCGGGCCAGCGCCAGCGCGTCCCCGCCGATGCCGCAGCACAGGTCGGCGACCGACCGTACGCCGAGTGCGGCGATCCGCTCGGCGCGGTACGTCGCCACGGCCGCGCGGGTGGCCATCTCGCCGCCGCCGGGCGTGAAGTACATCCGGTACGCGTCCTCGGCCCCGAACTTCACCACCGCGCGCTGGCGCAGCCGGGCCTGCCCGAGGGCGGCGGAGACCAGCTCGGCGGGGTGTTCGCGGCGCAGCCGGGTGGCCACGGCCAGCTCCTGGGCCGGGTCGTAGTCGCGCAGCGAGTCGAGCAGGGCGCGGCCCTCGGGGGCGAGCAGGGCGGCGAAGTCTTCGGGGTTCACCGCTTCATTGTCGGACAGTTTGGGCCACTCGATGGATCGTCCGCCGCCGGTCGCGGTGTCGCCGCGGGAGGGCGGGGGCCGGGTGCCAGGATGCGCAGCTATGCAGCTAGTAGGAAAAAACGGAAATAACGCGCGTATGGGTCACCGAGTCGCGGGCACGCGCGGCCGGTACGGGGTGGCGCTGGCCGCGCTGCTGGTCGCCGCCCTCGGGACGGCCTGCGGCTCGACCGGGTCCGCCCCCGCGGTGAAGGACAAGAAGGCGGAGACGGGCCGCAGCGGCGCCCAGGGCCCCGCGGTCAGCGCCCAGCAGCTCCAGCAGGCACGGGCCCTCGCCGCCAAGAAGTGGGGGCTGGCCCAGGCGCCGCTCGCCGCGCCCGCGGCGCCGAAGACCAAGCCGGAGATCACCTTCCGCAAGGGCTTCGAGGTGGAGGACGGCGACGAGCTCCCGCCGGTCTTCACGACCGTGCCCACCGAGGACAAGGTCGTCTTCCTGACGATCGACGACGGCGCCGAGAAGGACCCCGAGTTCCTGAAGATGATGCAGGAACTGAAGCTCCCGTACACGGCGTTCCTCAGCGACTACCTGGTGCGCGACAACTACGCGTACTTCAAGCAGATGCAGTCCGAGGGCGTCTCGATCAACAACCACACGCTCAACCACCGCTACCTGCCCGCCCTCTCCTACGAGAAGCAGCGCCAGGAGATCTGCGGCATGCAGGACACCATCCAGAAGGAGTTCGGCAAGCGGCCGACCCTCTTCCGCCCGCCGTACGGCAACTACAACCAGGACACGCTGCGCGCGGCGAAGTCGTGCGGGGTGAAGTCCGTTCCGATCTGGAACGCGGAGGCGTTCACGGACAGAATGGACTATCGGGAAGAGGACAAGGACCTGCACCCCGGCGACATCATCCTCACGCACTTCCGGGGGCGGGAGGACTGGAAGGGCACGATGCCTGACATGATCCGCCAGGTGATGAAGACCGTCACGGCGAAGGGATACGCCGTGGCCCGCTTGGAGGATTACTTGTGAGCATCGCGCGCCGGTTGACGGCCGGAACGCTGGCGGCCGGCGCGCTCGCGCTGTCCCTGTCGGGGTGCGGGAACAGCGTGGACCCCATCGAGCGCCTCGGCCGCAAGACGGCCGAGGCCTCGCAGGGCGCGACGGACGGTACGGGCCCGGGCGGCGGCAGCGCCAAGCCGTCCGCGGCCCCCTCCGCGAGCGCCTCCGCGAACGACGCCCACAAGCGGTGGGGCCTGGCCAAGCCGCTGGAATTCGCGGCGAAGCCCGCGCAGAAGCCGCAGCTGCCGAAGGCCGGGCCGGGCAAGATACCCGTGGTGAACCGGATACCCGTGCCCGCCGGGGAGAAGACCGTCTTCCTGACCTTCGACGACGGCGCGGAGAAGAACCCCGAGTTCCTGAAGATGGCGGCCGACCTCAAGCTGCCGATCAGCATGTTCCTGACGGACAACATCGCCTCGTCGGACTACGGGCACTTCCAGTCGCTGCGCGACAACGGCTCGCGCAGCACGATAAACAACCACACGCTGACCCACCCGAACCTGCGCACGCTGTCCTTCGCGGCGCAGAAGAAGGAGATATGCGGCCAGCAGGAACGCCTGGAGAAGCGCTTCGGCGCCAAACCGCCCCTCTTGCGCCCGCCGTACGGCAACTACAACGACGACACCCTGCGCGCCGCCTCCGAGTGCGGGCTCTCGTACGTGGTCCTGTGGCAGGCGTCGATGCAGATCAACAACTTCCAGTACGCCGAGGGCGACGCCCTGAAGCCGGGCGACATCGTCCTGGCCCACTTCCGCGGCCCGGCCGAGCTGAAGGGCTCGACGGAGATCGAGATGACGACCCGGATGCTCCAGCGCATACAGGAGCAGGGCTACAAGATCGGGCGCCTGGAGGACTACCTCTGATCCGCCCGCGGCGCGGCCTCGGGGCCGGGGTCGAAAAGGGCGGGCCGGCGCGGGCGGGAGCTGGTTAGGGTGCGGTCATGAGCGGACCCGTACCCGAAACGCAGCAGATCACGGCCTTCATGTCCGCTTTCGCCCGCAGGCAGGCGGAGCGCACGGTCGACCTGGCCGGCGGGTTCGCGGCGCTCGACGACACCTTCCACCACTCCCGGGCCGACAACCAGGTCGTCATCGACGACCCCGCCGCCCTGGATCCCGAGGCGCTCCCCGCCCTCGCCGACGAGGCGCTCGGGCACCTGCCCTTCCGGCTGGTCAGCGTCCTGGACGAGGCGGTCGGAGCCGCCGCGGCCCCCTCCATGGTCCGGGCCGGCTACACCCACCTGACCCTGGTCGTCCTGCGGCACACCGGACCGGTGCCGGCCGCCGCCGGGGTGCCCGCCGCCGGGGAGGTGGACCTGGCCGCCTTCCGCGAGCCGCTCGCCCGCCGCTGGCGCGGGTTCCTCCCGACGGTCGACGCGGCGGTGCTGGACCAGCTCGTGGCCCGGCGCCGAGCCAGGCTGCGGGGCGCCGCCGACGTGCGCTTCCTGGGCGCCCGTACCGCCGAGGGGGACGTGGCCGCCTGGTGCGACCTCTACCTCGACCCGGCCTCGGGCACCGCGCAGATCGAGGACCTGATGACCGACGGGGCGCGGCTGGGCCGCGGCCACGGCGACGCCGTCCTCACCGCGGCCCTGCGCGCGGCCGCCGACGCCGGCTGCGGCACGCGCTTCCTCACCGCCGACGAGGCCGACTGGCCCCGGCACTGGTACGCGCGCCGGGGCTTCGTCCAGGTGGGCCGGGTGCACGTCTTCGACCGCGGCTGAACCGCGGCCGACCGAGGAGCTACGCCGCCAACGTGGCCGGTGGCTCCGACATCGGCCGGGAGTCCGCCTCCCGCTGGCGTTCCGCGCTGTCGCTGATCCGGATCAGCAGCCCGATCATGATCCAGTTGGCCAGCAGCGACGAACCGCCGCTCGCCAGGAACGGCAGCGCCTTGCCGGTGAGCGGGATCAGCCCGGTCACCCCGCCCGCCACCACGAACACCTGGAGCGCCAGCGCGGACGCCAGACCGACCGCCAGCAGCTTGCCGAAGGGGTCGCGGGCGCCGAGCGCCATCCGCAGCCCCCGCTGGGCCAGCAGCCCGTAGATGAGCAGCACCGCCATCACCCCGGCCAGGCCCAGCTCCTCGCCGACCGTGGTCAGGATGAAGTCGCTGCGCCCCGCGAAGCTGATCAGCTCGGGATGGCCCATGCCCAGCCCGGTCCCCGAGACCCCGCCCGTGCCGAAGCTGAACAGCGCCTGCGCCGACTGGTCGGAGGTGATGCCCGGCGGCCGCGGGTTCTGGTAGTACGACAGCGGGTCCAGCCAGGCGGCGACACGGCCCTTCACGTGCGGCTCGGTCGAGCCCACGACGAAGGCGCCGACAGCCGCCATGAGGCCGCCGCAGACGATCCAGCTGGTGCGCTCGGTGGCGACGTAGAGCATCACCACGAAGACGCCGAAGAAGATCAGCGAGGTGCCGAGGTCGCGCTCGAAGACCAGCACCAGCAGCGAGACCAGCCACACCGTGATGATCGGGCCGAGCTGGCGCATCGGCGGCAGCCGCATGCCCAGGAACTTGCGGCCGGCCAGGGCCAGGGTGTCGCGGTGCAGCACCAGGTAGCCCGCGAAGAACACCGCGATCATGATCTTCACGAACTCGCCGGGCTGGAGCGACATCCCGAAGAGGATGATCCAGCGCTTGGCGCCGTACTTGTCCGCGCCGAAGAACGCCGGCGCGATGAGCAGCACCAGCGAGACGACCATCGTGATGTAGATGAAGCGCTGGAGCAGCCGGTGGTCGCGCAGCAGCGCCACCACCCCCAGACAGGCCGCGACGCCGATCACCGACCACACCAGCTGGCCCTGCGCGACCGCCGGGGAGTTGTACCGCTCCAGGTACGCCTGGTCCAGCCGGTGCAGCAGCACCAGCCCCAGCCCGGTCAGCAGCATCGCCAGCGGCAGGATCAGCGGATCGGCGTAGGCGGCGAACCGGCGCACGCCGAGGTGCCCCACCAGCGAGAGCAGCGTCATGCTGATCGCGAAGCCGGTGAGGTTGGCGGGCAGCTCGCCGTTCATCGCCAGGTTCGCGCTCGCGTGTCCGAAGACGGTGATGACGACGACCAGGACCAGCAGCAGGGCTTCCGTACGACGGCGGGCGCCCGACGTCGTACTCGCGTTCAGTCCACGCACGGGATGCCGCCGCCGTCGATGGCGGGCTTCCTCTCGTCCGTGGTCGGCGGGGGCGCGGCCGGCGGGGTCGAGCCCGAGCTCCCGGCACCCGGTGACGAGGCAGCGCCACCCGGTGCACTCGGGCTCGCGGTCGCCCTGGGCCCTATCTGCTCGGCAATGAGGCGCTTTATCTTCATATCGTCTACGACGTTGATGTCGGTCCCATGGTTGCTTCCGAACCTCTCGATCGGCAGTGTCGTGAATTCCACATTGCCGCCGGACAGGTTCTTCGCCTGCTTCACGAAGGACATCAGGTCCCAGCCCTCGTCGGTCACCACGTCCTGCTTGGCCGTGTTGATCAGCTTGAGTAGTTTCACCGGATCCGTAAAGGTCCCCGCGTCGTTCAGTTTCTTCGTCGCCCCGGCCAGGAACGCCTGCTGGCGCCGCGTCCGGTCCAGGTCGCCCCCGTCCAGACCCATCCGCTGGCGCACGAAGGCCAGGGACTGCTGCCCGTTCAGGGTCTGCCGCCCGGCCGGGAAGTCAGCGCCGGAGTTCTTGTCCTTGACCGCCTTGTTCAGACACACCGGTACGCCGCCCAGCGCGTCCGCCACGTGGTAGAAACCGGCCAGGTTCAACTCGGCGAAGTGGTCGATCGGCACGCCCAGGAAGGCCCGCACCGTGTCCAGCGAGGCCTTGCGCCCCGCCTCGCGCCCCTCCCGCTCCAGCTGCCGGCTGTCCTTGACCCCCTGGCCGGACAACTGCTCCTCGCGCTTCGCCTTCGCCCGCCCGTAGGCCTCCTTGATCTTCTGCTTGCCCGTGTCCCCGGGCACCCCGTGCATCGTCACGAAGTCGTCGCGCGGGATGGAGAAGGCCTTCGCCTTGCCGCCGTCGGCGGGCACGTGCAGGAGGATCAGGGTGTTCGTGTTGTAGCCGCCGATGTCGGAACTGCCGGCGTGCAGCTTGTCGAGGACCGAGTCGGGCAGCGGCTCGCCGTTCTGGTCCCGGCGGCTGTCCAGCCCCATCAACAGGATGTTCAGGTCCCCGGCCTGCGACTTCTCGGCGCCCTTCAACGCCTTGGAGCTGCCGATGCTGCCCGCCAGGTCGTCGTAGAGGTACCAGCCCGTGGCCCCCGCCAGCACGGCCAGCGCGCAGCCGGTGACCAGCAGCGCGCGCCCGATCCGCCGGTGCGGCCCCCGTGCCCCCCGGGCGCCCTGACCCGTCTTCCTGCGATGCGCACTCATGCCATCCGATGCTGGGGGCAGCTCGCTGAAGGAAACCTGAGGGTCCTGAAGACCCTTTCAGGACCCGGCGTCAGGACCCGGCGTCAGGACCCGGCCGGCAGCCGCAGCACCAGGCGCGCCCCGCCGCCCTCCGCGGGGGCCGCCGCGCTCACCTCGCCGCCGTGCGAGCGGGCGACCTCCCGGGCGATGGCCAGGCCCAGCCCGGTGCCGCCGCTGGCCCGGCCCCGGTCCGGGTCCAGCCGGACGAACCGCTCGAAGACCCGGTCCCGGTCCGCCTCCGGGATCCCCGGACCGTCGTCGGTGACCTCCAGCACGTTCCAGCCACCGCGCGCGTACGCCCGTACGACCACCTCGGTACGGGCGTGCCGCAGCGCGTTGTCCACCAGGTTGGCCAGCGCCCGCTCCAGCCGCGCCGGATCCCCGACCGCCGGTACGGGCGCCCCCGCGACCACCCGCAGCCGCACCCGCGGCGCGCGCCGGCGGGCCGCGTCCTCCGCGGCCAGCAGCGCCAGGTCCACCGGTTCGGTGCGCGGCGCCGGCCGCCCGTCGAGCCGGGCCAGCAGCAGCAGGTCGGCCGCGATCCGCTGGAGCCGCTCGGTGTCGGCCAGGGCGGCCGCGACCGACTTCCGGTCGGGCTCCTCCAGCGCCACCTCCAGCCGGGACCGCACGGCGGCCAGCGGATTGCGCAGCTCGTGCGAGGCGTCGGCGGTGAACTGGCGCTGGCGCGCGTCCGAGCGCTCCAGCCGGTCCAGGGTGTCGTTCACGGTCCGGGCCAGGCGCGCGATCTCGTCCGCCCCGCCCGGATCGGGCACCCGCCGGTCCAGCTCGCTCGCGGTGACCGAGGCCAGGGCGTCGCCGATCGCGGTGACCGGGCGCAGCGCGAGCCCCGCCACCCACCAGGCGAGCGCGGCGGCGAAGGCGATCAGCGGGGGCGCGCCGCCCAGCATCCCGTAGGCGACGGAACGGGTGGCGCCGTCCACGTCCCCGAGGACGGTCATCGCGTAGACGTAGTGCGGCGCCCCGGCCGCGCCGGCCCCGGCCGGCCCGGGGGAGCGGACCACGACCACCGCGCGCCGCTCACCGCTCCCGGGGGCGGGCGGCGGCAGGACGGTCGCGCGCGAATCCGCCCCGGCGGCCGGGCGCAGCCCCGCCAGCTCGGCGGGCAGTCGCCCCGGATCCCCGCTGGCGGCGGTCACCGCGCCCGCCGAGTCGAGGACGAGCACCAGGTCCACCCCGCTCTCGGGGGCCGGCAGCCGCCCCGCGGGCAGGGTCCGGGTGTCGAGCTGGGCCGCCACCTTGCGGGCGGCCAGCTCGGTGCGGCCGTTGGTGTTGTCCATGAGGTTGGCGCGCAGCAGGCCGTAGAGCCAGATCCCGCCCACGGCCAGGACGGCCGTCATCGCGAGCGCGGCGGCGAGGGCCGCGCGGGCCCGGACGCTGCTAACCACCGTCGGGGGCCATCCGGTAGCCGGTGCCGTGGACGGTGCGGATGGAGCGGCGCCCGAAGGGGGCGTCGATCTTCTTGCGCAGCGAGGAGACGTACACCTCGACGATGTTCGGGTCGATGTCCGCGGAGCCGCCGGGGGAGCGCCAGACCTCGTCCAGGATCTCCTGCTTGGCCACGGCCCGTCCCGGGTGCTCCATCAGGCAGGCCAGCACGCCCAACTCGCGGGCGGTCAGCTCGATGTCCTGGGTGCCCCGGCGGCAGCGGCGGGCCTCGGGGTCGAGGAAGAGGTCGCCGGCCTGGAGGGTGGTGGAGCGCCCGGGCGCCCCGGCCCGCCGGGCCAGCGCCCGGACGCGGGCGCCCAGGACGACGAAGGAGAACGGCTTGGTCAGGTAGTCGTCGGCGCCGGAGTCCAGGCCCTCGGCCTCGTCGTACTCGCCGTCCTTGGCGGTGAGCATCAGCACCGGGGTGGCGTCGCCGTGGGCGCGCATCCGCGTGCAGATCTCGTACCCGCTGAGTCCGGGCAGCATCAGGTCCAGCAGGACCACGTCGTAGGGGCCGCCGCTGAGCGCGAGCTCCAGGCCGCGGTGGCCGTCGTGCGCGACCTCGACCCAGTGGCCCTCGGCGGACAGGCCGCGCCGCAGGGACTCGGCCAGCCCCTCTTCGTCTTCGACCACGAGAATGCGCACGTCCCAAGCGTCACACACCGGGCCGGGACAACACCGGACGCGAGAAATTGGCACTCCGCTTGACCGAGTGCTAATCGCCGGAATAGTCTCGGGCCTGGCACTCGCCACTGGTGAGTGCCAACACAGCGACAGGCAGGTCCGGCACCCGCGACGACGGAACCACCTGGTCGCCACCCCAAAAACAGTTAACCCCGTGAGATCTCCGAAGGGGGAGACCGGATCGTGACGACCACCAGCTCCAAGGTTGCCATCAAGCCGCTTGAGGACCGCATCGTGGTCCAGCCGCTCGACGCCGAGCAGACCACGGCTTCCGGCCTGGTCATCCCGGACACCGCGAAGGAGAAGCCCCAGGAGGGCGTCGTCCTCGCCGTGGGTCCGGGTCGCTTCGAGGACGGCCAGCGTCTTCCGCTGGACGTCACCGTCGGCGACGTCGTCCTGTACAGCAAGTACGGCGGCACCGAAGTGAAGTACAACGGCGAGGAGTACCTCGTCCTCTCGGCCCGCGACGTGCTCGCGATCGTCGAGAAGTAAGTCACTTCTCCAGTTTTGCTTTGAGCTACGCCCCTGGTCACCCCTGCTGATGCCGGGCGGCGAGGGGCGTAGTTCGTTCAAGGCGGTCGCGGTGAGCGGCCGGGGATCGCAACGAGAGGGCTGAACCGCTCCCATGCCGAAGATTCTTAAGTTTGACGAGGACGCCCGTCGCGCTCTGGAGCGCGGCGTCAACAAGCTTGCCGACACGGTCAAGGTGACGATCGGCCCCAAGGGCCGCAACGTCGTCATCGACAAGAAGTTCGGCGCCCCCACCATCACCAACGACGGTGTCACCATCGCGCGTGAGGTCGAGCTCGACGACCCGTACGAGAACCTGGGCGCCCAGCTGGTGAAGGAGGTGGCGACCAAGACCAACGACATCGCGGGTGACGGCACCACCACCGCCACCGTGCTGGCCCAGGCGCTGGTCCGCGAGGGTCTGCGCAACGTCGCCGCCGGCGCCTCCCCGGCCGCCCTGAAGAAGGGCATCGACGCGGCGGTCAAGGCCGTCTCCGCCGAGCTGCTGGAGACCGCCCGCCCGATCGAGGACAAGTCCGACATCGCCGCCGTGGCCGCGCTCTCCGCGCAGGACGCCCAGGTCGGCGAGCTCATCGCCGAGGCGATGGACAAGGTCGGCAAGGACGGTGTCATCACCGTCGAGGAGTCCAACACCTTCGGCCTGGAGCTGGAGTTCACCGAGGGCATGGCCTTCGACAAGGGCTACCTCTCCCCGTACATGGTGTCCGACCAGGAGCGTATGGAGGCCGTCCTCGAGGACCCCTACATCCTGATCAACCAGGGCAAGATCTCGTCCATCCAGGACCTGCTGCCGCTGCTGGAGAAGGTCATCCAGGCGGGCGCCTCCAAGCCGCTGCTGATCATCGCCGAGGACGTCGAGGGCGAGGCGCTCTCCACCCTCGTCGTCAACAAGATCCGTGGCACCTTCAACGCCGTGGCCGTCAAGGCCCCCGGCTTCGGTGACCGCCGCAAGGCGATGCTCCAGGACATGGCCGCCCTCACCGGCGCCACCGTCATCGCCGAAGAGGTCGGCCTCAAGCTCGACCAGGCCGGTCTGGACGTGCTGGGCTCCGCCCGCCGCGTCACGATCACCAAGGACGACACGGTCATCGTCGACGGTGGCGGCAGCCACGACGACGTCCTGGGCCGCGTCAACCAGATCAAGGCCGAGATCGAGTCCACGGACTCGGACTGGGACCGCGAGAAGCTGCAGGAGCGCCTGGCGAAGCTCGCCGGTGGCGTCTGCGTCATCAAGGTCGGCGCCGCCACCGAGGTGGAGCTCAAGGAGAAGAAGCACCGCCTCGAGGACGCCATCTCGGCGACCCGCGCCGCGGTCGAGGAGGGCATCGTCTCCGGCGGTGGCTCCGCGCTCGTCCACGCCGTCAAGGTCCTGGAGGGCAACCTCGGCCTGACCGGCGACGAGGCCACCGGTGTCGCGGTCGTCCGCCGCGCCGCCGTCGAGCCGCTGCGCTGGATCGCGGAGAACGCGGGCCTCGAGGGCTACGTCATCACCGCGAAGGTCGCCGAGCTCGACAAGGGCCAGGGCTTCAACGCCGCCACCGGCGAGTACGGCGACCTGGTCAAGGCCGGCGTCATCGACCCGGTCAAGGTCACCCGCTCCGCCCTGGAGAACGCCGCCTCCATCGCCTCCCTGCTGCTCACGACCGAGACCCTGGTCGTCGAGAAGCCGGCCGAGGACGAGGGCGACGCCGGTCACGGCGGCCACGGCCACAGCCACTGACCTGGTCGGTAGCGCGCCGGTCCGCCGGCGCGCCCGCCCACGGGCACATGGGAAAGCCCCGTTCCGTCGGAACGGGGCTTTCTCCGTCTCACATGCCCAGCTGGCGCATCAGTCCCGGTGCGTCGTAGTACCACCAGTCCTCCGCGATCTGACCGTTCTCGAGCCGGATCGTCGTACAACCCGACATCGTGACGTCCTTGCCGGTCGGTGCGATCCCCATGAACTCGCCGCGGTGGGTGCCGCGCCAGTCCCACAGGGTGGTGACGCAGTCCCCCTCGGCGATCTGGCGCGTCCTGTCGAAGGTGAAGTCGAAGGCGTCGCGCCACATGCCGATCGTGCGGCGCATGCCGTCCCGGCCGTTGCCCAGGCCCTCGGTGTCCATCATGTCGTGACTGATGAAGCCGACCGCCACGCACTCGTCGATGACGTCGAAGTCGCCCTTGACGGCGACGTCCTCGAAGATCCGGTTCGCGACGAGCTTGTTGAGGTACTCGTCGCGCACCACGTCGAGGTTCATGAACTTGGGCATGCCGTCGCAGAGGGCCACCATCTCCTGGAACATCCGGTCCGTCTCCGGGAGTTGAGAGTTCCTCATGGCCTCCTCGTAGGAGGGGAATTCGACCAGGTCCACGTAGTGGGTGCCCGAGTCGCGGTCCCTGCCGATCAGGGTGTGGGTGACCGTGCGCCTGCCGGCGGTCTGTTCCGCGTAGCGGTCGATGAGTGCGTTCATCTCGTCGAACCGCTTCGTCTCGTAATCGATTACCTGTACGAATGTCATCGCGTCGCCTCCCAGCGGGAACGGGACACGTCCAGTTTAAGGAGGATTGCGCTAATTGGGTGGTTTACCCGCCAGTCACTGGGGGCCGTACTTGCGGCCCGTACGCGAGGACACCCCACCCAGGAGCCCGCGCGGGGCCAGCTTCACCACGCTCATCAGCGCCTTGTAGCGGGGGTCCGGGATCGACACCGTCCGCCCGCGCGCCAGGTCGGCCAGCGCTTCGGCGACCAGTTTGTCCGCGTCCAGCCACATCCAGTTGGGGATGTTGTCGGTGCCCATCCCGGCCCGCTCGTGGAATTCCGTACGGACGAAGCCCGGGCACAGGGCCATCAGCCGGACCCCGGAGTCCGCCAGGTCCTTCGCCGCGCCCTGGGTGAACTGCACGACCCAGGCCTTGCTCGCCCCGTACGTCCCGCGCGGCAGGAAGGCGGCCACCGAGGCCACGTTGACCACGCCGCCGCGGCCGCGCGTGCGCATCGACGCGGTCGCCGCCGAGGTCAGCCGCAGGACGGCCTCGATGTGCACCTTGATCATGGTCAGCTCGTCGGCCATCGGTACCTCCAGGTACCGGCCCTTGTTGCCGAAGCCCGCGTTGTTGACCAGCAGGTCCACCGGGTGCTTGAGGTCGGCCAAGCGCTGCTCGACCGCCGTGATGCCCTCCTCCGTGGAGAGGTCGGCGCTCAGCACCTCGGCCTCGATGCCGTGCCGGTCGTGCAGCTCGGTCGCCTGCTCGCCGAGTCGCTTGGTGTCGCGCGCCACCAACACCAGGTTGTGCCCCTGGGCGGCGAGCTTGCGGGCGAAGGCGGCGCCGATGCCCGCCGTGGATCCTGTGATCAACGCAGTCGTCATAGGCGCAACCTAGCGCCGCGACCGCGAATGTCCACCGGGTGCCCGGCGCCGGCGCCGGCCGTGGGGCCCGTCAGACCCGCGCGCCGCCGGCCCCGGTGCCGTACTTCGCCACGTACGCGCGGATCGCGTCCCGCGCCTTGGGCTCCAGCGCGTCACCCGCCGCCAGCGCCCGCGGGAGCAGCGCGCGCTCGGTGGTGAAGGCGCGGAACCAGAAGCCGACGCTCACCTCGTGGTCCGGCCGGTGGACGACCTCGATCGGGTCGCCCGGGGAGACCGAGCCCTCCTCGATCACCCGCAGGTACGCGCCCGGGCGGACCTCCCGGGTGAAGCGCTTGACCCAGCTCTCCTCCTCCAGGAACCCCTGGAAGGTCCGGCACGGGATCCGGGCGGAGGCCACTTCGAGGACCAGGTCCGCGCCGACCCGCCACCGCTCGCCCACCCGCGCACCGGTGACGTCGAGCCCCGCGGTGGTGAAGTTCTCGCCGAAGATCCCGCCGGGCAGCGTCCGGCCCAACTCGCCCTCCCACCAGTCCAGGTCCTCGCGCGCGTACGCGTAGACCGCCTGGTGCTCGCCGCCGTGGTGGCGCAGGTCGCAGACGGCGTCGCCCTCGACCCCGCTGGCGCCGGTGCCCTTGGGGCCGGGCGCGAAGACGCGCAGCGGCCCGGCCACCGGCCGCTTGTCGCTGCCGGTCAGGCCGCCCTCGGCGTCGGTGTAGTCGACGACCGCCGCGCGGCCCACATTGAGGGATATCAGCTCCATGGGGGCACGCTAACCGAGCACCCTCAAAGCCGTCCATGATTATTGGCGGCGGCTCCAAAGCAAGGCTTATGCTCGGAGGGTGATCGAGGCACGTCATCTCCGAGTCCTGCGCGCCGTGGCCGGTACGGGTTCCTTCTCCGCCGCCGCCCGCGAACTGGGCTGTACCCAGCCCGCCGTCTCCCAGCAGATGAAGGCACTGGAACAGTCCGCGGGCACCCCCCTGCTCATCCGGGCCGGCCGCGAGACGCGGCTGACCCAGGCGGGGGAGGCGCTGGTGCGCCACGCGGCGGGCATCCTCGCCGGGCTGACCGCGGCCGAGGAGGAGGTCGCGGCCATCGCCGGCCTGCGCGCGGGCCGGGTCCGGCTGGTCTCCTTCCCCAGCGGCAGCTCCACGCTGGTGCCGACCGCGCTGGCCGCGATGCGCGCCGAGCACCCCGGCACCCGGATCTCGCTGGTCGAGGCGGAGCCGCCGCGCTCGGTGGAGATGCTGCGCGAGGGCGACTGCGACGTGGCGCTGGCCTTCCGCTACGCGGGCGCCGCGCCGGACGGGACGGCGGCCGAGTGGGACGACCTGGTCGTCCGCCCGCTGCTCACGGACCGGCTGGTCGGGCTGGTGCCCGAGGGGCACCGGCTGGCGGGCGCGGCCCGGGTGGGCATGGCGGAACTGGCCGAGGAGCCCTGGATCGCGGGCTGCCCGCGCTGTCGCCGCCATCTGGTCGAGGTCTGCGAGGCCGCGGGATTCACCCCGCGGATCGACTTCGCCACCGACGACTACCCGGCCGTGGTCGGCCTGGTGGGCGCGGGGCTGGGCGTGGCGGTGCTGCCCGAGCTGGCGGTGGAGTCCGTACGGGCCAAGGGCGTGGCCGCGCTGGTGCTGGAGCCGGCCGTGGAGCGGGAGGTCGTGGCGCTCACGCTGGCGGACCTGGCCCGGGTCCCCGCGGTGGCGGCGACCCTGGACCAGTTGGAGCGGGCCGCCACCCGCTGACGGTCGTACGGTCGTACGCCCGGACGGGTGACGGCCCGGTGATGGCGGTCGTGCCGACGGCGGTCGGCGGACCCCCGACGGAATCCACGAAATCGAAGAAACGTTCCTTCGGGCGTTTCCTCCGGTCCAGGTGGACCGGGGTGGTTCGGAGGGGTGACTCAGTGCCTGACGGTCGGCCCCGTCACGGCGGCCCCCGTCACGCTGGTGGCCGGGATGAGGCGGTGCCGGGCCCGCCCCATCAGCTCTTCGCGTTCGTCCTCGGTCAGGCCGCCCCACACCCCGTAGGGCTCGCGGACGGCGAGTGCGTGCGCTGCGCATTCCGAACGCACCGGGCATCGCATGCAGACCTCTTTAGCCGAGGTCTCGCGCGCGCTCCTGGCCGCGCCCCGCTCGCCTTCCGGGTGGAAGAAGAGGGAGCTGTCGACCCCGCGGCAGGCGGCGAGCAGCTGCCAGTCCCACAGGTCGGCGTTCGGTCCGGGGAGGCGGGAGAAATCTGCCATGGGTAGTCCTCTTGGTGCCGGTACTGAGGCGGGTGTGGTCCATGTCTCCACATCTACTGTCGTAGTAGATGTAAATATGACTCATTGGGAATCTAGCCTCAGACACATGCCAAACGGAAGGAAAGCCGCCAAATAGGGCATAGCTCCAGATGGAGGACACGCGGCTCGTGGCTCCCACGCCGTGTTCGGTACCTCACGTAGAGTGCCGAAGGTGTCCGTCCGACCCGTAACTCTTTCGAGTGACCGTCGTTGAGAGTGTGAAGGCGGTTGAACCAAGAAGTTCTCGGACAGGTGTCCGGGAGCATCGACCGCAACGGTGACGATACGTACCAGCCTGGAGGCTCAAGGTGACGCGCATCAGCAGCTGCGGAGGGCGGTCATGACATCCGTCCTCGTCTGCGACGACTCCCCGCTTGCCCGAGAGGCGCTCCGTCGTGCGGTTGCCACCGTGCCCGGCGTCGAGCGTGTGACGACGGCTGCCAACGGCGAGGAAGTCCTCCGCCGCTGGGGTGCCGACCGCTCCGATCTGATTCTGATGGATGTACGGATGCCGGGCCTGGGCGGTGTCGAGACCGTCCGACGGCTGCTCTCGGCCGACCCGGGCGCCCGCATCATCATGCTGACGGTCGCCGAGGACCTGGACGGGGTGGCCCTCGCGGTCGCCGCCGGCGCCCGGGGCTATCTGCACAAGGACGCCTCGCGCGCCGAACTGCGGGCCACGGTCACCCAGGCGCTCGCCGACCCGACCTGGCGGCTCGCCCCCCGGCGGCTGCGCTCGGCCGAGATGGGCGCCGCGCCCACGCTCACCGCGCGCGAGATCCAGGTCCTGGAGGGCATGAGCCACGGCCGGTCCAACGCGGAGATCGGGCGCGAGCTCTTCCTCTCCGAGGACACGGTCAAGACCCACGCCCGCAGGCTGTTCAAGAAGCTCGGCGCCTCGGACCGCGCGCACGCGGTGGCACTCGGCTTCCGCTGGGGCCTGGTCCGCTAGCAGCTGTCAGCCGTCCTCCGGCCCGGTCCCGTCGGTACGTCCCCGGTCGCGCCCCGCCCGTCAGCGCGGGGCGCGAGGCGCCGCACCGATCGGGGTCGCGCGATCGGGTCGAGTCGCATGCGGTGCGGACCCGGGATTCGCGAGGCACAATCCGGGGGACGTGTCGCTTCGGGCGCGATGCCGCATCCTTGATGGTGTGGCCGCGCTTTCGGAGCTGTGGCCTCGGGGACCGGGACCATTCGGCCGAGCGGGAGGGGAGGGCACGGGCAATGACTTCAGGTGCACCCGCTCATAACGCTTCGATGCACAACACGGGCCGTGGCGGCGCGAACGCTCCGGCGCCAAGGCACCATGGATTGATGCGCGACGACGAGGCCGAGGGGTCCACCGCGGCCACGGGCCCGACCGGCACCGCCAATGGCGGCAGCGCCGGGGCCGTCGGCGCGCTCGTACGCCGTGCCGTCGAGGGCGACGGCCAGGCCACCCACGACCTGCTCGCCTTCGTGCACCCCCTCGCCATCCGCTACTGCCGCACCCGGCTCTCGCGGCTGCCCGGTGATGCCCGCCACTTCGTCGAGGACCTGGCGCAGGAGGTCTGCGTCGCCGTCCTGATGGCGCTGCCGCGCTACCGCGACACCGGCCGGCCCTTCGAGGCGTTCGTCTTCGCGATCGCCGCGCACAAGGTCGCCGACCTGCAGCGGGCCGCCATGCGGCACCCCGGCAGCACGGCCGTGCCCTCCGACGAGATGCCGGAGCGGCCGGACGACTCGCTCGGCCCCGAGGAGCGGGCGCTGCTCAGCAGCGACGCGGCCTGGGCCAAGAAGCTGCTGGCCAATCTGCCCGAGAACCAGCGCGAGCTGCTGGTGCTGCGGGTGGCCGTCGGGCTGACGGCGGAGGAAACCGGCCAGATGCTCGGGATGTCCCCGGGTGCGGTCCGCGTCGCCCAGCACCGCGCGCTCAGCAGGCTGCGCGCCCTCGCCGAGCAGTAGGGCGCCGGGCGCTCCCGCGTCGTTCCCGTAGACCGCCGCGGCGCCCCGCCCTAAGCTCGATGAAAAGTCCGTAGGAAGCTACGAATCTTTCCGTCGATCTTGGTCGTGGAATGAGACGCCCCGGGATCCCGTTAGCATGGACATCCGCGCTGAGCAAGACCATCTGGGAAGGTGTCATGACTGTCAACGCCGATGGAGTGCCCGACAAATTCGCCACGCTGGGGCTCACTTACGACGATGTGCTGCTCCTGCCGGGCGTGTCGGACATGGCGCCTGACCAGATCGACACCTCCTCCCTCATTTCGCGGAACGTGCGGGTCAACGTCCCGCTGCTGTCCGCCGCGATGGACAAGGTCACCGAGTCCCGCATGGCCATCGCCATGGCCCGCCAGGGCGGCGTCGGCGTGCTGCACCGCAACCTCTCCATCGCCGACCAGGCCAATCAGGTGGACCTGGTCAAGCGCTCCGAGTCCGGCATGGTCACCGACCCGATCACGGTGCACCCCGACGCGACCCTGCGCGAGGCCGACGAGCTGTGCGCGAAGTTCCGCATCAGCGGCGTCCCGGTCACGGACCCGGCGGGCAAGCTGCTCGGCATCGTCACCAACCGCGACATGGCCTTCGAGTCGGACCGCGCCCGCCAGGTGCGCGAGGTCATGACCCCGATGCCGCTGGTCACCGGCAAGGTCGGCATCAGCGGCGTCGACGCCATGGAGCTGCTGCGCCGCCACAAGATCGAGAAGCTTCCGCTGGTCGACGAGGCGGGCATCCTCAAGGGCCTCATCACGGTCAAGGACTTCGTCAAGGCCGAGAAGTACCCGAACGCCGCCAAGGACAAGGACGGTCGCCTGCTGGTCGGCGCGGCCGTCGGCGTCGCGGGCGACGCCTACGAGCGCGCCCAGGCCCTGATCGAGGCGGGCGCCGACTTCATCGTCGTCGACACCGCCCACGGCCACTCCCGCCTCGTCGGCGACATGGTCTCCAAGATCAAGTCGAACTCGACGGTCGACGTCATCGGCGGCAACATCGCCACCCGCGACGGCGCCCAGGCGCTCATCGACGCCGGCTGCGACGGCATCAAGGTCGGCGTCGGCCCCGGCTCGATCTGCACCACCCGCGTGGTCGCCGGCATCGGCGTCCCGCAGGTCACCGCGATCTACGAGGCCTCCCTCGCCGCCAAGGCCGCGGGCGTCCCGGTCATCGGCGACGGCGGCCTGCAGTACTCCGGCGACATCGCGAAGGCCCTGGTCGCGGGCGCCGACACGGTGATGCTCGGTTCGCTGCTCGCCGGCTGCGAGGAGTCCCCGGGCGAGCTGCTCTTCATCAACGGCAAGCAGTTCAAGTCGTACCGCGGCATGGGCTCGCTCGGCGCGATGCAGTCCCGCGGCGACCGCAAGTCCTTCTCCAAGGACCGCTACTTCCAGGAGGGCGTCGGCGGCGACGACAAGCTGATCCCCGAGGGCATCGAGGGGCAGGTGCCGTACCGCGGCCCGCTCTCCGCCGTCGTGCACCAGCTGGTCGGCGGCCTGCGCCAGTCGATGTTCTACGTCGGCGGCCGCACGGTGCCGGAGCTCCAGGACCGGGGCCGTTTCGTCCGGATCACCTCGGCGGGGCTCAAGGAGAGCCACCCGCACGACATCCAGATGACCGTGGAAGCGCCGAACTACTCCCGCAAGGGCTGAGCGGGGCGACAGCGTGCTGGGGGCGGGTCCGCGCGGCGGACCCGCCCCCTTGCCGTGCGCCCGTAGCGTGCCCGTCCGCCGTCCGTACAGCGGTCACCGAAACGCGGCCCGCCGCCCGTCGGGGATACTGGACGGGCAGACCCAGAGGAAAGGCCACCACACGTGACTGAGATCGAGATCGGGCGCGGCAAGCGCGGCCGCAGGGCGTACGCGTTCGATGACATCGCCATCGTCCCCAGCCGCCGTACGCGAGACCCGAAGGAGGTCTCGATCGCCTGGCAGATCGACGCCTACCGCTTCGAGCTTCCGTTCCTGGCCGCTCCGATGGACTCGGTGGTCTCCCCGCAGACCGCCATCCGCATCGGCGAGCTGGGCGGTCTGGGTGTGCTGAACCTCGAGGGTCTGTGGACCCGGTACGAGGACCCGCAGCCGCTGCTCGACGAGATCGCCGCGCTGGACGAGGAGTCGGCCACCCGCCGCCTCCAGGAGATCTACCAGGCGCCGATCCAGGCCGACCTGATCAAGCAGCGCATCAAGGAGGTGCGCGACTCCGGTGTGGTCACCGCCGCCGCGCTCTCCCCGCAGCGCACCGCCGAGTTCTCCAAGGCGGTCGTGGACGCGGGCGTCGACATCTTCGTGATCCGCGGCACCACGGTCTCCGCCGAGCACGTCTCCGGCGCCGCCGAACCGCTGAACCTGAAGCAGTTCATCTACGAGCTGGACGTCCCGGTGATCGTCGGCGGCTGCGCCACCTACACCGCGGCCCTGCACCTGATGCGCACCGGCGCGGCCGGCGTGCTGGTGGGCTTCGGCGGCGGCGCCGCGCACACCACCCGCAACGTGCTGGGCATCCAGGTCCCGATGGCGACCGCCGTCGCCGACGTGGCCGCGGCCCGCCGCGACTACATGGACGAGTCCGGCGGCCGCTACGTGCACGTCATCGCCGACGGCGGCGTGGGCTGGTCCGGTGACATCCCGAAGGCCGTCGCCTGCGGCGCCGACGCGGTCATGATGGGCTCCCCGCTCGCCCGTGCCACGGACGCGCCCGGCAAGGGCCACCACTGGGGCATGGAGGCCGTCCACGAGGACGTGCCGCGCGGCAAGAAGGTCGACCTGGGCACCGTCGGCACCACCGAGGAGATCCTCACCGGCCCGTCGCACTCCCCGGACGGTTCGATGAACATCTTCGGCGCCCTGCGCCGCTCGATGGCCACCACGGGCTACAGCGAGCTGAAGGAATTCCAGCGCGTCGAGGTCACCGTCGCGGACTCCCAGCACCGCCGCTGACATCGCGGACCGAACGCCGCGGGGGGGGGGGGGGGGGGGGGGGGGGGGGGGGGGGGGGGGGTGGGGGGGTGTGGGGGGGGGGGGGGGGGAACCCGAGGAACGGAAACAAGGA